>CAJUBC010000025.1 GCA_910584545.1 uncultured Muribaculaceae bacterium | reverse complement strand
TTGTCGAAGCCGCCGGCCTTGATATTACGCCAGATTCAAGGATTTTATAGTTTAAGTAAAAAGATATTAAATCGGTGTAAAATAGGTGAAAAAAGTCAACACTGTCCCGCGACCTTTGTTCTAAAGGTACAAAGCAATATGGATAGAATGTCCAAGGTTTCGCGAGAAAGTTTGAACATGGTAAGTTTAGTTAGATATAGTTTATAGTGGAATCGGAGAAAACCCGCATTGGATGCGGGTTTTCTTTTTTAGAGTCGAAGCTGCTTGGAGGCGCGGCCATGCCGGTCGATGGTGATGTAGAGTCCGGGGGAGGGGTCTTCCGCGGGGACTTCTGTGCCGTCGATGCGGAAGCGGCGCGAGGGGATATTGTCCTCGGTTGCCGGGCCGCTCACAGCCGTGACATCCGTCAGCGGGGCCGAGTTGCAGTTCAGCACATCGAAGTCGGCGATGTTGTCGGCTGTCATCCCTTCCGTTTTCTTAGATATCAGTGCCACCACGCGGCAGTTGCCGGAGTTGCAGCCCTCCGGAAGCGTGAAGTTGTGACGGACCACGTAGCGGTCGTTCTCCGGTTCTATCTCTATGCCGCCGGTTCCGGTGAGCCAGGCGTGTATCACGTCGTTGTGGATGTAATCATCCTGCAGCTTCGCGTCGCTGCCCGCAAGTATAGCCTGCGGAGATTCCACGCCATCCTCAACCAGCAGCAGCGACAGCACCGGCGTGCCGCAGATGGCCTTGAGCTCCGGAAGAGCCTTTCCCGATACCGTCACGTCACATTGCCGCGAAACCTTGTCGTAATTGGTCTCCACATTCACCTCTGCGAATGTCGGCACCTCAAGGTCCTGCATCGCGATATCGGCCATGATGCCTGTGATCAGTCCGGGAATCGGCATACCTAAGTAGTCGTTGACCGAATAGGCCACATTGGCCTCGCCGGGGAAGAGCGCGCGGTTCACGGAGAACACCGGTACGTCGAATGCATACAGATTCCAGTAGGTCTCACCGCCGGCTGCGGCCAGCGGCGTCTCCGGCTCGAAGATCTTGGCAATCTCCAGCGTCGAGGGGTCGAACAGTTCCTTCGATGAGTCAGGCATGTCGGTCTCCGCCTTCAGGTTCTCAAGCTTTTCGTCGAGGAGTGAGGAATAGACATACTGCTGGCTTGAGAATACCTCCATATAGCTCTTGGCGCGGCGCAGCGAGTTCTCGTAGAGCGCGAAGCGCTTGTGGCAGGTGGAGGCTGCGTTCGGTTCGTTGTCCACGCCGTTGATCTTCACAATCTTCACCTCCATATCGTGGATGCCTATCTCCATTCCCTCTGTAGGAATGACGGTCTGCCAAGTCTCCGACTTGCCGGGAGCGACCTTTAAATCGGCATCAACCATCACGGGAGTTCCGCCGTCGAATGACACAGAGGCCGTGAAACCGGTTATGTTGTCTCGTCCCACGTTCGACATCGAGGCATAGAATTCCAGAGGTTCGCCGAGTTTCTTGTATTTGAAACCGGTATCGGTGAAACTGAATGCGAGGTTGGCACTCGGAAGATTGGTGGTGTCGATGATGAGCTGTACGCAAAGCACCCCGGATTCCGTGATCTGGCTGAATTCGCCGTCGCGCAGCAGAACGAAACCGCCGTAGGTCGTCTCTCCGGTCACGGCTAAAACCGCCCGTGCGTTCTCCGAAGCGATCTCCTCCGACTCCACGTAATCATAGCCGAAGAAGAGCGATTCATCGCCGCGTATCACGTAAGGTTCCGAATTGAAGCGTATGTTGGTCCAGCCAGGATAGAGGCGCTGCTTCTGCTGCATCATCGGTTTCCCGAGGTCCGCGCCGTCATAGATGAAGACGCGTGTCGAGGCCTGGTTGCCACAGCTGGCGATGCGCATGCCCACTATGGGGCAGCCGGCGTAGGGGAGAAGCTGGTTCTTCTCGAAGAGCGCCCCCATGGCGTACGTACCCGCCTCGCCGACGAATGCCCCCTCCTCGCTGTAGTCGTTGGTGACACTGTAGCCTATCAGCTTCTCGTTGGGTTCGAGACCCATGTCGTCGGCAGCCATCGCCATCTGAGGAATTACCACCGAGAGCAGCAGCGCCGCTCCCAATGTCAAAATATCTGATCTTTTCATTTTACCATTATTTTAGATGTCTTCCCTTCGGTGCTCTTCAGATAGATTCCGGGCTGTAGGTTTGCGGGGCTCACCATGCGTCCCTGAAGGTCGAACCATACTGAATCCCTGTCGGAGTCGATCTCCTCTATTCCGGAGAGTCCTTCGAGAATATACTCCACTGTCTTGGAGCGTCCCGACTTGTATATTGCGGTGATTCCGACAGTGTGCTTGCCGGTAGCGGGGGAGGGGAGGATGAATTCAGGTTTTTCGACGGTTGCTATCACCTCGCCGTCAAGCATGATCTCGAAGTGGAGGATGTTGCCGTAATCCACCTGCGCGCCCTGACCGTCGGTCGGAGCCACTCGCACGTCGTCGAGCTGCAGTAGGAATGAGTCGTGCGACACATAGCGGAAACCGATCTTTATCCTCTGTCCGGCAAGTTCATCGAGAGGCACTGTATATTCGCCCCATGCCGAGCTGACCACGTTCTCGACCGTGCCGAGCGGGTTCATCTCCTCTGGCTTGACGGCCTTAGCCCAGTATACCTCCAAGGTCTCCGGATACTGCGCGGCGTACGCCTTAGCGTGGAATGTGAGTGAGAAGCCGTCATAGACTCCGATTTCGGGCGAGATGAGCCATTTGTCGTTGGTGGCCTGCTGTGCCGAGAAGAATGCTATCGACTTATTGCCGTCGTATGCGGCGATTGCAGGGTCTTCAGGAAGCATCGCCGGCACCGTGTTCCAGGGATTGAACACAATCGGCGCCAATGGCTGCGGATTGGCAGGCGTTCCCGATCCGGGGAACGACACCACATTGTCCTGACTGCCGAGGGCGATGGGGTATACCGGCATCTTGTCGCGGTCCTCGCTGGTCCAGCCTCCGAAGCTGCCGGTGGCGAAGTCATCGCAATCCTCGAAGCTCTCGGCGAAACCGAGTTCCTGATTCCAGCGCAATGAGAATGAGCCATCCTCGAGAAGGTCGGAAGTGATGTTGTAGGGGTCGATGATGTTGTCGGTAAGAGCCACATCCACGCGCATGTCATCCTTGACCTCTATCTCACGTGTCCATGTCTGATATGCACCTTCAGGAACATTGACCGAATATTTCCCGAGAGGTAGCGACAGTGCCTCCGCGCCGCCATCCTCAACGGAGAGCTGCACGCTTTCCGTGCCGTCGACATCAACCAAGTAGATAACTGTTCCGTCCGGGTCGAGCTTGCTGTCGGCTGTCACGTCGAATCCGACGCGTGCATAGCCATCCGAAGGCACGTAGAATGTGATTTCAGCCATGTCGCTCTCCGACTTCTTGTAGCAGGCCTTCACGCCCAGACGGTGTTCGCCAGGGGGCACGTCATTGAAGAAGAAGGAATACCCGTCGGTGGTCCCTTTCTCCTTGCCGTCAAGATAGAGACGGAATGTTTCGTTGGGGTTGGCCGGCGAGCGCATTGCGCGGCATTTCTCCGCAGTGGAGCGTGCGCCATTCTTGATCTGCTCGGGACCAACATAGAAGTCATCCACCATCAGCATGAAGGCTCCGTAATGCTCCGTGTCGCTTACATAGCGGATGGCCAGGCGCACCGGTCGGCCGGCGTATGCGGAGAGGTCATAGACCTTGCGGTCCCATTCACGATAGTCTACGCTCTCGTAATTGCCGGTGTCGAGCCGGATGAAATCCTCAGGCGCGGGGTTGTCGGTCTTCTCTGTGACATATACCATGAATCGCTCGAGGTACCTGTCGGCTGCCTTGGCGAGGAACGAGAGAACGTTGTCGGTTCCCGGTGTGATTACCGGAGATATGAGCCAGTCGTCGTTGGGAGCACCGGTGGTAGTGCGTACGAATCCGGCGTACTGCATGCCGGAATAAGGGCGGAGCACCGGATAATCCCACCACCAGGCGGGCTCCGTCTGCATCGGATTGAAGATCTGGGCGTAGTTGCGCACACCTCGGTTGGGATAATACCCCGCCAATGGAGCGGCCGCGATGCCGTCGCCGTCTATGCCGGTCCAGTCGCCGAATGAGATGGCGAAGGGATCGTAACTCTCGAAATCATCGAAGAACACCGACGGCTCCTCGTTCCACCCCAACATTATGTCATCCTGTCCGGTCAGAGCGTTATGCCTCAGCTCTGCGTTGAGGGCGAACGGAGTGCGCGTCAGTTCCTCGAGGGTGATTTTGAGTGTGGTGGCTTCAGTGCCGTCAGGCACTGTGAAGTCATTCTCGTAAGGAAGGAAGCCGGGGCGGTCTATGTTCAGCCGGTGTTCACCCGGATATACCTTTACGCTGCACCGGCCGTCGGCATCGAGGCTCAGTGTCTCGTAGCTCACCTGGAAACCGGTGTGGAAGAGCGAGACCTCTTGTCCGAGGAGACTCTCGCCGGTGGCGGCGGTGACCTCCAGATTGAGCTGAGCGTTGCGGCTCTGCGCCGTGACAATCGATACGGCGGATGCGAGGATTGCGGATATCAGTAAAATTCTTTTCATAATTCAATGGAATAAAAAGCATCCGGTGCTCCGGAAAGCGGAGCACCGGATTATGAAGAATGTAATCAGAGTATCACGCGGAGGGTCTTCACGCCTGCGTCGGAGATGCTTCTGACGATGTAGACACCCTTGTCGAGACCCTTGAGAGCCTCGCCGGCGCGGCCTTCGGCCACGCGGATGCCGTTCAGGTCGAATACCTCAACTGAGGTGTCGGCCGCGATGCTCTCCACGCCCGCGCCGATAATGTCTGTCGAGACTCCGTCGAAGCGGAGGTCGTCGAAGAAGGCGAGGTTGGTGGTGGCGTCGGTGAGATGGCGCAGGGCCACATGCACGTTCTTGCCGGCATAGCTGCTGAGGTCTACCTCATAGAAGTTCCATTCGTCGTACTCGGCGAGAGGAATCTCCTCCTGTTCGCGCAGTACGGCGAAGTCGGATGTCTCCGTATTGCTCTTCTCGCTCACGAGTATCTCGATGCAGTGGAGCGGGTCGGGGAGTACAGTGCCCTTGGAGTCGAGGTTACGCGCATAGAAGCTGAACTTAGCGCCCTGCTTTATGGCGAGTTTCTGCGATACGAGCCAGTTGTCGGCGTGACCCTGCTGCGGACATGCCGCCACGAGGGCCCAGAGGCCGCTTACCGGTTTCATCATGCCGTAAAGTCCTGTCTCATTGCTGTCGTTCTCGGCGGAGAAGGCACCCTTCTGGCCACCGGCCGAGTAGTTCACCCAGCTGGAGGTGAAGTTGAAGTTCACACCCTTGTCCACGTCGATCATGGAGAAGTCCTTGGTCCAGTCGTAATCCTCTACGTTGGGCTCGAAGCTGTAGTAGAGGGTGTTTTCGGGAAGTGCCTCACCCTTGAGCGCGAGCTCGAATGCCGCGCCTCCGGTCAGGGTCACGGTCAGTTTGTCCTCTACGGGAGCCGCTGTGGTCAGTGCGTCGAAGCGGACGCTGAACTTCATGGCTCCGTCGGCAGGAATCTTGTCCCCCTTCCTGAGGGAAGTGGTGAAGTTGGATTTGCCGAACTCAACGCTCTCCACCTCGAGGTCCTTGGTACCCTGGTTGAAGAGGGTGAAGATCTCGCCGGATTCGATGGCCTTGTTCCAGTTCACCTTGCCGGCATCCCAGCTAGAGCGGTTCAGACCGGCCGTGTATTCCTTGTTCTCGTCGATCACGACATGTGCGATAGCGGCTCCGTCGCTCTTCGTGGAGAATGCGTCGTAGCGCCAGCGGAGCTTCACGGTCTTGCCCCGATAGTCCGCGAGGTCAACTTTCTCGGAGATCCACCAGTGGATGTCTTCTCCATCAGGTTTCTCGGAAAGTGTGGTGAGTGTCTTCCACTCGCCGCCCTCGAGCACCTGCAGCGACAGACGGTCCACGCCGTTGTCAGGCTCCGCGTTCTGCTTCTCGCGCAGTCCGCTCGGGTCGACCTTCAGGTCGCTCGGATGTCCGTCACCCCAGAGCATCGTCAGGGCCATCACTTTGTCGTCGGGAAGTTTCACCTCCGGAGTCTCGAGCCAGCTGTATTCGTCGGGATTCAGCCAGCTGCACGACATGGCGGGATAAGACGCGTCGACGGTCTTGTAGGGATACATGTTGTTGGGGCTCCATCCCCGGTTGGGGTAAGCGCTTGTCGAGCCGGTGGTCCAGCCCACGGGTACGCCCGAGCCCTGTACGTTCTCGAAGTTCTGTGTGTAGGGGTAGGCCGCTACCGTGGCGTCGGGCTGGGTGGTGAATCTCCATGCCGAGGCCGTGGGTGAGTCGCCTTTGTCGTTGTAGGCTACCACGCGCCAGCGGTAGGTGGTGGCGTATTTCAGCGTGATGGGGATGGTGTAGCTGCATGCGTCGCCGAGGTCTTCTCCCTTGATCAGGTCGTCGGCCTCGCTGTTGGTGCCGACATAGAGTCGGTAGCCATCTGCGAACTGCGCCGGCTCCCATGTAAGAGTCACATCCTTCGGATAGATGTTCTCAGAGTTGAGCGCGGGACTTGTCTGCTTCACTTTCCCTGGAACGCCGTCAGCTCCGGTCAGTTTCGGCAGAAGCACGCGGTCGAGCAGGAATCGGCTGTGCTCGAAGGCTCCGTAGTCGTCGCTCTCCACCTCCGGGTAGTACCAGCGGATGTAGCTCTCGTCGCTGCCCACGTCGCAGAGCTTTACCTTGACTGTCTGTATCTCGTTGAGAGTGGCTCCGGAGGTACTCCACTTCTTGGTCCAGTTGGTACCTCCGTCGAGCGACAGCTGAAGCTCTATGTCATATTCGGGAGACTCTTCACCGTTGTAGATGTTGGCGAATGTGAAAGTCACCTCGCCGCCGTCTGTGAGGTCGAGCGCCGGCGAAGTCAGGTAGCACTTGCTGTAGCCGCCGTCGCAGTCGGCCGAGTAGTCACCCTCGATCGAGCTTTGAGTGCGGGCCCATCCGGTGGATTTCCACCCTGCGGGCGGGAAATATTTCTCGAAGCCCTCAAGCGTGGCTCCTTCGGGGAGAAGCTGCTTGGATGCCTTCACGGCTATCTCCACATCCCCGCCGTTGGTGTGGAACACCACCTTGCCGTTGGCCGGGCTTGTCATCGAGGCCGTGTAGGCGATGTTGAACTCAACTTTCTCGTTGCGGAGCAGGTCCACATCCTTCGGGTCGAACGTGAGCTGAATGCAGTCGGGCATGTCGACCGATGTTATCTTGAGTCCATCGGTACCTCGGTTGTAGAGAGTGAAGACGTCGCTCCACTTCTTCTCGCCGATCAGCAGGGTGCCGAAGTCGAAGCTCTCCTTCGAGAGGAGGGCCTGCGGGGTAGTGGCCGGTGTGAATTTCTTCACGCTTACTTCGTCGATACGGGCCACGTTGCCCTGCTTCTTGTACATCTTGTAGACGAAAGCCAACTTCACCTTCTTCCCTTTGAAATCGGAGAGGTCGAGGCGGGCCGTGCGTATGTTCCAGTCATTCACGGGGTAGGGGTCTACGCCCGCCTCGCGGAGCACGCGGTCGTCATGGAGCGTGAAGATGGTCTCGGCTGTTGTCGGGTCCTCGCCGTTCTCCACCACGCGCACCTGAAGGTCATAGCGGGAGTCCTCCTGCGCGTTGGTCGGACCGACCACGAACGAGAACTGAAGCTGATATGTGTCGTCGAGGTTAAGCTCCGGCGTGAGAAGCATCTCCTCGCGTGGACCGATTCCCTCGCCGTCGCCGAAAAGCGAGCCATCCACCTGAGCGCAGTGTTCACCGTAGATGAGGCCACCATATTTCTCGTCCTGTTCGCGGTAGGCATTATGCCAGTTGTACTTGAATTCGCTACCGTTGTAGCTGTTGATCACACTCCAGCCCGCGCCCTTGGCGATAGGCGACGGAGTGTCGGCTGTGGTACTTGTCTCGAAATCCTCCTCAAGCAGGGTCTGAGCCTGCACGGGGAGGAAGCATATAAGTCCGATAGCCGCTGCGGATAGTAGTAACTTCTTCATATTGCTGTGTATTGAATGACAGGAGGCGCACGGCGCCAAGCCGTGCGCCTCCTTAATGAATTGTCTCATCGGGGAGAGCGGGAGGTCCGCTTCCCTTAAAGCTTATTTGCTGATCAGCACTTTCTTACCGTCTACGATGTAGATTCCGGGTTCCGGATTGTAGACGCGGATGCCCTGCAGATTGTAGATCTCTGCGTTTCTGCCGTCGATAATCATGTTCTCGATGCCGACAGGATTGTTGTCGCTCGTTACGAACGAGATGGCTTCAGGTGCGTTCTCAGGATCCTGGGCGCGGAGCACTGCCTGATATGCGCGTACGGTAGGAATCTCG
Source organism: uncultured Muribaculaceae bacterium (assembly GCA_910584545.1). Lineage (GTDB taxonomy): Bacteria > Bacteroidota > Bacteroidia > Bacteroidales > Muribaculaceae > Lepagella. The sequence continues at coordinate 21,419 of CAJUBC010000025.1, read as the reverse complement.
TTGCTGAGGGCAGCGGGAGTCTCGGGCGATTCATTGTTAGGCTTCCAGTTCTGCTCGCTGAGAATGAACTCTCCGGCGGCGAGAGCACGCGGTGCGTAGGTTGCCTCGAAGGAATAGCCATCCTTATCTATCTTGTTGGCGACGTTCGAAACCTCGCGTGCGGCTTCGAGAACCACGCGCTGCGAAGGTGCGTAAGTCTTCACCAGAATCGGCACACCGGCTGCGAACTCGGTCTGTGTGGAAGGTTTGAACCATGCGGTGTTGCCTGACATGCCTTCGAATGTGAATGTCTCAACATCGCTGCCGAAGACAGTCTTCAGGTCGTTGTCGGACAGTGTCACGGGGAATGCAACTGCGTGGTATCCGGCCTCGCGGTTGATGTCGACAAGAACAGTCGCGGTGGTGGACTCGGCGGGAAGATTCGCATCCTCTTCGTTGAGTTCGATCCACTTGGTCAGGATGAATGAGAGATCTGCCATGTTGTCAGCCGTTACGCCCTCCTTCATATCTTTCAGACCATCCTTTTCGGCGGTGACGGTGTATGTACGCGAGCTCTGGACGATGTTGACGGAGAACTTACCCTCGGCATCGGTAGTGCCCTGATACTGCACATTGTCGCCATCCTCGCTTACGAAGGTGACTGTAGCGCCCTCTACGGCATTTGCCTCCGCATCGGCCACGTTACCGGTGGCGACGGCGGGATTGGCCTCAACCGTCAGATAAATAACCGGACGGTAGGAGCTATCCCAATTCTTGGTTTCAAAGGCAGCGGAAGTGCCCTCGCATACATAATAGCATTTCCCTGACACGTCTGCCAATTCATATTGTACGGCAGGGTTATAATATGGATCTGCAGTATGCGATTCCACAACAATGAGCAGCGATTTCCCTGCTTCGTATACAAGCGGAGTACTCAAAGTCGATTTTAAGATGTCGATGGAATTGTTGTAACTGCCTCCAATCGGCCACTGATAGCTGTCGTTGCCGAATACTTCCGTGAGACCGGTCTTCGGATAAGGTCCTGCGGCAGGCTGTTCGATAGAAAGATCATCCACAAGGCTAACGTATACTTTCACATCAGAAGTCCTGGCGGAAGCGTTATAATATCCCTTGAACGATATATTGGAAATCTTATCCCCCTGCGAGATACCGAGTTCATCTGGAGTGATAATCATCACACTCTCAGAGTGGCGCCAATAGTTCGTTACCGGAACCTGGTCAGTATATCGCAGGAACTTTCCGATAACCATTTCGCCGCCGGCAGTTTCCTCGGCGAATTCCACATCCTGGCTTTCGCTCGCAAGGGTGTAGTCACCGGCCTTGAACTCCACGTAAACCGGGAATGTTCCGGGTTTCGGAGACTGCATATTGAGGGTCAGCGATACCGGTGCGTCGGTGGTTGTGTTCATCACGGGGATTTCAGTCTCAGGTTTTACGGAGAAGACTTCGTCACCGATGTGGAGCACAATCTCGTAGTCTGTCTCAGGATTGAGACCGAAATTGCGCAGATTGACGGTTACGGAGGATGCCACATTCTGCATTCCTGTCGCGGGAATGCTTACAGAAGCAATCTGTATGTCGTGAGCCACGGGAACGAGTTCTAGTCCATAGATGTCGTCGACTTCTACGCCCTTAAGTGCGAAACCAATGTAATACTCGCCGGCCTCTGCAAAAGTGATCTGCTTGGTTTCGAAAGCTGTATTGTCGAGATTCTCGAAAGTAATTAGCGGCGTGCGGTTCTCAAGGTCGTTCAGCTCTTCGCGGGTTGCGCCGACGTAAACGTTGATGCTGTTGCCGGCAGAGTATTTGCGGGCGCTGAATTCAAGAGTCTCTCCTGCTTCGGCACGGAGCTTCGGAGTAGTGAACAGGTTGTTCGTATCGTAGTTGTATGCTCTTGCGAAACTGTTGTTGGTATTGTAATCACTTGCCAACATCACATAGCTTTCATGCAGCGATCCTGCGGGCCAAGCCTCACTTCCCTTTGATCCGAAGCCGGCAAACCACTTGTTGCTGTCGAGCTTGGTTCCCGTCAAAGCTATGGTGAAAGTCTGTTCTGCGCCTGCGGCGTCAAGATATTTCACAGTGAGAGTACCCTCGTATGAGCCGGTGGCATCGGGATTGAAGCCGAGCGTCAGCATTCTGTATTCCTTGCCCTTCAGGGTCATGGGGTCGAGAGCGTTGACAGTAAAGTTCTCGCTCGCCTCTACGGAGGTGAGGGTAAGGTCGGCGGTACCCCAGTTCCAGATTGCGAAGTCTGCGTTCTCGACAGCTTCGTTGGCCTTGCCGAAGTCGATGGCGGCTGTCTCGCTATCGGGACGGTTCTTGTAGCCGAGCTTGTCCTTGTTCACGAAGAGGAAGTCAGGCTCGTGCGAAATATTGTAGGTGAGTTCGGGCGATACGTATTCCGTTCCGTCGGTGAAGGTAAATACGAAGTATGCCTTGAGAACACATGACTTCGTAACGTCGAATGTGTAATCCTTCGTGAACGCCGAGATGGTCATCGCGCTTGCGGTGAGGTCTTTCGATTCGACATCGGTCTCGGTTGCGTTTCCTTCCTCATCCCTTATGCACAGTTTGACGGTGTAGTCGTTCTTGCTTGCTGCAAGGACAGGAATTAACTGAACCTTGATGTTGACCGTCTCCGCGTTCTGCGCGTTCACATTGGTGCTTTCCGAGTATCCGCTCTGGATGCCGGTGATGTAGAGGTCGTGTGCTACGTCGACTTTCTTGAACCCGGCGAGGTTATCGAGGTAAACACCGTTCAGCGCGAAGGCAACGTAATAGTCGCCGGCTTCAGCCGCGGTGATTTCCTTCGTCTCGTAGTCGGCGGAAGCAATGTCGAGATTGGCCACAGGCTCGCCCCAGTTCACGCGGTCGGTGGAAAGGTAAACCTTGATGTTGTTGGTAGAGCCGGTGGCTTTCTTGACATCGAAGGACATCTTGTCGCCAGCCTCGACGTGGAGCTTGGGAGTGATGAACTTGTTGTTCTCCTCCGTTGCATACTGCTGGTTCGTTAAGTAATGGTTATAAGAACCTGACTGGTAATTGTATGAGGTCGTTACTCCGCTCTGGGCGACAGAGCCTTCCGGATAGCCGGACTGGTAGTTGTTGCTGATGAATTCGGTCGACCATGTGCCTTCGGCCAGGACTTTGCCGTTGAAATGCAGCGTATATGTCTGGTCAGCGTTGTCTTTGTCTACCCATACCAATGTCAGGTCTCCGTCATAGCTGCCGGGGTCGGCCGGCATTGTTACGTTGACGTATGTCTTGGCGCCGGGTTCCACTGTAAAGCCTTCGGAGGGAGTCACAGTGAATCCGCCACCGATAGCGATGCTTTTAATCACCAGAGGAGCGCCACCATCGTTAAATACCTCATATTCTTTCGTGGATGCGTCGTTCAGGATTCCGAACGACTGTGCCTGAGTCAGATTGGAGGCCGAGTACGCGTCCTTAACGCGGAAATAGAACACCGGCTCATACTTCTTGTACATGTAATAGGAGCCATTGGTCACTGCGCCTTTCAGGTCTTCGCGCAGGTTTATCCGCACGTTGGCCGTCGAATAACTCCATACTTTGCTGATGTCGGCGTCATCGATATAACCTGTGACAGTGAATTCCTCGGAAGTCTCGTCGACTGCAAGATCCTGCGGCACCGGTACGGTGGCAATCACGAAACCGCTTTCGGAGACGAGCGATATGGAATAGCCGTCGTCGTCCTGTTTCAGGTCGGCTCCTGTGTCGCCTATATTCTCTACCACAACCTTATAGGTGACCTGAATTTTCTTCTCGGCATTCTGATAGAGAGTTGTGTATCCTGACTGTACGTTCGGGTCGAACGATACAATCCGCATCTTCTTCTCCGGAACAATGTCTGCTTGCGATGCCTTGAAATCGTCAATGTAGACATTTTCGGCGCGGATGCCGATTTTTGTAAAATCGTCCACCTCGAATGTCACTGTCGTGTAGTCGGTGGTGGTGAGTTCATCGGAAGTCACTGTTTTCAGCGGAGCAGTCGAGTCAAATGTGCCGTCGTTGCCGACGGCAAAGAACTTGACATTTCCCGCATCGGCTGTCTTTTTAACTGCCAGACTGATGGTTCCATTAGCTGGGGGGGGTGATTAGCAGGTCGTTAACATCCTTAAGGTCGGCAGGAGTACCCCACCAATCCCCCTGGAATCCGATATTCTGAGACCCTGCCTTAAGGGCATACGAACCGTCTACACCGGCGCCGGAGTAATACTTATAATCCACAAAGTAATCATAGTTGCCCCATGTTTCTTTTGCATTGTAGGAGTCTACCTTGTGCCCCCAGTTGGAGGCTACCTGGAATGCATGGTCGCTCGTATCGATACTTGTATCGAAATTGCAATGATATTCGCTGACGGTTTCGGACCTCGCCGATGTTACCGACAACGCCATTATTGCAGCGAGCAACATGAATAGGTTGTTGACCTTTTTCATAAGCGTTAAGTTTAAAATTATTATTATTAGTTATCTCGTTCTGTATCTGTTCTGTTCTAAATCCGCATACTCAGTAACCGCATAGCCGAAGTAGATATATCTTTTATTCGGGCTATTCCGCATAAAACCGCCCTCGTGAAATCAATACTTTTTCCAGCGTAGGATTATCGCGTATCGATAATGTCTATGTGTTCTGTCGGCAAATATAGTGCTTTAATATAAATTTGCAAAATATTTCGTAAAAAATATTTCAAAAAGTTAAAATAAATCTCGAAAATGATGTCATTGTGATTAGGAGCCGGGCCTTTCTCAAGGCCCCGGACTCCGGTATAAAAATAGAAAAGCCGAGAATCACGAGAACCCCGAGATTCTCGAGATTCTCGAGGAACTCGAGAAGTCCGAGGACCTCGAGGAGCTGAGATGCTGAGGGGGCGGTTAGTTTGGTTGATTAGGGTCTTTCGGCTGGTCAGGTGCTTTTGGCTGCCTTGGGTCTATTGGACGGGTTCCGTTGCAGTTGGGGTAGTCGCTGCAACCCCAGAACTCGCGACCCTGCATCTGTCCCTTTTCTGCAATCTCTTGAGCATCGGTTTCCCGCATTTCGGGCATAATGGGGCACCGCTCGATGTGGCTTGCGCCTTGCGGGCGTCGAGTCGTTCGGCGGTCATATTCTCGGTGAATCCGCCGGACTGGCGGAAACTCTCCAGCCTGCCCTCTATCTGGGCCTGTAGTATCTTGTTCTCGCGCAGACAGAGTATCAGCAGCGCATTGGCGACCATGATGGGGTCGTCTAAATCGAGCCAACGGCTTAATCTGCTCTTTTGGGCGAGTATATGTTTGGCGGCTTCGTGCAGGTAGTCACCGGTATATTGAGGTTTGTCAAGTCTCAATTGCCATATTGCCTCGCGGTCCGGATTACCCATCGGCCATACTTCTGCATTCTTGCGGAGAATGAAATTAAAGAAATCTCCCTGAAGTTCGTCAAAGCTTGCTCTCGCCACATCCAGCAGACGCATTTCTGTCTCGAGTGATGTGGAGTGTCGCGCGGTGCCTTCGGCGATGTTGGCCACGCCACAACGTGCGGCCATCACCATCTGGTCGTAAAGACGGCGTCCCGGGTCCATACGGTAGTCAACGAACCGTTCGCAGAAATCCTGTGTGGCCAACTGTATTACATTGGCTAAAATCCAGGAATTCAGCCAGTGATACGACTGAGAAAACTTAATATTTACGCCCATAGTTTATGCCGGTTTTTTGGTTAGGTTGGAATCAGGATGGTTCCCTAAGATGCGATTGGTCTCCCAAGAGCCAGATTCCTGATGCTGATTACAAAGGTATGAATAGTCGTGGATACGGCAAAGTAATATGCTGAGAAACATGTTTTTCTCCGGAATTCTCCGGCTTATCGAGATTCTCGGGGTCCTCGGGTTTCTCGAGGATCTCGGGGTTCCTCCGGCTTCTCCGGGCGCCGGGCAGAGGGCCGGCCTCCTGTTTCGCTTCAGAACCAGTTGGCGCGGCGGAGGATGAAGTAGAGCAGCACCGCGGTCAGCATGCTGCCGCCGATGATAGCGAAAAACACCCACCAGTGGTTGCCGTAGCTGATCTCCACGTTCATGCCGTAGAAGCTCGCCACCAACGTCGGCACCATCAGCACCACCGACACCGCCGTCATCTTCTTCATGATGGCGTTCACATTGTTGGAGATCACCGAGGCGTACGAGTCCATGATGCTCTCGAGAATGTCGTTGTAGACATCCACGGTATTTTCCGCCTGCTGCATCTCTATCTCCACGTCTTCCATAAGATCGGTATCATAACTCTTCTGGTAGACATGGCGTATCTTGCCGAACAGACTCTCGTCGCCGCGGATCGCAGTGTTGAAATAGACAAGCGTGTTCTGCAGCTTCATCAGCCCTAACAGATCTTCGTTGCGGATGGCCTTCCGCAGTTTTTTCTCCCCCTCCTGCACCGTATGGTTTATCTCCTTGAGATAGGTCAGGTACCAGTATGAGGCCGAGTGGATTATGCGCAGGATGAAATCGCTTGTCTCCGTAATCTCTATTCCCTTGCAGCGGGTATGGTTGATGAAGTCGGGGAGTAGTTCTGTGTAATGGTAGCACAGTGTCAGCATCACCTCGTTGTTGCTGACTATGCCCAGCGGTACGGTTATGAAGGGTACGTCGCCTACGGTGTCGCGCATCGGTATCCGGATTATGGTCAGGCTCCAGTCCCCTTCGTGCTCGATGCGCGGACGCTCGTCGTTATCCGATATGCTCGTGAGGAAGGAAGATGGGATGCCGAGGTCATCAAGCATGAATCCCAGATCCTCCCGGTCAGGACACTCCACATCAACCCAGCAATGAGGTACCCACCGCTCATGCTCCACATATCCGTTTTCGCTACAATAATACTTTCTCATAACCGCTCCGCTGCAATATGGTATACATGAATAACATCGGCATCGCTTAAATAGTTGCTTGACTGTGTACAGCAAAGTGTCCGAATTTGTACCGGGTGTCCGGAATCGGACAGTTCCTTCAAACGGCAACCTGCACATAATCAACCTGATGTCGAATTGGAACGGATATTGCGATGCTACAGGTATGGACAGAGAAATATCTACAGAGGAAAAAAAGAGGCGGCGCCGCAAGATGGCGCTGTCGATAGCTGCGCCGGGATTGGTCCTTGCGGGATTGGCCGTCGCGATATTCCTCATCGGAGGGAAGACATACCGGGAATCGGATGTAATGCCCGCGACCGTGAAGAGAGGAAGCATAGAGACCACCGCGGTGGCATCCGGACTCATCGTACCGGTCTATGAGGAGATAATGGTCTCTCCGGTGACATCTGTCATTACGGAGACATGCGTCCGCGAGGGTGATGTGGTGGAGCAGGGGACTCCGCTACTTGTGCTTGACACCTACAGCGAACAGATGGCATACGAGAAACTCTCCGACGAGCGCTCCATCAAGATGTCGGAGAACGAGCGGGGACGACTCGGTGAGAGTACCGAGCGAGGCACCCTCGAGATGCAGATAAAGAGCAAGGAGATCCAGACGGAACGGCTGCGGGTGGAGATGGAGAACGAACGGAAACTCGACAGCATCGGCAGCGGTACCGGCGACCGGATCCGTCAGGCGGAACTCGCATGGCGCATATCGCGTCTCGAGCTCGACCAGATGCGCAGCCAACTCGCCAATCTGCGCAAGACCCACCGGGCCAGCGCCGAGGGACGCGACCTCGAGCGTTCCATCCTCGACAAGAACCTCGCCCAGATGCGGCGCACCCTCGACAACGCCCGCGTGACCGCCCCGCACCGGGGCACGGTGACCTACCTGAACACCCAGATAGGAGCAACCGTCAACCAGGGTGAGAAGATAGCGGTCATCTCCGACCTCTCCCGCTTCCGCATCGAGGGAGAGATGCCGGAGGCAGATGCCGACAAATTGGGAATCGGAGCGGCGGTAAACGTAAGGATTGGTCGCGCGCAGCTCCGCGGAAGGGTGGCTAATATCGTGCCCCTCGCCTCTGGAGGAGTGGTCCGCTTCACCGTCACTCTCGACAATGATGCCGATACGCATCTCCGCTCCGGACGCCGTTGCGAGCTGGGTGTGGTCCACGACTCCATTCCCGACGTGCTCTACATTCCCAACGGTACATATTATAAAGGAAAGGGACAGTATGCGATGTATGTAGCGACGGGTGACAATGAATATGAGCTGCGCCCCGTCAAACTCGGCGACAGCAGCTTCGACGCCGTCGAAGTGGTGTCCGGCCTGAAAGAGGGGGAGAGGATACTCATCGATGACCCGAAAGACTTCAAGAACAGCAGACATATCAAAATCAAAGCAAATAAGAAGTAGACATGGATATAATAAAACTTGTAGGGGTGGAGAAAATCTACCGCACCAAAGAGATCGAGACCGTGGCTCTCGAGAACGTGAACCTCACGGTGGAGGAGGGGGAATTCGTAAGCGTGATGGGTCCGTCGGGCTGCGGCAAGTCGACGTTGCTCAATCTGATCGGACTTCTCGACAGTCCCACCAAGGGTGTCGTGGATCTGCTCGGCGGCTCTACCGCCCGGATGAACGACACGCAGATGTCGGAGTTCCGCAACCGTAACATCGGATTCGTTTTCCAGAGCTTCCATCTGATACCGTCGCTCAACGTGGCCGACAACGTGGCGTTGCCGCTGGTTTATCGCTCCGGAGTGTCGGTTCAGGAGCGCGACCGTCGCGTGAGGGAGGTCCTGGATCGACTCGGAATGAGCCACCGCATGAAGCACTTCCCCTCGCAGATTTCCGGTGGACAGTGCCAGAGGGTGGCGATCGCCCGAGCCATTGTTGGTGACCCGAAGATCATACTCGCCGACGAGCCTACCGGAAACCTCGACTCGCGCATGGGTGCCGAGGTGATGACCCTGCTGCATGAGCTGAACCGCACCGACGGACGCACCATCGTGATGGTGACCCACAACGAGGAGCAGGCCTCGAAAACCGACCGCGTGATACACTTCCTCGACGGTCGTCAGGTGATTTGAAACAGGACAACCAAGAAACATATATGACAAGATGAGAAGATATTTCAGTCAGATATTATATGAGATGCACCATCAGCCGTTGGTGATGTGGATCTCCGTGGCCGGTACCGCCCTCGCCATCTTCATGGTGATGGTGCTCTTCACGGTGGACCGCGTCAGTTTCGTGCCGGTGGCGCCGGAGGAGAACCGCGACCGTCTGCTGATAGGATTCGGCGTTGACGTGACTTTTGAGAATGGCTCCATGTCAAGCTATCTTTCCAATGCGGGGGTAAAGAAACTTTATGAAGAGCTCAAAGGGGTGAAATATATGTCGCTGACCAACAACTCCGAAACGAAGGATGTCGGTTCCGATGGACTGAGCGTTACCGAGATGAGTGTCTTAGGTGTGGATGACGTATACTGGAAGATGTTCGGTCTCCGCTTTCTGTCCGGCCATCCTTTCACCGCGTCAGATGTGGAGAGCGGAAGCCGCGTGGCGGTGGTTTCACGAAGCCGTGCCCGCGAACTGTTCGGCGACAAAGAAGCTACCGGGCAGACAATGTATATCAACCAGATTCCGCACCGGGTGACGGGAGTGGTAGAGGATGTCAGTCCATTCTTTATATTCGCCCATTCAGATGTATGGGTTCCATACGTCAAGGAATCGGATCTGAATCCATACAGTGAATTTGCCGGAAACACGACCCCGCTGATGGAAGCGAAATCGGTGGATGCCATTCCGGCGATCAAGAAACAGATGAAGGATCGCTACGACCAGTTCAACAGGATTCTGAAGGATCAGAATGCGGAACTTATCTATCATCAATACCCATTCACATTGGCCGATTACGTCGGAAACCGGGCGATGAACAACGATCCGGAGCCGGACAGCGTGAAGATGGGAACTTGGTGCATCTACGCGGTTCTGCTCCTGCTTCCGGCCATGAACATAAGCAGCATGACGCGCAGCCGTCTGCGCCGTCGCGTATCCGAGATAGGAGTGCGCCGCGCACTCGGTGCCACCCGCCGCGACATCATCGCGCAGTTCCTCACCGAGAATCTCGTGATGACCGTGGCCGGGACATTGGTCGGAGTTGCGCTGAGCCTTGTTTTCTGCAAGTTCTACATCACGGCGTTCTTCCCGATGGAGAACGCCGGTACATGGGAACTTATCGATGGAGGGCCCTCCTTCTCGCTGATTTTCAACTGGGGTACGGTCGGAATCGCAGCGCTGTTCTGCCTTATCCTTAATATACTGAGCACTATCGTACCCGCATGGAAGGCATCGCGGGAGAACCCTGCGGAATCTATTTCCGGTAAACATGACTGACCATGAAAAGAAAACTGATAAAACAGATGTGCAATGAGTGGCGCGACAACATCTGGCTCATCCTTGAGCTGGCGGTGGTGTCGGCCGCCATGGGAGTGGTGCTGATCACCCTTGTCGGCCTCCTCGAAGTCAAGACTCGCCCGATGGGTATCGGACCGATAGACGACATATATGTGGCAGAGTTCTCAACCCTTAACGAGGAGTCTCCACGCTATAAGGACTATGGAGACAAAAAGGATGAACTCCTTTCGCGCGATATGCGCCGAGTTTCAGCCGCGCTCCGAAAGAATCCTTACGTTGAGAAAGCCGGTCTGGTATGTAATGGACTGCCGTTCAATCTTAATTATTGGGGTAACATGAGGAATTTCATTATCGATGGCGATACACTGCCATATCATTTCAATATGCGGTATATGTCGCCTGAGGCTGCGGAGATTCTCGGTATCGGCGGTAGTTGCGGTTATTCCTCTGCAGATGTCATGGCTGCGTTGAAACGTGGGGAGATAGTCATTTCCGATTATGTTTTCGGAGAAGAAGAGAAGCCATACGATATACGCAGACTTGTTGGTCAGGATTATGTGTCGCAGATTGGCGGGCAAGTTACCGCGCAGAGAATAGGTGCCATAGCTTCATTCATGCGCAGGTATCCGTATGAGTCCCATCATTCCGGCATGGCTGTCTTCCCGATAAATGAAGCAGCAGGAGGTAACCTTGATATGGCCAGTAAACTTCTGATCAAGGTGAAGCCCGGTACAGGCAGGAAATTCATCGAATCGCTGCAAAGTCAGGCCGCCCTTGCGTCTGGCAATGTATTCCTCCGGACTCCGGTTAGTCTCGACTCGATGCGTAAAGATATTTGCGCAAAACAGGACACCCGGCTCAATCTCTTCGGAGCCTGCATGTCGTTTCTGCTGCTGATAATATTCCTCGGTATATTGGGCACGTTCTGGTTCCGCATCCGTCAGCGCGAGAGCGAGATAGCGCTTCGACGCGTCACCGGTGCGACACGAGGCGATATTTTCCGCCGGATCATTTCGGAGAGTATGCTGCTCCTCGTCATAGCCATCATGCCGGCTGTGGGCCTTGATGCCCTTGTCTATTTCAAGAAGATGCCCGTTCCCGACGGCTCGCGGCTTTCGATGCAGCAGATCCTCTGGATAGCCTCCGCGTTGAATTTCTTGGCGATGTCGGTTTCCATTCTGTTCGGAGCATGGTTCCCCGCCTCCAAGGCCATGAAGGTGCATCCGGCCGAAGCCCTGAAGGAAGAATGATGAAGATGCGAAAAGTTATTAGTGTTGTTATGAACCGAATTCTCATGCCGGTTTTGTTTGCATTGGCGACGGCGACGGCGCTCCGGGGAGATGAGATACGTCTCACTCTGCCGGAGGCCGTGGCCCGGGCCAGAAGCCACAGTGTAGACGCGGCGGCTGCGCTCGCCGAGCTGCAGGGAGCATACTGGGAATACCGCTCCTACCGCGCCGACCTCCTGCCGGAGATTTCGTTCAACGCCAAGGTGCCTTCGTACCGCCGTCAGTATTCCACATATATGAACGATGCCGGTGACTATTCATTCGTTCGCAACAATTACATTGACATCACCGGAGAAGTGTCGCTGTCCCAGAACATCTGGCTGACGGGAGGAAAGGTATCGCTCTCCACATCGCTCGATTTCATGCGGCAGTTCGGCTCGGGAGCCTACAACCGGTTCATGTCCATTCCGGTGGCGCTCACGCTGAGCCAGCCTGTGTTCGGCACAAACCATACCCGTTGGAACCGACGTATCGAGCCGGTGCGCTACGAGGAGGCTAAGGCCGCCTATCTCTCCGCTACCGAGGAGGTGGCCATGAAGTCGGTGAGTCTCTTCTTCTCGCTTCTGATGGCGCGTGAGAATCATTCCATAGCCCTCTCCAACCTCGCCAATGCCGAGAAACTATACAAGGTGGCGGTAGAGAAACGGGAGATGGGACATATCTCGCGCAACGACCTGCTGCAGATGGAACTAAACCTGCTTGACGCTCGCTCGGCACTGACCGATTCGGAGAGTGCGCTGAGTGCCGGCATGTTCGAGCTCCGCGCTTTCCTTGACTACGGGGAGCAGGATGAGATAGTCCCGGTGCTTCCCGATTCGGTGCCCGATGTGGAGGTGACATACGCAGAGGCTTACGACAAAGCGATGTCGCGCAACAGGTTCGCACGCAGTATCCGTCGCCGTCAGTTGGAGGCCGACTATGCCGTGGCCTCGGCGAAAGGTGCCATGCGCGAGATCTCCCTCTTCGCACAGGTGGGCTTTACGGGAACCGCCCCGGACTTCGCCGGGGCATACCGTCCCTCCGGTCTCCGCGACAATTCCGTGGTTGAGGTGGGGGTGAGTATCCCGCTTCTCGACTGGGGAAAACGGCGCGGCAAGGTGAAGGTGGCGGAGAGCAACCGCCGTCTCACCGAGGCGCGGCTGCGTCAGGAGACGATGGAGTTCGGCCAGGACCTGTATGTGCTTGTGGAACGATGCCGCAACCAGCGGTGTCAGGTAGAGATAGGTTCACGTGCAAAGGAGATAGCGCTCGCCCGCTACGACTCCAATGTGCAGACATATCTGATAGGTAAGATCTCGACGCTCGACCTAAACGATTCCCGCGTGAGCAAGGATGAGGCCCTGCGCCAGTATATCGACAGACTTTATCTATACTGGTACTATGCCTACCAGCTGCGCAGCGTCACGCTCTGGGACTTCGTGACGGATTCCGGCATAGATGCCGACTTCGAGAGGGTGGTGCGCCAGTGAGGCGAAAATAAACATGCTGATAAAAACGTTTTGATATAGATTACTGAAACCACACACCTATGATTCTTATAGCGGACGACGACCGTAACATACTTATGTCGCTGAAGCTCCTTCTGGAGCGGGCGGGTTATGAAGTGGCATGTGCCTCTGACCCCGACGGAGTGATGGCTGCCGTGCGTGCCGGCGGCGTGGACCTCGCCGTCATCGACATGAACTATTCGCACACAACAAGCGGCGAGGAGGGCCTGAGCCTTCTCCGACGCCTGCGTCTCCATCTCCCTGACCTCCCCGTGATACTGATCACGGGCTGGGGAAGCATAGAACTTGCAGTTGAGGGTATGCGTGCCGGAGCCTACGATTTCATCACCAAGCCCTGGAACAACAGGGTGCTTCTCCAGCGCGTAGCCACGGCACTTACTCTCCGCCCCTCTGCCGAAGAGACAGAGCCGGATTCCGCACAGAGCGCACGGTTCGACCGCTGCGGCATAGTGGGGGAGAATCCCCGACTGCTCGAGATTCTATCCACCGTCGAGAGGGTGGCGCAGACCGATGCCCCGGTGCTTATTCTCGGCGAGAACGGGACCGGCAAGGAATTGATAGCAAGGGCCATCCACGCCAATTCACGCCGCCGCGACAATCCGTTCGTGATGGTGAACCTCGGCGGAATACCGAGGTCGCTCTTCGAGAGCGAGATGTTCGGCCATGTGAAGGGTGCGTTCACCGGTGCCGTCGCCGCGCGCAAGGGGCGCTTCGAGCTTGCCGACAAAGGGACAGTCTTCCTTGACGAGATCGGTGACCTCGATCAGGCGAGTCAGGTGAAACTGCTGCGGGTGCTCCAGCAGCATACCTTCGAGCCGGTGGGAGAGTCACGCAGCCGGAAGGTCGACATCAGGGTGGTGTGCGCCACCAATGCCGACATCCCCGGCATGGTCCGGGAGCGTACATTCCGTGAAGACCTTTATTACCGCATAAACCTCGTGACGCTCAGGCTCCCGCCATTGCGGGAACGGCGTGACGACATACCGGCATTGGTGAGCCATTTCGCACAGAACTATTGCCGCGAGAACGGTCTCGCCGTTCCGGAATTCTCCGTCGACGCCATGCAACGCCTCGTGCGGCTCCCTTATCCCGGCAACATCCGGGAACTCCGCAATGTGGTGGAGCGCGCCATAATCACCGCTCCATCCCCGGTTATAGATGCCGGCGACATAGACCGTCAGTGCGAGAACATGCCTGACGACGTACCGCAGCCGGCTTTCTCCTCCTTGGAGGATATGGAGTCGCAGATTGTGCGTCAGGCCCTCGAGGCAAGCGGCGGCAATATGTCGAAAGCCGCGTTGTCATTGGGCATATCGCGCCAGACACTCTACCGACGCATGGAAAAATACAATATCTCAGGCAAGGACCTCAACGTCCGTGACGAGGATAAAAAGGGATTGCGATGAGACAGAAACTGATGTTCTGGGCCGCGGCCGTGACCGTGCTTGCCTGTGAGGTGACCGGAATAATCGCTTACGGCAGGTTCTCATGGCTGTTGGTGTCGATGCTTCTTGTATCGGCTGTGGCTCTCGTGCTGCTTTACAGGGGAGTGGTGATGCCGTCGCGCACCGTGTGCAACGGATTCGACATTCTGGCCTCGCAGGACTTCAACAACCGGTTGCGGACCACCGGCGAGCCTGTAAGCGACCGCATCGCCCGGCTGTTCAACGAGATGATAGTCCGTCTGAAGGAGGAGCGCCTCCGTGTGCGGGAGCAGAACCATTTCCTCGACCTTCTGATTCAGGCTTCGCCTGTTGGGATAGCCATCTTCGACCTCGATGGCCGGGTGTCGCATGTTAATGCGGCGTTTGTCGAGATATGCGGTGTGGAGCAGTCTGCCATGATGGGTAAGCCGCTGAAGTCGATTCCGGGCCGGATGTCGTCGGAACTCGCCGGGTTGCCTCCTGGAGGCAAGCGCACGGTCCGTATCGACGCCACTCATATCTACAGCTGCCACCGGCTCTCATTCATGGAATCGGGGCTGCGGAGGCATTTTGTCATGGTGGAGCCGCTCGGAGAGGAACTGCGCAAGGCCGAGAGGGATGCCTACGGCAAGGTGATACGTACTATCTCGCATGAGGTCAACAACACGCTCGGAGGACTGATGTCGTTTCTCGAGACGCTCGAAGATGTGCATGAGGAGGACCCGGCTGTGAAAGAACTGGCGGAAAGCTGCCATGACCGCTGCGGAAATCTCGCGCGGTTCATCGGCGACTACGCCGATGTTGTGAGGATTCCCGAACCAAGTCTCGCACCGGTGGACCTCTGCGAGGAAGTGCGGATGCTCGCTCCGTTCGCCAGGTCACTCGCCGGCAGCGGAATCACGTTGAAGCTGGACATCCCGGATGCTCCGGTCATGGTGATGGCCGATGCGACGCAGCTCCAGCAGGTGATGGTCAATATAGTGAAGAACGCCGCCCAGAGCGTCGGAGACGCAGGCGGCGAGGTATCTGTTTCTGTATCATGCATGGGAGAATCGGCCCGGCTCACCGTGACAGATGACGGTCCGGGCATAAGCGAGGATGTGTCGCGGGAACTGTTCACCCCTTTCTTCACCACACGCCCTTCCGGCTGCGGCGTGGGTCTGACGCTCGCCGCCGAGGTGCTCCGCCGTCACGGTGCGCGGTTCTCGCTCGCCACCGACCCGGCCACACATCTCACTTCCTTCGAGATTATTTTTCCTTAGGTTCCTTCTTCTCCTTCTCCTTATCTTTCTGATCAGCGAGATACAGCCCGTCTATGATGCCGTCGGCAACGCCTATCGTCGGCACTATGATGCGTCGCGCTCCTGTCACCGATGCTATGTTGAGGAATATCTCGGCAGCAGGGATGATCACGTCGGCGCGGTCCTCGCGCAGACCATAGCGTCGCATACGCTCCTCCACGCCCATCGGAGCCATCACATGATACATCCGCGAAAGCTCCTCAACGGGAAATGAATCCCGGTCGCGATCCTTGACAGTCGCCATCTTGTAGAGCTTGTTGATGTTGCCGCCAGAGCCTATGATGGCGAGGTCTTCTCCATGTCCCACTTTCTCTTCGAGAAACCTGTGGAGCGAATCCCACTCCCCCGGCTTGACCTTGCCGGTGAGGATGCGGACCGTGCCGATGTTGAACGACCCCGATGCAACGAGCGCTCCGTTGTCGATATAGTTGAGCTCGGTGCTTCCTCCTCCGACATCGACATACAGATAACGACCTGAGGCGTCGTCGCCTCTCTCGATGTGGTTGTTGTAGACAATGCGCGCCTCCTCGCTGCCGGGGATGATCTCGATGTCTATGCCGGTCTCCTTCTTTATCTCTCGGATTATCTCCTGACCGTTGCGCGCGTCGCGCATGGCCGAGGTGGCGCATGCCCTCATGCGGTCCACGTCGTAGATGCGCATCAGCTGGCGGTATGCCTTCATCAGCCGCACGAGGTCACCGCGCTTCCTGTCCGACACCTCTCCACGGGCGAAGACATCGAAGCCGAGCCGTAGCGGCACGCGAACAAGCAGTTCTTTCTTAAGATCGCACGTGTCGCAGTCGCGGTCGGTGCGCTTTATGAGCAGCCGCACGGCGTTGGAGCCGATATCGATGGCTGCGTAGGTCCTCTCTTTCATTCTTTTATTCTCCCGGTTTGTCATTTCCTGAATATGCGTTGTAGAGTTCCTCCTGCGAGCGGAAGGGCAGTTTCTCTCCCGGAATCACCCTCAGCTCGTTGCGGCCGGTTCCGTCGACGACCGATGCGTTGACGTTGTCGCGCAGTCCATAGTCCACTGTTCGCATCAGGTCCGCCTTCATGTCGGGGTCGTAGACGGGTGTGACCACCTCGATGCGCCGGTCGAGGTTGCGCGGCATCCAGTCGGCCGAACCGATGAAAGTCTTGTTCTCCCCTCCGGCATGGAAGATGAAGATGCGCGAATGCTCTAAGTAGCGGTCGATGATTCCCGCTATCTGTATGTTCTCACCTATGCCCGGTTCCGTCGTGACAAGCGAGCAGTTGCCCCGCACGAGCATGTCGATCTTCACCCCGGCGGCCGACGCCTCGTAGAGCTTCGCCACCATCTCCTCGTCGGTGACATGATTTATCTTTATCTTGATCCAGGCGGTTTTCCCTTTCCCGGCGGCGCGGATCTCGTCGTCGATGAGTTCCAGAAATCTCTCGCGCATGTTGAAGGGGGATACGAGAAGGTGGTCGAACGTCTGCAGACGGAACGGACGCCTGATGATGTCGAATACCTTGTCTACTTCCTTCTCTATCGCCGGGTTGGAGCTCATCATGAAATAGTCGGTGTAGACGCGGGCGTTTCCCTCATGGAAATTACCGGTGCCGACCACGCAGATGTCGGTGCCGTTCCTCAGGGTGATGTCGATTATCTTTGAATGAATCTTAAGACCCTCGGGACCGAACACGACATTGACGCCGGCATCCTGCATCTGCCGGGAGTAGGATATGTTGCTCGACTCGTCGAAGCGTGCGAGCAGTTCCACCACGGCGGTCACTTTCTTTCCGTTGCGGGCCGCGCATATCAGTGCCTCGACTATTTTCGAATGTCCGGCCAGCCGGTATAGCGTTATCTTTATCGATTTGACTCCCTTCGATACCGCAGCTTCCTGCAGCAGCCGAACCACATAGTCGAAAGTCTGATAAGGCACATGTACGAAGCGGTCCTTGTCGGTGATGAGTTTCATCAGCGAGCCGGTCTCCTTCAGCTCGGGAGGCACCACCGGAGGCCAAGCCGGGTATTTGAGGTTCTTGCGGCAGGAGGAGGGGAACGACATGAAGTCCTTGTGGTTCTGATATCTGCCGGAGGGCTGGATGGTGTCGAGTTTGTCGAGTTTCAGCTTCTTGACGAGACGCTGCAGCAGCTCCTCCGGCATCGTGGCGTCGTAGATGACACGAAGGGCCGCACCTTTCTTGCGGCTGCGGACGGCTTTGGCTATCTTTTCGGCCGGTCCCACGTGGAGGTCGTTGTCTATCTCCATCTCGGCGTCCTTGGTGAACTTGAAGGAATAAGCCTTGAATGACGTATATCCCATCCCCGGGAAAATCATCGGGAGACAGCAGCGGACTATGTCGTCGAGGTACATGACATAGCTGTGGCCGTCACGCTCGGGCAGCGTGATGAAGCGACCGCACACAGAGGTGGGCAGCTCTATCACCGCGTAGTCGGTGGGGAGTCCCGGGGCACCGAGCTCCACGGCGAGGTGGATATGGGAGTCGCTTTCAGAAGACAGTTCCTCAAGTTTCGAGAGCCATATCGGAGAAATGAAACCGGATATCTTTTTCCTGAAATGGCATTTCACGAAGTGGCGCTGTTCCTCGTCGATGCTCTCCTCGTTGACGATAGTGATGCCGTTCTTGTCGAGCTCGGCGGTTACCTTGGCCACCGTCGCGGCATATTCTTCGGCGAGACGTGCGTCCATGGCCGAGATGCGGTTGAAGAGATAGCGGGCGTGCCGGCTCTCCTCGCGCATGCCGTTCCCTTTCAGGCTGGCTATTCTTGATAGCGTGGCCATGCGGACGCGGAAGAACTCGTCGAGATTGTTCGAGTAGATGCCGAGGAACGATACGCGCTCGAGCAGCGGTATGTCTTCACGTTCTGCCTCCTTGAGTATACGGTGGTTGAAGTAAACCCAGCTTACGTCGCGGTCTACGTAGGGCATCGGTGTGGAATGTGTGTCGGACATAGTCGTGTGTTTGAATTGTATCTGATTCGTATTATATAACGAAAAGGCCGCGCCGGAGGTTTCCCCCGGCGCGGCGATTGTATATCGTTATCTTGTTATCCTATATGTGCGCGCAACGCGCGGGCGGCCATCTGCTCGTTCTCCCCGCCGTCGGCCTCAAGACGGGCGGCGAGTTCCGCTGCGAAGCTGAGGCGGCGGAAGAGCCTGAAGGCGAGCATGTCGGCCTCCTCGCGGGTGAGCACCGACGCGGCGAGCTGCAACGCGCGTTCCATATCGCACTTCTCCGGGTCGAACAGATAGGTGGCGAGGATTCTTGCCTCGCGCATGTCTGTGTCGGCCCACAGTGATTCTGCAAGCGTGTCGTCGGTACCTCCGCACTGGCGTGCGATGCCGGCGATGCGCGGTATCTCCACGCCGAGGATCACCTTGTGCGGATAGCCCGCACGACGCATGGCGTCGGCCGCGATGCCGTTGCGGAACGCATACAGTCGCTTGCGTATCTCCTTCTCCTCCATCTTTATTTTGTCAGGGGGGAATAGTCGCGGCTCAGACGAAGCATCTGCTCCACGTAGTTCTCGGGATAGGAGATGCGGATGTCGGTGATTTCTCCGTTGGCGTCGGTGACCGGAGTGTAGACCGGATTGATGAATCCGCGGTAAGGCGGTATGTCGAGCGTGGAGAAGCGAGCGATAACCTCCTTGTGCAGTTTGGGATCTACTTTCACGGCGTATGCCTGGATAAGGTCGTTGCCTCCCTTGTAGTCACCCTCGCTCTTGATGCGCTGAACCTCGCCGAGAAGCTGTCCGAAGAGCTTGCGGAGTGCCTCGTAGTCGTTGATCTTCACGTAGGTCTTGCCTCCCTTCTTGGCGAGTTCCACTACATCCTTGCCACCTTTGCCCTGCTTCCTGCCATGTTTCAGAGCCCATTTGGCTATGAGCTGGCGGTTGCGCATGTGGGCCTCCTCTACGTCGTTGCCGAGCTCGATGCGGTTGAGCTGGGTCATCAGGCCGTTCATCATGAATTTGTAGTACTCGGCCTTGTAAGCCTCGGGGTTGTCGAGGATACCGAGTTCAAGCAGCTTGGGGTCTGCAAGATAGTAGAGGGCGAACAGGTCGGCGCGGGCCTCTTCGAGGGCACTGCCGTTCTCCTTGAGGGCATCGCCGTCAACTCCGGGAAGAAGCTGTCCGGAGGCGTGGCCGAGACACTCGTGGAGGTCGGTGTGCAGCATGTCGGTGATGTAGAGGTAATCCTCGAGAAGCTTGCGGGTGGGAGCGTCGATCACGAACTCCTCGTTGAAGCCGTTTCCGTGCGAGGCCATCTCGTATGCCTCGGTGATGTTCTCGATGGTCACTGATTTCGAGCCGTGCTGCGCGCGGATCCAGTTGGAGTTGGGAAGGTTGATGCCGATGGCCGTTGAGGGGAAAGCGTCGCCTCCGAGCATGGCGGCGTTGATCACCTTGGCCGATACTCCCTTCACATGGGGTTTTCTGAAGCGCGGGTCAACCGGGGAATGGTCCTCGAACCACTGGGCGTTGCCCGAGATGGTCTCGGTGCGCTTGGAGGAGGCTGCGTTACGGAAGTTTACGTACGACTCCCAGGAACCGGTCATGCCCAACGGGTCGCCGTAGCTCTCGATGAAGCCGTTGACGAAATCGACATCGCTCTTGGTGTCCTCGGCCCAGAGGATGGAGTACTCGTCGAAGAGACGCAGGTCACCTGTGATGTAGTAGTCGATGAGCTTGGTGATGTAGGCCTCCTGAGCGGGATTCTCGGCGACACCCTTGGCCTTGTCGAGCCAGTAGATTATCTTTGCGATGGCCGGACCGTAGAGCCCGTTGAGGTGATAGCGCTGCTCCTTGATCTTGCCATCCTCCTTGACCACGCGCGAGTTGAGGCCGTAGCTTACGGGAGTAGGGTCGTTGGGGTCCTTCATGGCGTTGTAGAACGCCTCGACCTCGGCCTGGGTCACGCCGGGGCCGTAAAGGTTGGTCGCGGATGTCGCCACCACATCCTGAGTACCGTCCTGATTGACGCGCTTGGGCATCACCGTCGGGTCGAAGATCACCGGCATGAGGGTCTTCATCATCTCGGCCTTGGTTTCGCCCGGAGCGAGGGGAAGCTTGTCGGCGGGGAGGGCGTTGATCTGTGCCTCGAGGAACGACTGCGGGAAGCCCGGGGTGAATTTGTCGGTGGAGTAGTGGTGGTGCAGACCGTTGCCGAACCATACCTGCTTCAGGTATTTCTCGAAAGCCTTGAAGTCGGCGCTTTCACGGTCACCTTTATAATTGGTGTAGACATTCTCGAGAAGCTGGCGGATCTGGAGGTTGTAACGTCCGTTCTGGTCCCAGATGATGTCGCGGCCCATCTGCGCGGCCTGCGTCAGATAGTAGACCATCTTCTTCTGGTTCAGTGAGAGCCGGTCGAACTCGGGTACCTCGTAGCGGAGCACCTCGATGTCGGCGAAGCGGTCCACGTGATAATTGAAGTTCTTGTCTACCGCAGCGAGGGTCGGCATGGCCGACGCCGCGGCGATGAGGAGTGTGGGGATTGTCTTGTTCATGATTCTATATTACAATAGTTCGTTAAAAAATGGAATATAGGCTAAGCGGCATCAGTCGCCA
>CAJUBC010000024.1 GCA_910584545.1 uncultured Muribaculaceae bacterium | reverse complement strand
ATTAAATATGTTTTACGACATATTTTTTAACGCTTAAAAAATTAACGAACTATTGCAATTAGGTCTGATATAATTATTATAGAGTCTCTCTCCGTATACTTCTGCATCACTACGCCCATCATAATCATTGGAAAGATATGCTCCACACATGAGCATATTATTATTCCATTTTGGCTTTTGCTCGTATTCCAGCAGCTTATGTACGAAGGACTTTACATCTATTTGTGTTCGAACAGGGATTCTGGTTACATATATGGATGGCTTCATATCTATTTTATCGTCTTGATCACCATATATTCCGTTGCCATTGGCATCCCATTCAAAATTAAGACCAAAACAGGCGTAGTATAAGTCGGTTGGAATTATGCCTATTATGGAGTCTACTTGAACATTGCATTTCCTTACCGGCACCACAGTGTCATCACCACCAAGCAATGCATATCTCAGTGAATTGTTTGTATACAGGTCGTACAGACATTTCTTAATCTTGAGCGGACCAGATTCTCCCTGATATTTCGAATCTATCTCTTCGGTAGTTATGATTTCCGACCTCAGTCCCTTGGCACGTTTCCAGTTGACGAGAGAGACAAAAGAAGGCTTAAGGGCCTGACTTGTGATGATTACATAGTCGATCCTGTCCTCATCGTCAGACACACCGGATGATGCAACCCGCATCATAGGCATACTGCTTACCGCGTCCTTGTTTGCAACTATGCTTCTCACGATAGCGCGGTCTGCAATGGTGCTGATGTCGGTTCCTCCCGAGGGCCTTTCGGCGGTACTCACCATCAGCTGTATCGAATCTATGAAATAGAGATTTTTAGTACTTGCGTCATAGATGAAAGGTGTTGTCAGGAAATGTATCATCGAGATGTCGCTCCATTCTGTGCTCATGGTATATAGACAGTTGGAGGCTGGATAAGTCGAGTTTCGATACGAAGTTGTTCTTGCAGGAATCGGTTCCATCGTTCCGTCAGTAGTTACGGGGACCGGACCCGGCGCGACGGTAACATTGCTGCGAATCAGTCTTCTGGAGAAGCTGAGGCTCGATGATTCGTATTTCCTCGTTCCGGGAATGGCAAGAGACAGCGACTGCAACGGTAGCCCGGGCTCGTCCGGGGAGGAATATGAAATATCCCCGTTGACCGCGCCGATTACAAGGTCCCCGTTCTCATTGTAAGAGAACGTATAGTCGCTTTCAGAAAAGCTGACGGTATGGCTCTCCGTGGTTACGGCTCCTTTCGCTGCAAGCGAGAGTGTCGCAAGCATGAGTATTATTGCTGTTATTTTCATTATGTGGCTAAATAAAGAGTGGGACTTGGTTTATCTTGTGGACTGCGCGAAAATCGTCAGTCAGTCAAGATCATGCGTTTTGAATCAAACTCTGTTCCGTCCAGAATGAGCGCATATATGTACATTCCGGGCTGAAGCTCGCAGCCATCGATCCGTACTTCAACCGGACCTCTCTCCTTGATGTTCCGACAGAGACGTTGCGCTCCGGTAAGGTCATAGACGCATATCATGGCTTCTAATATCAACTGCAGACTGTTTCGATGCCTCTGCCTGAGTCTCGTCAGATGATGCTGCTTCGAGGCCCTTCATCCTGTATGTCACGGGATTCAGTTCCATGAACCTGTCGCCGATATTCTCCAGACGCTCCACGTTCTCTTTGTATCGGGCATCCGAGGATGTCAGATACTGCGGCGCGGATACATTCACCTTGTAGGTGAAAGGATTTGTCGAGTTCTTGCTGTTGTATATGAAGATCTGCCGGTCGCCGCAGTAAGACACGAACCCCCCCTTTTTGAATTGAGTCTCATCAGGGTGCTGAAAGCACTGCCCGTGCCGATGCCGTATTCCTGTATGTTGACGTTTCCAACGCCGAACGAGATCTTTCCTCCCGAGAGTTTTTTGCCGGTGCCGTTTATTCCGAGTGTGGCTGTTGTGTCCGATAGGGATAGGTCGATATCACTCCCCGTGCCTACGGAGATACCGAGGGGGCTTGGACCCGGGGTGGATGGACCTCCGTCTGCAAATGAACCGACCTGGACACTGCCGTTGCCGATAACCTCTAATTGCGCAGACATCCCGAAAGCGAGGCAGCCTGCCATTGATAAAAGTAAAATTCGTTGTCTCATTTTTTTCAAAAATTAATTATGAATATTATATAAGCAGAATCTCAATTAGCAAATCATATCGTTTAATGTCGCAAATATATATCATTAATTCTTAAAAAGCAATAAAATATGGAATAATGTGCCGGATTTTGTAAATAAAAGTTAGGGATTATTCGTTTTGTGTTGACAATTTGCTGCAATCAAGGCTGTTTCTGCTTTTCAGAGGCTTTGATCATGTTTTCGGCGAGGAGGTCGATTCTGGTCTCGATTTCCTCAGGGGTTGGGAGGGGTACTTCTACTATGGGCAGGGTGTTGAATTCGGCGTAGGCCTTGTCGCGGAGTGGCTTGATTTCCTCAAGCATTCCTGCATATAGGCCGTCCATATCCGGGACGAAGTCAATCTCACCGTATGAGTCGAAGATCTTGAGAAAGTCTCCCACGGTCAGCCCGTCAACTTCCATGGCCGGTGAGAGACCGGGGTCATTGTCCTCTCTCTTCACCTCGTAGACAAGGCGTGAGGCCGTAAGCGTCTCCGTGATGCGCTCCACAATCCTTACCGGCAGGTTGTAGCGGATTGCGATCTCCGTAGCCGAGAGCGGAGCCTCCTTGGCTACAAACCGCTTGGCGATGACGCACATCTCGATCAGGGCGACGCGGTGCCAGGAATCGATGGAGATCTTGTCGGCGTCTCCCATAAGATTGAATGTATATACATTCTGCATCGAATAGGTGAGCACACAGCCCGCCAGCACCATCAGCCATGAAAGCTGAAGCCATATCAACAGCAACGGCAGAAACGCGAACGAACCGTATATGGCGTTATACTTCGAAACATATATCTGTCCGCTGAGGAAGAGTTCCTGAAGCACGAGGAAAGCCACCGCTATGATAGCCCCGGAGATGGCGGCATACTTGAACTGAACCTTTGTGTTGGGAATCAGGAAATAGGAGAGGGTGAACGCCATCCACGCCAGCACCAGTGGAGCGAGTTCAAGCAGAGTGTTGATCATCGGAGTCAGGAAAGGGAGACGTATATTGTCCTGGATGACGGTCGACATGAATATGGAGACACCCGACGAACAGATCATCAGGATCGGAATTATAAGGCAGATGGCTATGTAGTCGGAGATTTTCTGAAGGGAACCCCTTTGTTGCGATACATGCCAGATGGTGTTGAACGCATCCTCTATGTACGACAGCAGCGAGCTGATGGTCCAGAGCAACACCACGATGCCTACACCTACAAACACTCCCTGGGTGGCCGAGCTGAGATAGGAGTCGACGAACTGCAGACCGGTGGAGATCACCTGATGCTGAGAAGGGAAGAAATTATAGAGCTGTTCCTGGAGGTTGTCGGAGAGGCCGAATCCCCGGCCGATAGCCACAAGCAGGGCGAAAGCCGGCACGATTGAAAGGACCGTGGAATAGGTGAGCGACATGGAGCGGAGCTGGAGGTCACGGTCGAAGAAAGAGCTGACCGCGAGGTTGCCGATCTTCACCATGCGGACCTTGGCCGTGCGCCTCGGGTCGTTCCACACCCCCGTCATGGCATACTTCACCCAGTCGGTCATCTTGGTCATGAATCTGTCCAGAACTCCGGGCTTTTTGGTTTTCGCCGGTTTCTGACCATCGCTGTCTTTTCCTGCAACATCCATATCGTAAATAAAATAAAAAGATTTCCGGAGCGGACCCCGGAGGGCTGTCGCTTCGGAAATCATGTAGTGGGACAGAGATGATGTAAGCCGGGTTATGTGCGTCGGCTTTGCCGACGTGTCTGTCATTTATCTTTGCGGCCGGTTGCCCGGCGCGCTATAGCAGCCTACCCCCCGGCAATGGACGAGCAGCCCTTGGATGCCGGTATACTTGGCCTTGCAACTCGCAGGATGTGCGGCTCCTCCCGTCGCCGGAAGGACCGGTGGGCTCTTACCCCGCCTTTTCACCCTTGCCGCTCCCGCTGGGGGAGGGCGGTTCTTTTCTGTCACACTTGCCCCGACGTCGCCGCCGGCTTCCCGTTAGGAAATGCGATGCTCTGTGTTGCCCGGACTTTCCTCTTTATGCCTGGGCATATAGCGACAGACCTCATCACTGTCTTCTGCAAAATTACCGAATTTTTTCCGGATGTGCAAATATAGCCCCGTTTCTCAATGAGATTGCGGCATACTCGCGCATTATTCTCCTTTATCTGATTTCAAAACCTCATTCCTTGCGCTTTTGTTCAGTGTGAGGGTCTTTTATTCTGCATCTCGGTTGTTCAGCATGTCGATCACCATGGCGAGGACTCCGGCCGGAGTGCATCGGGAAGAATCGACGCATAGATGATAGTTGGCGGCATGGCCCCAGCGGCGGTTGGTGAAGTAGTTGTAATACGACTCCCTCTTGCGGTCTTCCTTCTTTGCCTTCTCCAGCGCCTCCTCGAAGTCGGCGGCATCCCCACGGGCTACGATGGCGGCCGCGCGGCATTCATCCGGTGCGTGAAGGAAGAGGCTCACCATCGAAGGGAAATCGCGCATCACATAATCTGCGGTGCGGCCAACGATCACGCACGGCCCCTCCTCGCACAGCTGCTTGATCACGCGGCTCTGGAGCTCGTAGATGCCTTCGTCGCCGAGCCCGCTGCCCGAATAGTCGGAAGTCTGCGATCCGTAGTTTAGCTGCAGAAGCGACCGCAGGAAGGACGGGCGCTTCTCATCGACATCGCGGAACACCCGCTCCTCAAATCCCAACCGTTGCGCCGCCTCCCTCAGAAGGGTCTTGTCGTAATAGGGTATCCCTAATGCGTCGGCGATATATCTGCCTATTCTCCTTCCCCCGCTTCCGTACTGACGGCCAATCACTATAAGGAACCGGGAGGGCAGCGATGCCCGCAGGGATTCCGGAACGGTTTTCGTAGATGCACCCATAATTTTATCGATATTACCAAAATACTGATAAACAGAGCGGTAAGTTTTGATTTCAGATAGAAATCGCAACTTTAACGCGTCTGAACCACAAAATTAATAAAAAAATAGTTACTTTTGCAAAATAAATCATCCCCACATAATGCGGGAGTGAATCAAAATTACAACAATGGCGACAGCAAAGAAAGAGAATCCCGGAGAACTCGGTATGTCACTGTACGAAAAGATCGTGGATATGGCTGAAGGAGACTGCACGGAGCTTCCGGAGGTGATTTCACGACTCAAGGAAGCCGACAGCTCGGGACAGTTCCTGACAAGTTCCGCCCGTTACCTCTGGGCCGTGGACCGCGAGCGGTTCGCGGGCAGCGTGTCGGAACTGATTGAGGCCGCGATCGACAGAGACCGCGAACGCCGGTACATCAGCTCTCTGTTGGAGGCGATCTGGGGCCCCGATTATCAGGACCGTGTGGAAGAGCTCAAGGCCTCCGACGACAATTTCCGCCGCATCTACAAGCGGATTCATCCTGCAGGATGACAGCGCGTCCCTGCGGGGCGGCAGTGAGATCCGAACAATCCGAAGCATACAAGACAAGATGAAAAAGAAAATACTTATATTTTTGATTGCGATAATGGCAATGACATCAGCAAAAGCAGCCGACAGCATCCCTGCGGGTCCGGTGGTGGACATCCGCACCACTCTCGGCGACATAAAGGTGCGTCTCTATGACGACACACCCAAACACCGTGACAATTTCCTCAAGCTTGTGAAGGAGGGATTTTACGACGGAGTGCTTTTCCACCGCGTTATAAAGGACTTCATGATACAGACGGGCGACCCCTCGTCGCGCACGGCCGACTCCACGGCGATGCTCGGATCCGGCGATCCCGGCTATACGATCGAGGCTGAGATCGCGTATCCTCGCCATTACCATAAGCGTGGCGCATTGGCCGCCGCGCGTACAGGCGACCAGGTGAACCCGGAGCGCCGCAGCAGTGGCTCGCAGTTCTACATCGTCACCGGCGAGAAGATACCCGCCGCGAGGATGGCCCAGATAGCCGAGAGCTCCGTGATGGGAAAGCGTCAGCAATATTTCCGCACCCTCGTGGAGCGAGACCGTGAGAAAATCGGCGCACTTGAGGCGGCGGGAGACCGCGAGGGACTCGAGGCGCTCAGGCAGAGTCTTATCGCCGAGACCGAGAACGCTGTCAAGGCGGACCCTCTTCCGGAGAACATCGTCAACGACTATACCACTGTCGGCGGCACTCCGCATCTCGACGGACAGTACACTGTGTTCGGCGAGGTGATCTCCGGCATGGACACGGTGGAAAAGATAGAGAACGTGGCGACAGGCAGGGCTGACCGCCCGTTAGAAGACGTGCGCATTATCTCCGCCACGGTAGAGAAATAATGCGATAAGCCCTCTCTATGGGCCGGAATCAATGACAAAATTCAGGAATCGGAGAGAAATATTCGATTTTATTTTGTCATTATAAATTAATTGCATAATTTTGACTGAAATTTAGACCCCTTTCAGGGAAAATTCCCCAACGGGGTCTTTTCTGGCAAAGCCTTCGGGCATATAATATTGATCTATGAACGAACTTGACAAGATGGAATCCATCGAGGAGACCGTCAAAACGACCCCCGCGGAATGCGCCGCGGAAACTGAGAAAGAATGCGTTGAGGAATCCTCTCCGGCCCTCGACATAGCAGAAGTCGCCGATGAGACCGCGAAAGCGGCCGATGCGCATCGGTATCATTCCATGACAAAGGAAGAGCTGCTCGCCGAGATGAAGTCTATTCTCGAGGCCGACAACATGGAGGCGCACCGCGAGGTGACGGCACTGAAGCAGGCTTTCTTCAACGTGAAGAGCCGTGAGACTATGGAGGCCCTCTCAGCCTTCGTAGAGGCCGGCAACCAGCCTGACGCTTTCGTGCCCGAACCCGACGAGACCGAGGCGGAGTTCAAGAACCTCTATTCCGAGTTCAAGGAGCGTCGCGCGGCATATCTCGAGGCTGAGGAGAACCGTCGTCGCGAGAACCTCGCGAAAAAGGAGGAGATCCTCGCAAAGATGCGCGAGATCGCCGGCGACATCGACAACGTCAATGTCAAGTTCCAGGACTTCCAGCAGCTGCAGCAGGACTTCCGCGCCATCAAGGACGTGCCGCCGCAGGCGGAGACCGAAATCTGGAAGCAGTTCCAGACCGTCGGTGAGCAGTTCTACGACCATCTGAAGATGAACAAGGAGCTGCGAGACCTTGATTTCAAGAAGAACCTTGAGGCTAAGCACCAGCTTATCGAGAGCGCGGTGAAACTTGCCGAAGTGCCAGATGTGGTGCAGGCTTTCCGTCAGCTTCAGACTCTCCATGAGGAATGGCGCGCGCTCGGACCGGTTGCCAAGGAACTTCGTGAGTCGATATGGGAGGAATTCAAGGAGGCTTCGGCTGTTGTCAACCGCCGTCATCAGGAATTCTTCGAGAAGCGCAAGGAGGAGGAGACCGCCAATGAGGAGCGCAAGACGCATCTCTGCGAGGAGGTGGAATCGATAGTCCCCGCCGATCTCAAGACATTCAACGAATGGCGTTCGGCGACAGATCGCATCATCGACCTCCAGAAGCAGTGGAAAGAGACAGGTTTCGCATCGCGAAAATCAAACACCCTTCTCTACAACCGCTTCCGCAAGGCCTGCGATGACTTCTTCGCCGCCAAGACTGCATATTTCCAGCAGACACGCGATGAATTCAACTCCAATCTCGCCAAGAAGACCGCACTCTGCGAGAAAGCCGAAGCTCTTAAGGAGACCGACGACATCCAGAAAGCCACAGCCGAGATCGTGAAGCTGCAGGCCGAGTGGAAAAAGATAGGTAGCGTTCCCCGTAAGGTGAGTGACGAGGTATGGCAGCGGTTCACCACGGCCTGCAACTATTTCTTCGACGAGCGCAAGCGCATCAACCGCGAGCGCCGAGGCGTGGAGAACGAGAACCTCGAGGCAAAACGCGCCATCATCGTCAAACTTCAGGAGCTTCCCAAGGATGGCGACCGCAACGAGGTGATCAGCCGCGTGAAGGAACTTCAGGCCGAATGGCAGCAGATCGGTTTCGTGCCTTTCAAGATGAAGGACAAGATTTTCGAGGAATACCGTAAGGTGGTCGATGAAATCTATGATGCCTACAAGTCGCGCGAGAGCCGCCAGCGCATGTCCCGATTCCAGGAGAGGGTGTCAGAGCTTAAGGGCGATGACCGCCAGATGGGACGTGAGCGCGACAAACTCGTCCGCGCGCTCGAGGCGCGTCGCAATGAACTGCACACCATCGAGAACAATATGGGCTTCTTCAACGTTAAATCCTCGGCAGGCAATTCGCTCGTCAAGGAGATGGAGAACAAGATTGGCCGCCTCAAGGCAGACATAAAGGAGATTGAGGATAAAATCGTTCTTCTCGACTCCAAAGAGGAAAAGAAGGACTGACACTGTGGTCGGAACTTGACCCCGGTATGAAATATCATCACAATATCAGGATACGGGTCTCCATTTCGGAGAGCCGTATCTTTTTAGGATTACTATGAATATAATCACTCATCTGACAGAAATAAAATCAATTAGAAGAATAAGGTTATCGCTCGCGGTCGCGCTTGTGTCTGCGGCAATGCTGCCTGTCTCCATGTCGGCCCAGAGTCTGGCGGAGTCAGGATTCATCAGGAATTCAGACTATAAGGAAAACATAGAGAAAGCGGTGCAGGGCTATCCCGAGTCGCAGCGGATCGTGGCAGAGTGCTATCTTGCCGGAACCGGAGTTCGCAAGGATGTGAACGAGGCATGGAAATGGCTTGTGAAGGCCGCCGGCAACGGCGACATCGAGTCGCAGTATATAATCGGTACGCTCTACCGCGACGGCAACGGAGTGCGGCAGAACTACGAGGAGTCGGCCTACTGGTTCCGCAAGGCCGGCAAGAACGGCCACCACAAGGCGCAGGTGGAGATCGCCCGTCAGTTTGCCGAGGGTCAGGGAGTCCAGCAGGACTACCGCATAGCCGCCGAGAATTACTGGCGTGCCGCTGAAGGGGGTGAACCCGAGGGCGCTTATTACTACGCCAAGCTCGTGAGCGAAGGTCGCGCCGGCATGAAGGACCTGCCAAAGGCGTTGAAATATTATAAGAAGGCTGCAGCCGCCGGATTCGGCGACGCGCGTGAAAAAGTGCGTGAGCTGGAGGCGCAGGGTGTCAAGGAGCCGGTGGTAAGGAAATTCGTGCCCAAGAAAAAAAACACCACCCACGGCAAGACATCAAAATCCAGGACATCAAAATCAAGGAAGAAAAGGAGATGAAAACCACAGAACTTATCCAGATAAACATATCGGGACCGGACCGTAGCGGAATCACCGCCGACCTTACCGAGATCCTCGCCAAGTACGATGCGACTATTCTCGACATCGGTCAGGCCGACATCCATCACACGCTCGCTCTCGGTCTGCTGGTGAAGACGGACTCGAAGCGCAGCGGCGATATATTGAAGGAGCTGCTCATCAAGACCGGAGCGCTCAATGTGCAGGTGCATTTCGACCTTGTGGACGAGGAGGACTACAACAACTGGGTCCGTATGCAGGGTAAGAACCGTTATATCGTGACCATTCTCGGCCGCAAGATCACCGCGAAGCAGATCGCCAAGGTCACGCGGATCATCTCCGGCCAGGGACTAAATATAGAGACAATCCAGCGACTCACTGGCCGTATGCCGCTCGACGAGTCCGAGAAACCTCTTACCAAAGGTTGTATCGAGATGTCGGTGCGTGGCACTCCGGCTGACCGCGAGCTGATGCAGGGTGAGTTCATGAAACTGTCGCAGGCCCTCAATTTCGACATATCGTTGCAGGAAGACACCATTTACCGCAGATGTCGCCGCCTGATATGCTTCGACATGGACTCCACGCTTATCCGCACGGAAGTCATTGATGAGCTTGCCGACAGGGCCGGTGTCGGGGCCGAGGTGAGAGCCATAACAGAGTCTGCCATGCGCGGCGAGATAGATTTCCGAGAGAGCTTCACGCGCCGCGTGGCCCTGCTCAAGGGACTCGATGTGTCCGTCATGAAGGAGATTGCCGAGAACCTTCCGATCACGGAGGGAGTGGGCAGGATGATGGAGGTGCTCCGTCGCTCCGGATACAAGACGGCCATCCTCTCCGGAGGATTCACGTATTTCGGCGAATATCTCAAGCAGAAATTCGGATTCGATTATGTCTATGCCAACGAGCTGGAGGTCGGTCCCGACGGAAAACTGACGGGACGCTACATCGGCGACATCGTCGACGGCCGGCGCAAGAAGGAGCTGCTGCGGCTAATAGCGCAGGTTGAGAAAATCGACATCGCGCAGACGATTGCCGTCGGCGACGGCGCCAACGACCTCCCCATGCTTTCCACGGCTGGACTCGGCATCGCCTTCCATGCCAAACCGAAGGTAAAGGCCGAGGCTTCGCAGAGTCTTTCCTCGATCGGCATCGACGGAGTCCTGTACTTCCTTGGCTTCAAGGATTCCTACATACAATGCCCCGTGCCCGGCTGCGCAAGCTGAGAGGGCACAGCCCTCTATCTACTATTTTCCATCCACACAACCCCACCTGCTATGAAAACCTTCCTGCTCTCCCTGTTGACTGCCGCGTCGGTTGCTACCGGTTTCGCTATGCCGTCTTCTGCAGCCGCAGTCACTGATGACGAGGCCATCGTCATGGCTCCCGATACAGTAACAAAAGTACTGATTGATACCGTCCCGGCTCCTGATCAGCGCGGACGCGAGCGCGTCGGCCTTGTGCTCAGTGGCGGAGGTGCCAAGGGCATAGCTCATGTAGGTGTGATAAAGGCTCTCGAGGACAACGATATTCCCATCGATTACGTGACCGGTACGTCGATGGGTGCGATTGTCGGAAGTTTCTATTCATGTGGATGGAGCCCCGAGCGGATGCTCGATCTCTTTACTTCGCCCGAGTTTCTCGACTGGAGCACCGGAACCATCAGCAAGGATAAGATCTATTATTACAACCGTCCCGAACCGACTCCGAAATGGATAAGCGTCAATATCAACTTCAAGGATGAGGAAGCGCTGCCGTATCAGGTGATTCCGACGAGCCTGGTCAGTCCCCTGCCGATCAATATCGAGTTCCTGAAGCTTTATTCACCTTATACCGACCAGTGCGGTGGTAACTTCAACAATCTCTTCGTGCCCTTCCGCTGCGTGGCCAGCGATGTCTATCACAAGCATAAGGTGGTGCTCGGTAACGGAAGTCTCGGCGACGCGGTCCGCGCGTCGATGAGCTTTCCGCTGGTCTACAAACCGATAAAACTCGACGGGGTGCTGATGTATGACGGCGGTATCTACGACAATTTTCCCGTCGATGTCATGCGGGAGGACTTCACCCCCGACTTCATCATTGGTGTGTCGGTGTCCGGAGCCGACAGCAAGCCGATACAGGGTGATGTCTACAGCCAGCTGGAGGACATGATCATCCAGAACAATAACTATACGGTTCCTCCGGAATCGGGCGTGAAGATTCAGGTGCCGGTCCTCGATTACGGAGTGCTGCAGTTCAACAAGGCGAAGACCATCTACGAGATCGGTTACCGGACCGGACTGGCAATGGCTGACTCTATCAAGAGCCGCATCCGCGCCCGGATGCCGAAGGACAGCGTGGAGCGTCGACGCGATATGTTCGCCCGGCTCACCCCCCGTGTGCTGTTCGATTCGGTTTCGGTGACCGGAGTCAATCACGATCAGGCACGATATCTGTCCTACCTGTTCGACCGTGGGCGACGCGCGCCTTTCGGATTGCGCCAGACGGAGAATGCGTATTACCGTGCCGTGACCGACGGCACTCTGTCCAACCTTGTGCCTCAGGCCAGGTTCGGAACGCGCGGCAACAATACACTCATGCTCGAGGCAAGCATAAAGCGACCCTGGTCGATAGGCGTGGGAGGCTGGATCACAAGTAGCTCCAATTCAATGCTCTATCTTAATCTCGGCTTTCATACTCTGAGCCTTAACTCGCTTGATGTCTCCATCGGAGGCTGGCTCGGGCAGTCTTATTACGCCGGTATGCTGAGTGCCCGCTTTTCGCTGAGGACCAGAGTGCCTTCTTACCTGAAATTCGACGGAGTGCTTCAGCGTCAGAAATTCTATGACAACGAGGTGCTTTTCTATAAGACTCCATCCCCGGCGTTCATCACGGAAATTGACAATTTCGCCCGCGCGAGCTTCGTTTGGGCCATCGGACGCAAGATGCGCGGTACCGTGAGCCTGGCGGGAGGATATATATCCGACTCATACTTTCCGAGTTCGCTGGAGAACTTCTCCAACCGCAGCAAGGATCTCACCCAATACCGTGTCGGGGTGGCTACCGTGGGCATAGACCAGAGCACGCTCGACAACGAACTCTATCCGAGCGGCGGAGCCGCATGGCATTCGAAACTGAGGTTCAGTTATGAGATGTCCAGGTTCATGCCTCAGGGTGAGAGGCAGGACGACGGGCGTTTCTCGGGTACACCCCGTGCCTCCGTCGACCTCTTCTGGAAACAGTTCTTCCCGGTCCGTCGCTCGTTCGTCCTCGGAGGGGCGGTCTATGGATATGCCACAGCCCAGCAGCTGTGTCAGAACTATACGGCCACACTTATCCATGCCCCGGCCTTCGCACCCACGCCATCCACTAAAAACTACTTCAATGTGGCGTTCCGCTCCGACAATTTCATAGCCGCCGGCGTGATTCCGGTGTGGACTCCGCGACGCAACCTGCAGATCCGCGGAGACTTCTACGCCTACGCTCCTTTCCGCGAACTCAAGGATATGGGGGAGGCTCCTGCTGAATACGGGGCATGGTTCAACAGGGTGGAATTCCTCGGAGAGATGGCCGCCGTTTACAATTTCCCGTTCGCCAGCCTCTCCCTCTATGTCAATTATCTTTCATACCCGGCTCGCAACTGGAACTTCGGCATCAACTTCGGCCTCTTCTTCCAGGCTCCCAAACTTCTGAAATGATCAGTCTGCGTCACTCTTTTGGCATCAACGCCTCGAACTGAGGACTGCTCCATACCGTGGAGTCGGTGAGGATCAGCATCACGGGCAGTCTGAGGGATTTGTTCATTTCGCGGGCTCCTTCGCTGCCGGTCGCCATGAAGGCGGTTGCCAACGCATCGGCCTCCATCGCCGTGGGGGCAAGCACTGTGGCGCTTATCACGTCGGTCTGCACAGGACGACCCGTCTGTGACGAGATGGTATGCCCATATATTTTACCACCCTCACTGTGGAAGTTGCGGTAATTGCCCGATGTGGCCATTCCCATGTCGGTAAACGCCACTATGCAGGCAGCCTCGCGGCTGTCGGCCGGTGCTCCAATTACGGGCCGGTCCACAGATATGCGCCAGTCATCGCCCGACGGACTTACACCCGCCGCCCGGATCTCTCCACCAATTTCTATGAGATAATCCTTTACTCCGTTGTCACTCAGCATCTCGGCCACGCGGTCACATCCATACCCCTTGGCTATCGCCGAGAAATTGAAGCTGATTGCCTGGTTTTCCTTTACAAGCGCATCGTGGCTGATACGTGTCTTCTGAATGCCGCAGATGGCAAGAAGGGAATCTATCCGAGCCGTGTCGGAGGTTGCCTTATGTCCGGGACCGAATCCCCATGCCGCGATTAGCGGACCGAGAGTCGGATCGAAGGCGCCTTTCGATATCTTGTTGATGCGTTTTGAGGTGACATAGACACGGATGAAATCAGTGTTCACCGGTACCGAGTCGCCACGGTTCACGCGCGAGACGAGCGAGGTGGTGTCGAACACGTTGAGCGAGCGTCCCACCTCTTCGAGTACCTTGATGGCGGAATCTGCAAGCGACTCCGGACCGCGGAACGTGAAGTGGTATGCGGTGTTCCATATCATCCCCTCGGCCTTGGTGTAGCTGTCGGACAGGCCTGCGCCGCCTTTATCTCTTCCGCCGC
This sequence comes from uncultured Muribaculaceae bacterium, assembly GCA_910584545.1. Lineage (GTDB taxonomy): Bacteria > Bacteroidota > Bacteroidia > Bacteroidales > Muribaculaceae > Lepagella. Next base: position 17,413 of record CAJUBC010000024.1, on the reverse strand, counting down.
ATGACGAAAGCAGCGCCGGAAGCATAAATATTATGGCAAAAACGCCTGAAATCAGAGCAAAAGTAGATTTTTTCATAAATTTTCAAAAAAAACTCACGCTAAATTAACAAAAAAATGCGGAAAATTAGTAAATTTACGCCAATATATCAGATCCGTCTTAAATAACAACAAAAATCGGACTGATTTTAATAGGATTTGAAGGATTTAGACCCCTTTCCATAAAAAATGTTAATGCAGGGGTCGCAGATTTCGGTCAGGTTAGGCCTTGCAGGTGAAGGAACATAGCGGGCTATGTGACTGAACCAAAAGACCTAAGATGACCGGAAGCTGCGAGTCAAGGGGTATTATCATAAAGTAAAAGAATAAAAAATTTTAACAATATGACTCATTCCTGAAAAGATATTACCGTAGTCCGTCCGCTTTTTGCGCATCTCAGCCAAGTCGCGTCGGTCACGATGCCCGCATCGCTCCCTCCTTAACTTGCTGACCTGCATCAAAAATCGGCCGCCCCTGCGTTAACATTTTTTATGGGAAGGGGTCTTAAAAACATATATGCTATGAAAGAGTCATTTTTATTTCTTGCCAACGGCTTCGAGGAGGTCGAGGCCCTCACAGCTGTAGACGTGTTGCGGAGGGCCGGGATGCCGGTTCGCACCGTATCCATAACCTCCTCACTTCAGGTTACCGGCGCGCATGGCGTAACGGTCAAAGCCGATGTGATTTATGACAGCACACTGTTTGCTGATCCGGCATGGCTTATTCTTCCCGGCGGTATGCCCGGTGCGGAGAATCTCGCCCAGTTCGCTCCTCTTACAGGTCTTCTGGCACGTCAGCTCGCATCGGAGGAGGGCCGCATCGCGGCAATCTGCGCGGCTCCGGCGGTAGTGCTTGGCAGAGCCGGTCTGCTCAAGGGCCACAAGGCCACCTGCTATCCGGGTTTCGAAGGAGACCTGATCGGAGCGGAGTATGTGGACAGTCCTGTGGTCAGCGACGATAAGTTCGTTCTCGGCAACGGTCCCTCCAACGCGCTTGTCTGGGCACTCGCCATTGTGGACAAGACACTCGGCAACGACAGGTCGAGGGGTGTGGCCAACGGAATGCTCCTCTATCCCCGGGGCAATTACAATTTCGATTTCCTGTTCGGTTGACAATCCCTTGATATGAGAGATAGGACCCCTTCCCATAATATTCGGGTAAATATACGGGTACGGTTTTGAGAAAATGGATATCTATTACACAATAAAAGGAGCCGGCGAATCGCAGTATAAGGAAAAGATGAGCCGGTTCCTTTCCTTTGCCTTTCCGGTTCGTTCCGCTGAAGAGGCTAAGCGGCGTGTTAAGGAATGGCAGAACCGCTACCATGACGCGCGCCATGTGTGCTGGGCTTACATGCTCGGCCCCGAACGTACCGAATGGCAGGTCAACGACAACGGCGAGCCTTCCGGCACGGCCGGCAAGCCCATATTGGGGCAGATTAATTCGCGGGAGCTTACCGACGTGCTTGTGGTAGTGGTCCGCTATTTCGGAGGGATCAAACTGGGTACGTCCGGCCTCATCGCGGCTTACCGCGAGGCAGCCTCGCTCGCCCTCGACGAGGCCGGGATAAAGGAGATGAGACAGAAAAAGCGGATTCGTGTCACTTTCGGCTACGAGACGGCCGACCGTGTGATGAGGGTGGTGAAGAGTCCTGAGGTGGATGTTCTCGGCAAACGGTTCGACAATCTATGCGCCATCGAGATTGAATATCCGCTCGACGCCGCGTCTGAAATAGAGGGTAGACTCTCGGCTGTGGAGGGTTCCTTTATCGAAGAACTGACTGCCGGGGCTGATGGTGGATAATCTCTGAACAGACGAAAATTCAAGAAAAATTGTCAAATTAATAGCCTAAATGCGTGATATTTCAAAAAAAATTACGATATTTGCATTGCAAAGTGTGCGAAAAACGTGTGATTTCGCTCACTTACGCAGTTAAAAGATTGAATCAAAATAAGTTGTGCGGTTAAAGCCGTACTCAAGGAAAAAGAAACAGAACAGAAAATTATCAAAACAATGACAAAGGCAGACATCGTAAACGAGATTTCTCGTAGCACCGGCCTTGAGAAGGCAGCGGTTCTCGCGACAGTAGAGAAGTTTATGGAAGTTGTAAAAGATTCTATGGCAGCCGGTCATAATGTGTATCTCCGCGGTTTCGGCAGCTTCGTGATCAAGACACGCAAGGAGAAGACCGCCCGCAACATCTCCAAGAACACTACCATCAAGATTCCCGAGCACAACGTGCCCACATTCAAGCCTTCGAAGGTATTCCTCGAGGAGGTGAAGTAAAAGGTCAAAATGAAAGAATCAGGATTTCCGGCAGAGTTTCTGTCGGAATTCCATTGTTTTAAATAAAACTAATAAAAAATAACAGTTATGCCCAGCGGAAAGAAGAGAAAAGGCCACAAGATGGCCACTCATAAGCGCAAGAAAAGACTGAGAAAGAATCGTCATAAGAAGAAATAAGCGATTCTCAGGCCCTGTCAGGCGCAAGAGAACTAAAAGAGCAAACCTTGCCCCCGACTTCCCCGCATGGGGAAGGGCAGTTTGTTCTTTTTTTCGTAGAAACGGACGGCACGGGGAGCCGGCCCGTATAATTTAGACCCCTTCCCATAAAAAATGTTAACACAGGGGTCGCAGATGTGCCTCATGTTCGGCCTTGCAGGCGAAGGAGCATAGCGGGCTATGTGACTGAGTCAAAAGGTCGAAGATGGGGTGCATCTGCGAGACAAGGGGAATAATTTGATAAATAAATTTAATAAATATGACTCTTCTTGAAAAGATGTTACCGTAGCCCGTCCGCTTTTTGCGCATCTCAGCCAAGTCGCGTCGGTCACGATGCCCGCATCGCTCCCTCCTTAATTTGCTGAGCTGCATCAAAAATCGGCCGCCCCTGCGTTAATATTTTTTATGGGAAGGGGTCTAATTTCAGTGATGAAAAGCGAATTAATAGTAGATGTCAATCGCGAGGAAGTGTCGATTGCCCTGCTTGAGGATTCACGCCTCGTGTCGCTGCAGAAGGAGAGCCGCAACATCGCGTATGCTGTCGGCGACCTCTACATGGCCAAGGTGAAGAAAATCATGCCGGGCCTCAACGCCGCCTTCCTCGATGTCGGTTACGACAAGGACGCTTTTCTCCATTATCTCGATCTCGGCCCGCAATTCAGCACCTATTCGAAATTCCTCGAGGAGGCCATGGCCGACAAGAAGAAGGCTCCGGCCATTTCCAAGTTCAAGCCGGAACCTGACATCCCGAAACAGGGCACCATTCAGGATGTGGTGAGGCCCGGGCAGGTGCTGCTCGTGCAGATCGCCAAGGAACCCATCTCTTCCAAGGGTCCGAGGCTTACCACTGAAATCTCGTTCACCGGACGCTATATGGTGCTTATGCCTTTCGGAAACAAGATTTCCGTTTCTCAGAAAATCAAATCCACAGAGGAGAAAATCCGCCTCCGCCAGCTTGTGGGCTCGATCAAACCCAAGGGGTTCAGCGTGATCGTGCGTACATCGGCGGAAAACAAGAAAGTGGCGGAACTCAACAACGAGATGCGGACGCTGGTGAAGTGCTGGGAGGAGTCGATCGCCAAGATGCAGCGGAGCCAGGCCCCCAGCCTCATCTATGAGGAGGACTCGCGCACGGTGAGCGTGATTCGCGACATGTTCAGCCCCAATTTCGAAAATATCTATGTCAACGAGGCGGAGACATTCACGCAGATCCAGAACTATGTGGCCCTGATAGCGCCCGAGAACAAGGATATAGTGAAGCTCTATGCCAAGGACACCCCGATTTTCGACAATTTCAACATCACCCGCCAGATCAAGAGCAGTTTCGGCAAGACTGTGTCGTTCCGCAGCGGGGCCTATATCATCATCGAGAGCACGGAGGCCCTCCATGTGATAGATGTCAACTCAGGCAACCGCAGCAAGGCGAGTCAGGACCAGGAGAGCAACGCTCTTGATGTCAACCTCCGCGCCGCCGACGAGATAGCCCGGCAGCTGCGCCTCCGCGATATGGGTGGCATCATAGTCGTCGATTTCATCGACATGAACAAGGCTGAGCACCGTCAGACTCTCTACGACCACATGCGGGAGGTGATGGCGAACGACCGCGCACGCCATAACATTCTTCCGTTAAGCAAGTTCGGCCTGATGCAGATCACCCGCCAGCGGGTGCGTCCGGCCCTCGACATCACCACCAGCGAACAGTGTCCCTCTTGTTTCGGCAAGGGGGAGGTGCAGGCTTCGATACTCTTCACCGATAAACTCGAGGAGAAAATCGAGTATCTCGTGGAACATCTCAAAGTCAAGAAGTTCACGATGTACATCCATCCCTTTGTGGAGGCTTACGTGAAGAAAGGGGTGTTCTCGCTTTTCGGCAAATGGCGCCGCCGCTTTGGCCGCGGCTTCAAGGTCATAGCCGACGAGAGCCTTGCCTATCTGGAGTACAGGGTCTTTGACGAGACCAACAAGGAGATCGACCTCAAGGAAGAGAGCGACATAAGTTCGTCGCAGAGCAAGAACCGTGTGAAAGTAAAAAACAGAGATAAGGAGGAAAACTGACCTCGCAATCCGACAGTAAAAGAGGCTGTGTCGAAACGTGATGTTCTGACACAGCCTCTGATTTATTGTCTGCCGGGTTCTCAGCTGCGTGAGGCGAGGAAGTCTGCCACCACGAATGTGGATCCGCCGACAAAGATTATGTCGTCGGCCGAGGCGCGTTTCTTCGCCAGGGCGAATGCATCGGCCGGGGTTGGACACAGTTCGGTAGTGAATCCCGGATTGGCTTTGCTGAAGCGTTCCGACAAGCTGTGGCAATCCATGGCGCGAGGCACGGATGCCTGCGTGATGTAGAATATGGTGTCGGCCGGGAGGCTGGCGAATAGCCCGAGGATATGGTCGAGGTCTTTGTCTGCCACGAATCCTATAACCAGATGCAGCCGCCCGTGGCTCTCCTCGTGCATCTCGCGGAGCTGACGGACATTGCTCGCTATGCCGGCTTCATTGTGGCCGGTATCGCATATCACCGTAGGGTTCTCCTCCAGCTTCATCCAGCGCCCCGCCAAGTGGGTGTTGTCGATTACGTGTGCGAAACCGCGTACCATTGCATCATCTGAAATCTCTACCCCCGTACGGCGTAGCTCCTCGAGCGCGACACGCGCGGTGTTGACGTTTTTCTTCTGGTAGAGTCCGGAGAGCGGAGTGACGAGCCGTGCGTTGGCTTCGGTGTCGATTTCCCGGTATGCCTCGCGCAGGGGCGCGCCTGTCTCCGCAGCCTTGTTGCGGAACACTCCCTCCACATCTCCCTCGGCTTCGCCGATAACAGCCGGTATACCGGTCTTGATGATGCCGGCCTTCTCGGAGGCGATTTTCGCGAGGGTGTCGCCGAGGAACTGCTTGTGGTCGTTCGATATGTTGGTGATCACCGACAGGAGCGGCGTGATGATGTTGGTGGAGTCGAGACGCCCTCCCATGCCGACCTCGATCACGGCGATGTCAACGCTCTCGGCGGCGAACCAGTCGAAGGCCATCATCATCGTAAGTTCGAAGAAGGAAGGCTTGCTGTCGTAGCCCGATTCGCGGAAGCGGTTGATGAAGTCTATGACACGTTCCTCAGGTATCATCTCGCCGTTCACACGCATCCTTTCGCGGAAGTCCACGAGATGCGGCGAGGTGTAGAGACCGGTGCGGTAGCCTTGTTCCTGAAGTACGGAGGCTATCAGATGCGATACGCTTCCCTTGCCGTTGGTCCCGGCCACGTGGATGGTGCGGAACTTGCGGTGGGGGTTACCGAAATAGTCGTCGAGCGCGATGCTGCGCTCAAGCCCCGGTTTGTATGCTGCGGCTCCTATGCGCGAGAACATCGGGAGCTGGGCGAAAAGCCATTCGAGCGTTTCCTTATAGTCCATATAGCAGATAGCCGGCGGTTCCGGCCATTATGATTATGAGTATGGGATGGATTTTGATTTTCTTCTCTTTGTATTTTATAGGGAAATATGCGAGGCAGAAAGCTGCGGCGCATATTCCGATGTTGATCCATAGCTGGCTGTCGATGCCGTTGGGGTTGAAGTTGGCGGCGTTCATAAGCATTATGGCTGCGGAGGCTATGAGACCGACCACCACCGGTCGCAGACCGCTGAAGATCGCTTTTATCGCGCCGCTCTCGCGGTGTCTCCTGATGAAGTGTGAGGCATAGAGCACGAGCAGGAAAGATGGAACGGTGACCGCGAGTGTGCAGAGCACCGACCCGAGGAGTCCCCATCCGGGAGAGGCGAGTGCGGGATTGACCGATCCGGGCGCGACGTAGCCGATGTATGTTGCGGAATTGATGCCGATGGGACCGGGGGTCATCTGCGAGATGGCCACGATGTCGGTGAATGTGGTCTCGGTGATCCAGCCCGGTTCGACCACGGCCTTTTCCACCAGCGAGAGCATGGCGTAACCGCCGCCGAAGCCGAAGATGCCGATCTTGAGATAGGCCCAGATGAGTTTGAGATAAATATTCATGGTCTGTAGTGGTCTATTTTTTCCTTGTTGTCATGTAGCGGGGAAGCCACCAGAATAGTAATCCGCCGGCGGCTCCGAGAAGTATGTAGAGTATGGGATTGGAGGCGAAGCCGAGGTCGAGCGAGATCATCAGCGCCACCACCAATGGTATCCAGACCGTGTTCCACCGGAGTCTGGCAGCCTTGGCCGATGTCAGCACCGGGGCCACGATGAGTGCGACCACCGCAGGGCGTATTCCCATGAATATGGCCGAAATCACCTTGTTGTTCTTTATCATCTCCGGGGTAAGGAAGATGGCTATAGCTAAGATTATAAGAAAAGAGGGGAGGATTGTCCCTAATGATGCCACCACGCTTCCCGCCGTGCCCCGCAGTCTGTCGCCGACGGCCGTGGCTATGTTTACGGCAAGTATTCCCGGTAGCGACTGCGCCACGGCAAGAAGGTCGAGAAAGTCATCTTTCTCGATCCAGTGATATTTATCCACGATTTCACGCTCGATTATGGAAATCATGGCCCAGCCCCCTCCGAACGTGAAGGCCCCTATCTTGAAGAAAGTGGCGAACAGCCTCCAGAAGGAAGCTGTTCGCCGTTCTATGTCGTTGTCTATATCCATTGTTATTGTTCAAGAATCTTTTTACCCTCCCGGATATAGATGTGTCCTTTCTCCGGGGTTTTCACCATGCGCCCGTCGAGGTCGTATGTCTCGCCGCGTCCCCGGTCGGGCAGAATGGTTTCCATTCCTGCTGATGGCTCCAAGAATTCACCGTTGACGAATTTCATGAGTCCTCCCTCCAGCAGCGTCACCCAGACAGTATCCCCGTCTGGTACGATCGATGTGATGGTATCGTTATCTTTAACGCTTCTGCAGGTGTATTTATTGAATGAATATCCCTCGCCGCGTACAAGAACATTTCCTGCCGCGAACCAGATGACATCTCCGTCACAGGCAACTGCGGAGCATTTCGCCGGTATTGCGCTGACTGTGTGCTCGAACATTGAGTATTTGCCGTCGCTGTATTTCATCATACCCTTCTCTGTGGCTGCGAGCACCGTCCCGTCTTCCAATACGCAGAGTCCGCTGATGTTGTCGGAGGACCCGGGGATGAACTTCAGAGAGTTGCCGTCGACGTATCCCAACTTGTCCCCCTTGGTGTTGCTCTGTACGCCGAACCACATCCGGCTGTCGCTCTTCGACCATGCCAAGGCCTGGAAATTGTAGAACGAAGATGTAGGATCCGGTCCGTCGAATTTCTCACCTCCCACATCGGGAAATCTATGGAGAATCATCTGAGACGCTCCTGCCCACATTCCCTCTGCGAAGACCAGAGACCTGATATTCTGAGGATGTTCTGTTCCGAAATCAAAACCGACGAACTGATTATCCGTAAATACCCCCACGCCTATGTTGCCGTTCCCACCTACGAATACAGCGCCGTCCGCCGTTACCGTGACGGCGTAGAGGTCATCGAAGCCTTGGGAGGCAAACGTGTTCTGCTCACCGGTTGATTTGTCGCACCGCATTAGGCCCGCGCTTGTGGCAACCCATACCGCATCGTTGTCGACCGCCGCCTGATAGTAGAAGACATTTTCCTGCCCGAAAGCAGAACTTCCGACAGCCACCGCCATTACAGCTGCCAACATCGTTTCTTTAATAAATTTTCCCATGACAAAAATCTTTTAGGGTGAATATTTTGTATCTCCTTGCAAATGTAATACAATTCCCTAAAAAAACAAATATTTTTAAATTTTTCTAAAAAGTGCTATTTTATCAGCCCAAATTATCGAAAAGGGTAATGCTTCTTATTGTTATGGACTATATTATGAAAAGATTACGCGACGGAATCCGGGTACATTGATTCCGTCGCGTGATATCTTTTAATTCTTTTTGTCCATGGCGCGCCATACGTACCAGATGTAGGCGAGTACGAAGGGGATCAGCAGCGATACCCAGCTCATCACTGTCAGCGTGAACTCGGACGAGGAGGCGTTGCGGATCGTCAGCGACGACATCGGGTCGGCGAGCGAGGGGAGGAACGCGGTGTCGTTGTAACCGGCTACCCAAAACAGGGATGCCACCACAAGGAACGTACCGATGCCGGTGAACCATATCCCCTTGTCGAAGCGGGCGGCGAAGCAGGTGCGGATCAGACCGTAGAGCACCAGTACCACGCCTACGAGCAGTGCTAACCCGGCCCACCAGAGGTCGATGAAATTATGCAGATACTTGTACGGTGTGACTTCCACGGAAGTCGTGAAACCGTCTACGCTCGTCACCGCGTAGCCGTTGGCAGTGAGCAGCATGCCGAGGAACCAGAGGAAGAACACCACGAAGATTCCGCCGTTGATGAGAGCCTTGGTCTTTAGCGTGCGCAGCAACGCCACATCGTCCGAATAGCGGTTCACCAGATACATGCAGCCCTGCATGCGGGCGAGAAAGAGGACTGCCACGCCGAGTACAAGGTTGCGCCAGTTGAAGATCGCCTCGAAGCCGTGGGTGTCGGCCCAGCGGGAAATCACCGGCGAACCGGTCGTGAGGATGCTGTCGCGGTTCACCGTGAACTCTCCGCCGAAAAAGAACATAGCCACAGCCACTCCGAGCAGCAGCGTGCCAACGGAACCGTTGATGAAAAGGAAGGCGTCGTAGGTGCGCGATCCGTAGACATTTCCCTTCTTGCGGCGGTATTCATAACTTACCGCCTGCAGCACGAAGCTGAACAGGATGAGGATCCAGAGCCAGTAGGCACCGCCGAAACTCGTGGAATAAAAGAGCGGGAACGAGGCGAAGAGGGCTCCGCCGAAAGTGACGAGGGTAGTGTATGTCAGCTCCCATTTCGAGCCCATCGCCGAAATGACCATGTCGCGACGGCGTTGATCGGTGCCGAGAGTATATATCATGGACTGGCCCCCCTGCACGAAGAGGAGGAACACGAGGATACCGCCGAGCACCGAGATCAGCAGCCACCAATAGTCTTGCAAACATTCAAGTGTCATATCTTATAGTATTGATTTTCCGCAAGCCGGTGCTCACGAAAGGATTTTAGTCTTGGTTTCTTTGTTCACAAAGTGGCACATGATGCTGACCTCCGCCACAAGGAGGATGGTGAATACGGCTGCGAACATCCAGAACGTAGTCACGACGGACGACGCCGGAATGTCGGAGATAGCCGCGCAGGTGGGGAGCAGATCCTGGATGGTCCAGGGCTGGCGGCCCACTTCAGCCACGGCCCAGCCTGCCTCGGAGCATACCCACATGAACGGCACCGATATCATCGCTATGAGCTGGAACCAGCGCCAGCGCTCGAGCAGATGCGGTTTATAGGTGAGCGCTATTGTGAAGATGTAGAAGAGCAGGAAATAGCTTCCCAATATCACCATAAGGCGGAATGTGGTGAAGGTCACGCCAACCGGGGGAATGGCCTCGTCGACGTTGTTGAGGTAGCCGTAGCCGAAGTAAGGATAATCGGCGCGGAAATCCTTAAGGGATGATTCCATAGCGGCCTTGTCGCCGGCCTTGCGGGCGGCGTCGTACGCAGCGAGGGCTTTCTGCGAGGCCTTGCCGCGCTCTATTCGCTCGGCGTACGACACGGTATTGACTGTATCCCCGTCAACAACGTCAATACCCTTCACGATGTCGGCGATACCGGGCACGAACGCGTGCGGGTCATGTTTGGCGAGGATCGAGAGTCCGTAAGGAATGGATATGTCGAAGAGATATTCTATCTCATCGTTGTCCCATCGCTTGTCGGGGTTGAGGATGGCGACTGCGGAGATGGACTGCGCCTCGTTGCCGTGATAAAGTCCTTCCATGGCGGCGAGTTTCATCGGCTGGTGGCGGGCCACCTGCACTGCCGACCCGTCACCGGTCCATATCGTGAGGCCGAGTCCGATAAGGCCGAACCATGATGCCGCACGGATCGAGAGGATGGCGAAATCACGGTTGCGGCGTTTCCAGAGCATGAAGCAGCTTACACCTATGACGAAGACACCGGCCAGGGCCCAGCCGCTGAACACGGCGTGGAAGAACTTGTTGACCGCTATGCCGGAGAAGAGGGCCCAGAAGTCATCCATCACGTTGCGCATCTGCGCCGGGTCGAACTCCATGCCCACGGGATACTGCATCCAGGCGTTGGCTATGAGGATCCAGAGAGAGGAAATAGCGGCTCCGATCGCAGTGAGCCATGTGGAGGTGAGATGGAAGCGGGGACTGACCTTGTTCCATCCGAAGAACATCACAGCCACGAAGGTGGCCTCCATGAAAAACGCGAGGATACCCTCGATAGCGAGCGGTGCGCCGAAAATGTCGCCCACAAACCAGGAATAGTTGCTCCAGTTCGTACCGAACTCGAACTCCAGGATAAGACCGGTGGCCACGCCGATGGCAAAGTTGATGCCGAACAGGGTCATCCAGAATTTGGTGGCTTTAAGCCACTTCTCCGATTTGGTTCTCAGATAGATTGTCTCCATCACAGCCACCAGCACCGAGAGTCCCAGCGTGAGGGGTACGAAGAGCCAGTGGTAGATCGCGGTCAGCGCGAACTGCATCCGCGACCAGTCGACAACAGCGGTCAGATTCTCCATAACGTATGTTTTAGTTTATAGTATCTTTTCTATCGTTATCCGATTGCAAATATAACAATTATTATCAGATAATTTTAACTGTCATCCCTTTTTTTATTAAAATATCTTCAAGCTGTTAATTTAATCGAATATATTTTGTAACTTTGCACTGCGTGTGCCTGTCCGTATCGGTGCATGGCACACCCCATGGACAATAAACTATCAGACAATGGCACTTTGGTTTGAATGTAAGGTAAGATACGACAAAATGCAGGAAAACGGCACCATCAAGAAGGTGAATGAGCCCTATCTTGTGGATGCCCTGACTTTTACCGAGGCGGAGGCCCGCATCATGGAGGAGATGAAGCCGTTCATTTCCGGCGAGTACTCGATAGCTTCGGAGAAGAAGACTAAAATCTCGGAGATATTTTTCAACGAAGGCGGCGACCGATACTACCTGGTTAAGGTGAATTTCATCACTCTCGACGAGAAGAGCGGAGTGGAGAAAAAGACGGTCTCGCAGATTCTGGTGCAGGCCTCCGATTTCGACAGCGCCCTCGGCAACTTCAAGAAAGGGATGGAGGGTACAATGGCCGACTATGAGATCGCATCAATAGCGGAGACGCTGCTGATGGATGTGTTCGGCGCGGATCTCACACTTAAGGACAACGGACAGGAGTAAACGTCATGTCGATAACAAGCGAGATAAAGGAACTTCACGCCGAACTTCCGGAGGGAGTGCGGCTTGTGGCTGTATCTAAATTCCATCCGGTGGAGGCTGTGGCAGAAGCTTACGCCGCCGGACAACGTCTTTTCGGCGAAAGCCGTGTACAGGAACTCCTGCAGAAGATTCCGCTCTGTCCCTCCGATATACAGTGGCATTTCATCGGTCATCTGCAGACCAACAAGGTTCGTCAGCTGATAGGGAAGACCGCGCTCATCGAGAGCGTGGACTCGGAGCGACTTCTCGAACTGATCGACAGGGAGTCGGAGCGTGCCGGTGTTGTCACCCGGGTGCTGATGCAGGTTCACGTGGCCCGCGAGGAGACTAAGTTCGGCTTCTGGCCCGAGGAACTCCTCGACTATTTCAAAGCCCGCAGGTTCGAGAGTCTCAAGGCCACCCATATATGCGGAGTGATGGGGATGGCTTCCAATACCGACGATGTGGAGCGTGTCAGGGCTGACTTCAGGGCGATAGCAGGCGTGTACCATGCCGTCCGCGATGACGGTGCCCTCGGGCTCAGAGGGTTCGACACCCTCTCGATGGGAATGAGCGGAGACTGGCCCATAGCGGTGCAGGAGGGCTCCAGCCTCGTGCGGGTAGGCACACGCATATTCGGCCCGAGGCAATATTGAACGCTGCCGGTTTCAGAACTCAATCTAACGGGATAAATCAATTACTAAAACATAACTAACTTAAAATCAAAATTATGATAACGACTCAAAAGAAACCTGTTGTGGCGATCATCACGATGTTCTTCATGTTCGCGATGATTTCGTTCGTCACCAACATGGCCGCACCGTTCGGTAACATCTGGAGCTTCCGTTACGAATGGTCCGGCATGGCCGGAAACCTCATGAACTTCCTTGCCTATCTCTTCATGGGAATACCTGCCGGCAACATGCTCATCAAATATGGTTATAAGAAGACTGCTCTGATAGCGTTGGCCGTCGGCGCCATCGGTCTCTCGATACAGCTCCTGTCCAGCGTGGCCGGAGCTGACGTGGTTGTCGTGGGCGGTGAGAACCCGGTGACACTCAATCTCTTCATCTACCTCCTCGGCGCGTTCATCTGCGGTCTCTGCGTCTGCATGCTCAATACCGTGGTAAACCCGATGCTCAACCTCCTCGGAGGCGGCGGCAACAAGGGCAACCAGCTGATCCAGACCGGCGGTACGCTCAACTCCCTTGCCGGTACGCTCACTCCGCTGCTCGTAGGTATGCTTGTCGGGACTCTCACGAAGCAGACCACCATGGCCTCTGTCGCTCCTCTTGTCGTTACCGGTATCGTGATCTTCGTCCTGTCATTCATCGTCATCTCCTTCGTGAAGATTCAGGAGCCGCAGTCCAACCTCAGGAAAGTGAAATACGAGCATAGCCCGCTCGCCTTCCGCCACTGCCTCCTCGGCGTGATCGCAATCTTCTTCTACGTAGGTATCGAGATCGGTATACCGGGCGAGATGAATGCATGGATCTCCCGCGAGAACTTCGAAGGTGCCGCAGCCGTCGCAGGTTCCCTCGCAGCCCTCTACTGGCTCATGATGCTCATAGGCCGTTTCCTGAGCTCCATCATCTCCGGAAAGGTGTCTACCCGCACCCAGATGCTTACCGTCTCCACAGTCGGCATCCTTCTCGTACTCACCGCCATCTTCCTTCCCGAAGACATCACGTTTACCTCTCCCTCCATTCCCGCGCTCAACATCACTTCCGGCCAGGTGCCGATGAAGTGTCTCTTCCTCTTCCTCTGCGGACTCTGCACTTCTGTGATGTGGGGCGGTATCTTCAACCTCGCCACCGAAGGTCTCGGTAAGTATACAGCCAAGGCTTCCGGCCTCTTCATGATGATGGTTGTCGGCGGTGGCGTCATGCCCTATATCCAGGACTGGATCGGCCGTACAGCCGGTTACGTCAACAGCTACTGGCTGGTTGTAGCCATGCTCGCCTATATCCTCTTCTACTCGCTTGTCGGTTCCAAGAACGTCAACAAGGACATCCCCGTAGACCAGGATGACGCTCCGGACCTCCGCGATCTCTGACCCTTAGATCAATATCAATAAAACTTAATTAATATGGATGTAAATACAATGAATTCGGCCGCGAACAATCTGCGCGTCCTGATTGCCGAGATGGTGGAGAAAGCAAAGTCCGGCCATCCCGGGGGTGCGCTCGGCGCAGCCGATTTCATCAATGTGCTCTATTCGTCGTTCCTCGTGTACGACCCTGAGGATCCGAGCTGGTTCGCTCGTGACCGTTTCTTCCTTGATCCCGGCCACATGTCGCCGATGCTTTACAGCATCCTGGCGCTCACCGGCAAATATTCGATGGATGACCTGCGGAACTTCCGTCAGTGGGGTAGCGTTACCCCCGGTCATCCCGAGCTGGATGTGGAGCGCGGCGTGGAGAACGGTTCCGGTCCTCTCGGACAGGGACACGTGATGGCCGTCGGCTGTGCCATCGCGGAGCGCTTCCTTGCCGCCCGCTTCGGCGATGTTGTCGCCCACAAGACCTACGCCTTCATCTCCGACGGCGGTATCCAGGAGGAGATCTCTCAGGGCGCGGGCCGTATCGCCGGTCTGCTCGGCCTCCACAACCTCATAATGTTCTATGACTCCAACAAGGTACAGCTCTCCACCAAGGTGGAGGTCGTGGACCGCGAGGATGTCGCCGCCAAGTATCGCGCCTGGGGCTGGAACGTCCTTGATGTTGACGGTTGCGACCCGCTGGCCATTGCCGGAGCGTTGCAGACCGCTGTCGAGGAGAAGGAACGTCCCACGCTCATCATCGGCCATACCGTCATGGCACGCGGCGTTGTCCGTGCCGACGGCTCATCCATGGAGGGTGCGGTCAATACCCACGGACAGCCACTCTCCGCCGCAGGTGCCGATCTCGACGCGACGGTTCGCGGCTGGGGAGGTGACCCTGGGAATCCCTGGGTGATCCGTCCCGAGGTGAAGGCTCTCTATGAAGAGCGCGCCGCTCAGCTCAAGAAGATCGTTGCCGACCGTCGCCGTGAATTCGATCTCTGGGCACGACAGAACCCGCAACTTGCCGAGCGTCTGCGCGACTACCGCGAGCTTAAGCTTCCCGAACTCGACTGGGATTCAATTCCGCTCAAGCCCAACATGGCGTCGCGCGCGGCATCGGCATCCGTGCTCGGATTCCTTGCCGAACATGTCGGCAACATGATAGTGTCGAGTGCCGACCTCGCCAACAGCGACAAGACAGACGGATTCCTCAAGAATACCCACGCCTTCCAGCGCGGAGACTTCACGGGAGCGTTCCTCCAGATGGGTGTCGCGGAGCTCACCATGGCCTGCATCATCAACGGTATCGCGCTCCACGGAGGTGTGTTCGGAGCCTGCGCCACGTTCTTCGTGTTCAGCGATTACATGAAGCCCGCCATCCGCATGGCCGCGCTGCAGGAACTCCCCGTGAAATTCATCTATACACACGACTCGTTCCGTGTCGGAGAGGACGGCCCCACACATGAGCCCATCGAGCAGGAGGCTCAGATCCGCCTCATGGAGCAGGTGCGCAATTTCAGCGGCCGTCCCTCCGTGCTCGTGATCCGTCCCGCCGACTCGGCTGAGACCGTAGAAGCCTACCGTCTGGCCATGGAGAACAAGGACACACCCACCGTGCTCATCTTCTCCCGCCAGAATCTCGAGGACCTTCCCAGCGAGAACCGCCGCGAGGAGGCCAGGAAGGCCGCATTCGGAGGCTATGTGGTTGTTCCCGCAGATAATCCCGATGTAGTGCTCGTGGCCAATGGCAGTGATGTGGCATTGCTCGTACATGCGGCAGAAGCCCTGAAAGCCGATGACATAAAGGCGCGCGTGGTATCGGTACCCTCCGCAGGACTCTTCGGTGAGCAGTCTCCCGAATATCGCGATAGCGTGCTTCCTGCCGGTGTGCCGCAGTTCGGCCTTACCAGCGGTCTGCCCGCGGCCCTGTGGCCCGTGATGAGCGGCCGTTACGAAGTGATGGGTCTCGAGCGCTTCGGAGCATCCGCACCCGCAAAAGTGCTTGAGGAGAAGTTCGGCTATACTCCCGAAGCCGTAACAGCCCGCATCCGCGCCTTCCTTGCCTCGCAGAAGTAATAGAGAAATAGTCCCGGCGGCCTTGTAACCCGCCGATAAAGATTAAACCTAAAGATTAAACCGTCCGGATAATATTCCGGACGGTTTTCATGTTAGATTGATAAGTAAGTGTTCAAATTTAATTCATATTTAATGCGAGATTATTTTTGAGTCGATTACGGTGCGGAGTGAAGGAGAATATAAACATATTCGACTGAACGACAAATCGTAAGCGGCCAAAAAGGATCCGCAGTAAATATGAAAGATAAAAAAGCACTTACTGTCGTTTAAATTTGAACACTTACTTATGGAAGTTATCTACGAGGACAATCATATCATCGTTGTCAACAAGCGGGCGGGGGAGATTGTGCAGGGAGACAAGACCGGCGACACTCCGCTTTCCGAGACAGTCAAGGAATACATTCGCGAGAAATATAACAAACCCGGCAATGTGTTCTGCGGAGTCGTGCACCGCATCGACCGCCCAGTGTCAGGTCTGGTGATATTCGCGCGTACCTCCAAGGCCCTCGAGCGCTTGAACCGTATGCTGCGTGAAGGAGAGATCCATAAGACATACTGGGCATTGGTGGAGGGTCATCCCGGGCAGGAAGAAGCCGAACTCGAGAACTGGCTCCTCCCGGACGGCCGAATCAACAAGACTTTCATCTCCGACAGCCGCCTCCGCGAAGCAAAGCTTTCGCGGCTCCGTTACCGAACCATCGCCCGGGGCGACCGATACACACTTCTCGAGGTCAATCTCCTTACTGGACGTAAACATCAGATTCGCGCGCAGTTGTCCGCCACCGGCCATCCCATCAAGGGAGATCTGAAATATGGGGCAAAAAGAAGCAATCCCGATGGAGGGATTTCCCTTCAGGCACACTCCATCGAATTCATCCATCCTGTAAGCAAACAGCCGATAAAACTCGAAATCCCTCCACTCGAGGATTTCAAACCGCTGCTGAGAAGTTAAATTATGTTAAGAACGGATGTTTTTTAGCATTTAAATTTGGAGAATTAGAAAATCAGCATTAATTTTGCACTCGATTTAAGACCGCGGGATGGAGCAGTGGTAGCTCGTTGGGCTCATAACCCAAAGGTCGCAGGTTCGAGTCCTGCTCCCGCCACCATTCAGTTGCACTGACAAGTTTGTATTGTCAGTGCTTTTTTTTTGTGCGGTTGAATTTTATGTTTGCAAGGAGAACTGATGCAATCATAACAGGAAACATTTATAATAATTAAATTTTGTAAAACATTGAATAATAATCAATTGCCCTCCTCGAATGCAATTTGAATAAAAATTGATTAAAAATGTTTGGATATTATGACAGAATGTGTTAACTTTGTTCCGATTAGACCTTGTTTAATAAGCATTTTTTGCAGAAGTTCAGCACACTCGTTTGAAGATGTTTATGAAAACACGCTATGGCGGCAAGGGGAATGTGGCGCCGCCATATATAATCTCCTCAAGTTTCGGATTTAGATTTCAGGCAGTCTGAGCGATCAATTGCATAGCCTTG
>CAJUBC010000023.1 GCA_910584545.1 uncultured Muribaculaceae bacterium | reverse complement strand
ATTAAACACTCGGCTCCTCGGAGCCGCTAAAAAAATAACCGAAGTATTGATATTAGATTTATGGTTTATTCTACATAAAGCACCAGTCCCTTGAGGTATTCACCTTCCGGATGGGAGATGTCGATGGGATGGTCGGCGGGTTGCGACAGCTGGTGGAGTATCCTTACCTTGCGTCCCGATTTGGCGGCGGCGCTGAACACTGCGAGACGGAACATCTCCCGGGTGATCGCCTGGGAGCATGAGAAGGTGAAGAGTATGCCTCCCTTCTTGATCTTGTCGAATGCCTTGCCGTTGAGCTTGCGGTAGCCGATAAGACCGTTCTTGATCGCGCTGCGGTGCTTGGCGAAAGCCGGCGGGTCGAGGATGATAAGGTCGTAGGTGTCGGCCTGCATGTCGTTGAGGAATTTGAACGCATCCATGTCGTGGGTCCTGTGGCGCGGATCGCCGGGGAAGTTCAGGGCGATGTTGGCGTCGGTCAGGGCCACGGCCTTCGACGAGGAATCCACCGAGTCCACGCTGAGCGCGCCTCCGCGCATGGCATAGACGGAGAAACCGCCGGTATAGCAGAACATGTTCAGCACCTTGCGCCCGCGGGCGAGACTCTCGAGAAGCCGGCGGTTCTCGCGCTGGTCCACGAAGAAGCCGGTTTTCTGTCCCTTCATCCAGTCGATGTTGAATAGCAGCCCGTTTTCGGTGGCTATGTTTCCGTCATAGCTTCCGGCCAGATACTCGTTTTCCGGGTCGAGATGCGCCTTGTAGGGGAGGGTGGTGTCGCTCTTGTAATAGACGTTGCGTATACCGGCATCCGGTAGGCGGGTCAGAGCCTCGGCAATGGTTCTGCGGGCGAAGTGCATGCCGGGGGAATGGGCCTGCATCACGGCGGTGTCGCCGTAGATGTCCACCACCAGGCCTGGCAGGAAGTCACCCTCGCCATGCACGAGGCGGAAGCAGTTGTTGTCCTGGCGGATAAGCCCGAGGCTCCGGCGCAGGGTGAAGGCGCTCAGCAGCCGGCTGTAATAGAAATCGGCCGGAAGCGAATCGGTCGCGAATTCAAGTATCCGCACCGCGATGCTTCCTATCTGGTAATGTCCCGTGCCGAGCACGGTGCCCTCTGAGTCGGCCACCGTCACCTCGTCTCCCTCCTCGATGCCGTCGGGGAGGGAGGCGATTGCTCCGGAGAATACCCAGGGGTGATGGCGCAGCAAGGACTCCTCCTTGCCCCGTTTGAGTCGTATTATCTTATGTTTTGCCATTTTCTTTATTTAAAGAGACGCACAATATCCATGCCGTTGGCATAGAGCAGAAGGAGTATCAGCAGGAACATTCCGGTCATCTGGGCGTATTCCATGAATTTCTCGCCTGGCTTCCGACGAAATATCACTTCGTAGAGGAGGAACATCACGTGTCCTCCGTCGAGGGCCGGAATCGGCAGTATGTTCATGAATGCAAGTGCCACCGACAGGAAGGCAGCAATATTCCAGAAGGCGATCCAGTCCCACTTCTCGGGGAAAATGCTTCCGATGGCTCCGAAACCTCCTATGCTCTCGGCTCCCTCCTTGGTGAATACCATCTTCATCGACTTGGCGTAGGCGGTGAGCTTGTCTGTGCCCATCTCTATGCCGCGCGGGATTGATTCGAAAAGGCCGTAGTGAATCTCTTCCGACTTGAAGAAGGCCGAGGGATCCACCTCGAGACCGATACCCATCTTGGAGCCGGAGTTGAGCGCCACCGGAGTGGTGACGGTGTCGGTGCGGTTACCCTCGCGGCGGAGAAGTGTGATGTTGACGGTGCTGTTCTCATGCCCCTTGAGCGTGGAGAGGAAATCGAGGAGGGCGGGAGTGGCGACATCGTTGACAGCGATTATCTCGTCTCCCTCGCGGATGCCGGCTTTGGCCGCTCCTTCGCCGGGTGTGATCTGCGTGACACGGGTCGGGAACCGGTATGCCATGAAATTGACTGTGGCAGTATCGCTCTTGGCCTCTTCATCGAGACGGAAGATGAATTTCTCCGGGATGGCGATGTTGACGGTGTCGTTGCCGCGCAGTACCGTTACGGTCTTGGCCTGGATCATGGCCATGCGGGCCGTAGAGGGGTCATCGAGTGCCTTGCCGTCGGCAAGCAGAGGTATGTCGCCGTTATGGAACCCAGCCTTCTGAGCCTCGCCCGAATAGGTCATACCCATTGTGGCGTTCCGGAAAGGTACATATTTCTCGCCGGTGGCATACACCAGTCCGGCATAGATGATGATGGCCAAGAGGAAATTGAAGAGTACTCCGGCTATCATCACCAGCAGGCGCTGCCATGCCGGCTTCGAGCGGAATTCCCAATCCTGCGCAGGGCGCTTCATAGCCTCGGTGTCCATCGACTCGTCGATCATGCCTGCAATCTGGCAATAGCCTCCGAGAGGCAACCAGCCGAGACCGTACTCGGTATCCTTCCAGAAGCGGCGTTTCTTTCCCTTCCTCCCGCCGTCGTAATAATACTTCTCTTCGAATTCCGCGCGCGCGGTGTAGGTTTTTGCAGCGATTGCCGACAGCTCCTCCTGCACGGGCCGGAGGCGTCTTCTGACATCCTCCATCTCGCTCTCTATCTCCTTGCGTCGACCGGGAAACAGATTATTGAGGAATAGTGCGCGTTTCAGTTGCGAAAGTCGTTTCGCGAGCGGCTGCGCCTGCTCGCGGAGCGTGTTCTCGCGTGCGCAGAGTTCATTCTCCACCTTTATCACTTCGGCTTCCTTCTCATCGAGCTCGGGGTTGAAATGACGTTTTTTCTTTCCGACAGCGAAATATTTTCCCGGCCTCCATTTGAAGAGTGAGGTCACGGGATTGAAGAATACGTAGAATTTGTTGACCCTGACTCCGAAGATGCGGGCGAAGAGGAAGTGCCCGAATTCATGGACTATCACCAGGATGGCAAAGGCCAGGATAAGTTGTGTGGCTTTTATAAGGAATGTATCCACTGTTTTTTCTTATTACAGGACAAGACTGTCTTGCCTGGGGATTATTGGTTATTGAATGATAAACGTTTGATCTGTTGCTCAGCGATGTAGCGGGCCTCGCGGTTGGTCTCGATCAGGTCGTCGAGCGTGACCGTGGCCTTGAACGGGGTCAGTTCCATCGTTTCCTGAGCCGCGCGGGGGATAGAGGTGAATGAGATTTCTCCGCGGAGGAACGCGGCCACGGCAATCTCGTTCGCCGCGTTGAGGATGCATGGCATATTGCCGCCCATCCTTATGGCGTCGAAGGCGAATCCGAGCATGGGGAATTTCTCATAATCGGGGGCCTCGAAAGTGAGACTCGAGTATTGCGACAGGCTCAGCGTCGGAGCTGAGGAGGGGAGACGGTCGGGGTATGCGAGCGCGTAGCGGATGGGAAGGTGCATGTCGGGGATTCCGAGCTGCGCCTTGATGGAACCGTCGCTGAATTCCACCATCGAGTGGACGATGCTCTGGGGATGGACCACAATCTCGATCTTGTCGGAGGGACAGCCGAATAGCCATCTGGCCTCGATCATCTCGAACCCCTTGTTCATCATCGAGGCGGAGTCGATGGTGACCTTCGCTCCCATGTCCCAGTTGGGGTGGTTCAGCGCGTCGGCCACGGTGACATGCTCCAGTTCCTCGCGGCTCTTTGTGCGGAAAGGACCTCCGCTTGCCGTGAGCAGTATCTTGTTCGCCCGACGGGTGGACTCACCCTGCAGACACTGGAAGATGGCGGAGTGCTCACTGTCGACTGGCACGATCTCCGAACCCGACTCCTCGAGCAGACGGGTGATTATCTCTCCCGCAACCACCAGGGTCTCCTTGTTGGCGAGCGCTATCCTCTTGCCGGCGCGTATGGCGCGGACCGTCGGAATCAGTCCGCTGTAACCCACCATGGCCGTAACGACCGTGTCCAGCTCCGGCATCGCGGCCGCCTCGGCGATGGCCTCGGCGCCGGCAGCCACCTCCACCGGCAGGTCGGCGAGGGCGTCGCGCAGATAGGGATAAGCCGTCTCGTTGGCTATGACCACGCGGCGCGGCAGGTACTTGCGCGCCTGTTCGGCAAGCAACCGCCAGTTCTTCCCCGCTGTGAGCAGAGAGGCGCGGAACCGCGCGGGATATTCCGACACGATGTCGAGCGTCTGGGTGCCGATGCTCCCTGTGGAGCCAAGCACACCGATCTCGACGGTGCCGTCAGCGTTGTCGGAATTATATGATGTATGGTTCATAATTCAATTTTTCTTCATCATCAGTCTATGTGGGTTTGTAACCCACATCAGTTTTTGTCAGTCATTGCGGGTTTGTAACCCACAATCCAACTCATCTTCCTCTCGGGGCGTCGTAGGTAGTCTCCGGAATCGTAACCGAGGTCGAGGCCCCGACATAGTCGTAAGGAACAACCGGAAGTCCGTTGTGCCAGAGACGTACTGTGAATGTTCGGCGGTTCCGCGCGTCGGGTCCGGGTGCGAGCGCTATGATCTGGCCGGAGTCGACGGCATCGGCGGTCGACACAAGAGGAGTGCCCACGCCGTAGTATCCGGAGAGGAATCCCTTGTGATGCTGGACCAGAATGGCGTATCCCTTGTCGGAAGTGGAGTAATACACTCCTACTACAGTCCCGTCGGCCGCGCTCTGCACCGAGGTCCCTTCCGGAACGAGAAGGACTCCGGTGTCGGAGGTGCGTGAGTCTGCGGTGAATATTCCGTCGGAGGTGACCGGCGAGAAAAGCATCCCGTCGGCGGCAAGCGGTGCGAGTACCGAGATGTTGAAGCGCTCCCGCTCCTCCATAGAGGTCATGAACCGTTTCTCGGCGGGAAGTGCCGGGAGAAGAGAGTCGGGAGTCAGTTCCCTGACCTCCGTGTCGAAGGCCACCGAGTCGGAAACTGTCCTGTCGATGTCTGTCACGCGGAGGTAATTGTCGATGAACTCCTGGTTTCTCGCATACTTCTCGCGCAGCGAGTCGAGCCTAAGTATGTTTTCCTCAGATGCAACCCGCTGCGATTCGTTGAGGTATCCCGGCAGTAAAGTGCGCAAAGGGGTGAGTGTCACTATGGCTCCGGCTATGATAAGCATGGCGGTGAACAGCACGACGGCGCCTGCGACGGCGGTCGCAGGCGACAGCGTGACGTCGGCAAGGGTGCTCAGGTGCGACTCATCGTCAATCCGTATTCTGAATTTGCGGTGCCTGTTCATTCTTATATATTAATGAGTGAAATCCCATATTATTGTGTAGCCCTCCGATGGAGAGACTTTTTCGTAAGATGGAGTTTGTCCGCGAAATTAGCCAAAAATACTCAAAAAATGAACATTTTTTAACTTTGTTTAAAAAAAACCATCTGTATTTATTTGAAATTAGAAATAAATGTGTAATTTTGCAAAATGTTTCTGAGGGCCGGTGATGCTCCCGGAACCATTGCGTATCGAACTGACCTTGAAATTTCGTCCCGGGACGCGTCTTGCGTGTCCTTTCAGGAATGAGATGAAGGATAGGAAAGGTTGCCGCGCGGGGCTTGGCAAAGTTGTTGAGTCGTTGTCGGTTAACCGTGAAGTGTATGACCCTTGAGTGTTAAAAACGAAAATTTTGATAAACAAATTAAAAGTTTTTAACGTTACATTGATAAAATCGAAAACAATAATTCTATTCTTAAAAAATTACATTATGAAAGCTAAGAATCTTTACTACGTAATGGCACTTTGCGCCGGATCGTTCGCTTTCAGCAACGTTGCGAATGCGCAGGACGTCTTCGTTGACGATGCCGTATCAGTGACAGAGTTCACTTGCGACAACTCAAACCACTATTTCTCTAACTGGCGTAACAACTGGTTCATCGAAGTCAGCGCCGGTGGTAACCAGCCCATCGTAGAGCGCGGTCAGACAACGAATACCATGGATGCCGTCGACGGCAAGAAATGGACCGCTACCTATAGCTTAGGCTTCGGCCGCTGGGTATCCCCCTATATCGGCTTCCGCTTCAAAGGCTTTTACGGTTCCCTCCACTGGGATAGCCCCATGCCCTCTCAGCCCAATCTGGGATGGACACACTCCAAGCATGCGAATCTGCAGCTCGAAATGATGTGGGATATGTTCAACTCGCTCGGCGGTGTTAACCCCAAACGTGTTTTCAGCATCATCCCGTTCTTCGGTCTCGGCGGTGACGCCAACTGGGACTTCCACAACAGCGACGGTAAAGAGCCTGCTGCCTCCAATATCATGAGCACATGGGAAGATGGCAAACAGCACTATAAGGCTGTACAGTGGACACTTCCCGTTTCCGCAGGTCTGCAGTTCCGTTTCCGTCTCTGCAAATATGTAGATTTCTTCGCTGAGGCTCGCGCATCGTTCTATGCAGACAACTGGAACAACGAGGCTCGCGGTGCTTCCATCGACGCTCTCGTAAGCGCAATGGGCGGTTTCAACTTCAACATCGGCGGCCGCGGCTGGAACACATTCAACGAGTGCAACTATGTATCGCAGGTTGCGGCCCTCAACGGTCAGGTCAACGACCTCCGCGCTCAGCTCCTCGCTTGCGGTCAGGAAGTCGCCAACCTTCAGGCTCAGCTCCCCTGCCCCGAGGTTGTTGAGAAAGACTGCGTGAACGCTCCTCTCATGGCTACAGTACGCTTCATGATCAACAGCGACAGAATCATGCCTACCGAGGAAGTAAACGTATACAACATGGCAGAATGGCTCAAGGCTAATCCGAAAGAGAACATCACCATCGTTGGTTACGCCGACAAGAACACCGGTACAGCCGAGTACAACATGGCTCTCTCAGAGCGTCGCGCCAACGCAGTCGCCAACGAGCTCACAGGCAAGTACGGCATCGATCCCAGCCGTCTCACAGTACGCTTCGACGGTTCTGATGTTCAGCCCTACAGCACCAACGACTGGAACCGTATCGTAATCTTCACTCAGAAATAATAGTATCTGAATAGAATTAGAGTAAGGGCCTCCTGCTTTGGCAGGGGGCTCTTTTTCTGTTATAAAACATATATTCGATTGAAGGCGGCTCATTGTCCCGAACAGGGATAAAAGTTTTTGCAGAAATATTTGGTAGAGACGATAAAAGTTTGTAAGTTTGCAGTGGATTTGAAGTCCGCGTCGGAGAGTCCCCTCCGGGGAGCCGGGCGGCTTCGGCTAAAAGGAAACAACAACCCTTAAATCTAAAAGGATCATCATGAATATTCAAGAAATCATGACCGGCCTCGAGGCCAAACATCCTGGTGAGAAAGAGTATCTCCAGGCAGTGAAAGAAGTTCTTCTTTGCGTAGAAGACGTTTACAACCAGCACCCCGAGTGGGAGAAGGCTCGCATCGTAGAGCGCATGGTCGAGCCCGACCGTATCTTCACGTTCCGTGTGACCTGGGTTGACGACAAGGGAGAAGTTCAGAACAACATCGGTTACCGCGTACAGTTCAACAACGCCATCGGCCCGTACAAGGGAGGTATCCGTTTCCACGCTTCCGTGAACCTTTCCATCCTCAAGTTCCTCGGCTTCGAGCAGACATTCAAGAACGCTCTGACCACTCTCCCGATGGGTGGTGGCAAGGGAGGCTCCGACTTCAGCCCCCGAGGCAAGAGCGATGCCGAAATCATGCGTTTCTGCCAGGCCTTCATCCTTGAGCTCTGGCGCAATCTCGGTCCCGACCGCGACGTTCCCGCCGGCGATATAGGCGTAGGTGGCCGCGAGGTAGGCTACATGTACGGTATGTACAAGAAACTCGCACGCGAGAACACAGGTACATTCACCGGCAAGGGCCTCACATTCGGCGGTAGCCGCATCCGTCCCGAGGCTACAGGTTTCGGAGCTCTCTACTTCGTAGAGCAGATGATGAAGGACCTCAAGACAAGCATCGTAGGCAAGACAATCGCAATCTCCGGCTTCGGTAACGTGGCATGGGGTGCCGCTACAAAGGCTACCGAGCTCGGCGGTAAGGTCGTCACAATCTCCGGTCCTGACGGATACATCTACGATCCCGCAGGTCTCGACGCCGAGAAGATCGCCTACATGCTCGAGCTCCGCGCTTCCGGCAACGACATCGTGGCTCCTTACGCCGACAAGTTCCCCGGCTCGCAGTTCTTCGCAGGCAAGAAGCCTTGGGAGCAGAAAGTGGACATCGCTCTCCCCTGCGCTACGCAGAACGAGCTCGGAGAGGCTGACGCAAAGCAGCTTATCGCCAACAAGGTGACTATGGTTGCCGAGGTTTCCAACATGGGTTGCACCGCCGAGGCTATCGACGCCTTCATCGCAGCCAAGGTTCCCTACGCTCCCGGTAAGGCAGTGAACGCCGGTGGTGTGGCAGTTTCCGGTCTCGAAATGACTCAGGACGCCGAGCACCTCCAGTGGAGCGCAGAGAAAGTGGACGAGATGCTCCATGTGATCATGGCCGACATCCACGAGAACTGCGTAAAGCACGGTACAGAGGCTGACGGCTACATCAACTACATGAAGGGTGCCAACATCGCCGGCTTCCTCAAGGTAGCAGACGCAATGATGGGCCAGGGCATCATCTGATCCCCTCACTCATAACCGATAATAAGAATCCCGACCGCCAAGCGGCCGGGATTCTTTGTGATGTTTCCTCAAGGCGAACCTTGACTAATATCTTTATAGCCGCAGGCGGATCAAAGTCCAGAGGATTGTTATCAATGTCACGCCGGTGTCGGCGAAGACCGCGGCCCACAGCGTGGCTATGCCGAATGCCCCGAGTGCCATCACTGTGATCTTTACCAGCAGGGCGAAGGTGACGTTCTGAATCACCACGGAGCGTACCTTGCGCGACAGTTTGATGGCCTGTGGCAGTTTCTCCAGATTGTCGCCGGCTATGACCACATCAGAGGTTTCCATCGCCATATCCGTGCCGAGTTTTCCCATTGATACACCCACATCGCTGGCCGCTATGGCCGGAGCATCGTTGATGCCGTCGCCCACAAACGCCACCTTGCCACCCTTCTGACGAAGTTCCTCCACTATGCGCTGTTTGTCGGCGGGAAGAAGCTCTGAGCGGAATCCGTCCGCCCCTACCTGTGCCGCCACTCGCGCCACTGCCTCGCGACGGTCACCGGAAAGAATCTCCACGTCGTTCACCCCGAGTGCGTGCAGTTCCCTGATGGCTTTTGCCGCTTCCGGCTTGATATTGTCGAGAAGAAATATGGAACCAAGATATCTCCCGTCCTCAGCGACGCATATCTCCGACCCTTCTCCTGAACGATCCGGAAGAGCGATATCGAGCTTCTTCATCAGTGACGGCGAGCCCACCGATACCTTCTTACCATCCACCGTACCTGTGATGCCATGCGGAACCGTAGTGACATCCGACGCCTTAGGCAGGGTGTCTTTTCTGCGGGCCGCTTCCGCGCAGATAGCCTTGGCCAGAGGATGTGTCGACTCTGCGTCGACAGCTGCGGCTATACGGAGAATACGGTCTCCGTCGGCGTTATCATCGTCAGCGATTCCGGTCGCACCGGTTATGCCAGATACATGGAACTCGCCGGTTGTGAGTGTGCCGGTCTTGTCGAAGACCACTGTACGAAGAGAGCGCATGGCATCGAGATGTTTAGAACCCTTGAAAAGAAGGCCCTGTTTCGATGCGGCGCCGAGCGACGCGAAGTAGGAGAGGGGAATGCTGACCACAAGCGCGCAGGGGCAGGAACATACCAGAAACACAAGCGAACGCTCGAGCCATCTGTACCAGTCGAATGTCGCCTCGCCGGGGAAGAGAGATACAATCCAGGGCACAATGAAGATAAGCACGGCGAATACAAAAACTATCGGGGTATACCAGCGCGTGATGCGCCTCAGCATAGTCTCGGTAGGCGATTTGGTGGATTGAGCGTTCTCGATCATGTCGAGAATCCTGCTCATCGAGGATTCGGAGAACTTGCGGACGGTGCGTGCCTTGACGGCTTTGTCTACGGGAATGATTCCGGAGGGAAGTTCCTCGCCCGGCTTGAACGCACGCGGCACCGATTCGCCGGTGATCGCCGATGTGTCGAATTCTACGGGAGTGTCTCCGAGAAGCACCGAGTCGATGGGAACACGTTCGCCGGGGCGCACGAGAAGCAGGCTGTTCTCCGGGAGTTCCGACGGCGATACGGTCCGCAGTCTCTCTCCCTCGACGACGGTTGCCGTTTCCGGGAGTCGGCCAAGCAATTTCTTGATTCGCGACTTCACATCATCGGATGCCTTGTCCTCGAGTTTTTCTCCGATGCAATAGAAGAGAAGCACGGCCACTGCCTCGGGATATTCTCCGATGGCGAAAGCTCCTGTCGAGGCAGCCACCATCAGCGTGAATTCGTTCATCACGCTGCCGTGGCGCCAGCTGTCAAGCATCTCCCGCACCACCGGCATACCTACAGGGAGGATGGCTATGAGGAAGAATATGAATCCGGCCAGGTCGAAACCGCTGCCATCCATCGCGGCGAACACTCCCGCGTGACGGAGTATGATTCCGACTACGAAAAGCATGGAGGTGATGATCTCCATTTTCCAGAATCCCATGAAACCAGCGGTTCCCTCGTGACTGTCGCCGTCACCATGGCTGTGGCGGTCATGGTCGCGGTGTGAGCCATCATCACCATGCATATTGTTTTTTTTGCAATCTGTACACATCTGTTTCATAAATTTTCAACAAAACTACTGAAATAGAGTTGCAACCTGATTGCAAAAAACGAGATCCGGAACGCAGTCAGGTATTCTGTCGGGACTGATGCACCATCGAGGTCACCATATTGGTGATGTACACGGTGAATAGCGGAAGGATTATCATTCCGATGAGGGGAAGTATCACGGCTACGATTTTTCCTATGGCCGTGACGGGCTCTATGTTGCAGCCGACTGTGGTCATGTTCATAGCCGACCACCAGAGTGCCGACCAGTAGGACGTGACCTGAGGATTGGTCATATACTCAGCCTGATAGAAAACGAGAGAGCAGAAATATCCGGAGAACACCATTATGATGATATAGGCCATGAACAGGCTCTGGATCGCGTTGGAGTTCAGATAGCGCATCACTATGAAGATGGCGAGGCCGCCGCGTGCGAGCGGCACGAAACGGATGAAATTCACCACGTCGTACGGCAACTGTATGTGCAGGGCGTTGATTATGTTCAGGTAGGGGATGGAGAGCAGCAGAAACCATATCCGGGTCCACAGGAAGTGCGATTTGGAGGTAGCTTTCCTCAAGCCGATGAAGAAATCGAGCATGAAGAAGACGCAGACCCAGAACTGGAATACCATGTAGTTGTGGTTTTCCAGGATATCATGATGATAGAAGGTATCGAATGAGATCCATACTATGAGAATGATGGATAGAACCAGCACGAGTATATTGGTGAGGGCTTCGAAATGTCTCCGGAAGAATTTGAACCGGACCTTCATGTCCGGATTTCCCTCTTCGGGCGCGTTGGCCATAGTGGCCTTTGCGGAAGCGCCTTCTTCCTTGGTAAGTTTACCTGATGTGTTCATAGTGGGGATGGGGTCTAAGATTATGGGAACTAATCCGTCACTGCTCGATGCCGGCGAGTCTGAGGATGTCGGCGGGGGAGGTGGCGATATGGTCGGCGTATGCCGCCCGCAGTTCTGAAACAGGGCGGAAGCCCCAGGATACGCCGACGGATTCGATGCAGGCCCTGCGTGCCGTCTCCATGTCTACTGCCGAATCCCCGGCATACAATACATCCCGTTTTGGCGTGGGATGCTCGCTGAGCGCGGCGAACACTATAGATGGATCGGGCTTTGTGGAACGGCCCGGAATCTCGCCGAGTGCCGCCACGAATGGAATCTCCGGAAAACAGTGGTTTATGATTTTTGTCACTGCCGCCTGATACTTATTGCTTGTCACGGCTACGGCCACACCGTGGGAGACAAGCGTCGAGAGAAGTTCCGGGATTCCCGGATAGGGACGGGTGAGGTCAATGCAATGCTCGTCGTAATGGGCGCGGAATTCCGCCAGAAGTCTGTCGATCGTGGCTGAGTCCGCGTCGGGTTCGGCTCGCTCCATGAGTTTGCGCACGCCGTTGCCCACCATATAGTTGTATGCGGATAGCGGATGCGGAGGAAATCCTGACTTCTCAAGGGCATAGTTGCAGGCATTGCCCAGATCGGAGATGGTGTTGAGCAATGTGCCGTCGAGGTCGAAAATCACTAATTTCTTCATATTCTATCTAACGATATTCGTGATTATGATGATATAAGATATAACGTATGTAATCTCAGAATGGATAACCGATTGAGAAATGGAACGCGTGGTCGCGGCCCCACTTGGGGCGTATGAGCGGCCATGGATCCCGGTTCACGGCCGGGTCGTGAGCCTTCATGCCGAGGTCAAACCGGATGAGGAAGTAATTGAAGTCCAGGCGGAGACCGATGCCATAGCTTGTGGCAAACTCCTTGTAGAACGAGTTGAAGGAGAATGCGCCGTAAGGCTGGTTCGCATAGTCTCGGATTGTCCAGATGTTCCCCGCATCAATGAAGAGCGCGCCCTCGAGTACCCAGAAGAGTTTCACGCGATACTCCACGCTGAGTTTCATACTGATGTCTCCGCACTGGTTGATGAAGTCGCTCACCGAGTTGCTGCCGGGATAGCGTCCCGGACCGAGGGTGCGTACTTCCCATCCTCTCACGCCGTTGGCTCCTCCGCCGTAGAAACGTTTCTCGAAGGGAAGGATGGTGCTGTTGCCGTAAGGTACGCCGAGGCCGAACACGGCGTTGCATGCCAATGAATGACGGTGGTTGAAGGTATGCAGATAGGAGAAATCTCCCTCGATCCGGAAATATTGCGAGTAATTTATACCGAAAATCCTGTATGGATCGCTCTTGAAGTCGTGATGCCTCTCGAAAATGGAACTGAGGGCGAACAGCAGGTTTCCGGCTATCTCTGCGTTGGCGCGGACAGTGAAAGTGTTTCGCTGCCGGCTGTTGTGCCAGGGTGAGGCCGCACGTTTGTTGGTATAGTAATAATTGAATCCCGCACGCATGATGAAGTGGTCTTCGTAGCTGTAGCGCAGCAGGGGATTGTCGGGAGCTATCTGATTGATGAAGTCGTTGGTGCTCTGCGGGAGGTAGACATAGTTGATGTCGATCGGTGTGAGCGTGTATCGTATCCTGTCGCGGCGGGCGCTCCAGCGGTAACTCCAGCCGAGCGTGGAGATGATGCGGGTATATTCCGGACGCTCCTGATAGCTCATCGAGAAGTGGAAGGCGGAAGAGGCCTTGATGCGGCGCTTGAAGCTGTCGCGGAGAAAGGGAAATTCGAATTTTGGGAACTGCAGGGATGCCTCTATTCCGGCTTCGAGCATTCGGTTGTGGATGAACTGCGAGAAATCTCCGGTGAGGGCCTCGTACGACCCGCGCAGCTTGACGTTGAGGGTCTGCGACCCTTTGCCGACATTACGGTGGGTGTACTGCACGGCGGCCGCCACGCCGAAATCTCCCTCCGAATTGGTTCCCTCCAGCTCGGCGCTGAACGACTGGCTTCTCCCTTCCGTAAGGAGTATGTAGACATCGAGCAGGCCGGTGTCGTCGATTTTCCCTGCGGGGAAGATGCGTATATTGACGAACTTCAGTATCTGGAGGCGTCCCAACGCCTGATAGGTGCGGTTCACGGCACGCTCGCTGAACATGCGGCCGCTGCGGATGAAGCAGTTGTCGTAAAGTACGTCGGGGTTGAGGTGCCGCTTCCTGCCGTAAAGAATGTTGATGTCCTTGTATCTTACCGTGTCGGCGGCATGGTACTGTCTCGGATCCTCGCTCTCGCCCGGATTGTAATCGGGAATGTAATAGACGTTGCGCACTAAATATCTGGTATGGGTGTCGATGCCGATGTTCCTCCTTTCGGCAGGCAACGGAGGGTGGACGGTAAGTGTCAGGTCGGTCAGCAGGGAATTTTCGGTTGTGTCGGCGTTGAAGGTGATGAACTCCTTGGAGAACGCCCAGTATCCACGGTTCTGCAGCCTGGTGTTCATAAGTTCCCTCTGCCGTTCGAGCAGGGCGCGGTCGAGCGGGTCTCCCTCATGCACCACGAGCAGGGAAGAATCCTCCATGAGGATGTCGCGGATGGTGTCGTTGGGAAATTCGTAAGTTATGCTTCCGATGCGGTGACGCGCCCCCGGTTCGAGTACGTAGCGGAGCTTTGTCCTTTTCTTCTCATGGGTGGGGAAGGAGTCGATCCTTACCGCCGCGTGGAGGAAACCGGCATTGTTCATCGCCTTCAGCAGCTGGGCGGCGTCGGATTCGGCTGCGACCGAATCGAATATCACCGGAGGTTCGCCGAGTTTGCGTATCCATTTGTTCCATTTGCTTGCCGAATCATTGCCGCTCATGTTGTACACTCCGAGACGGAGTCGGGCAAGCTGGAAAAACTTGTTGTTGGGACGCTGGCGCACGAACGACAGCATCTGCTGACGGTTGATAGTCTCGGTCGAGTCATTAATCTCGATATTGACGTCATCGAGCAGAAGCTTTCCTTCCGGGACGTGGCGCGTGGCCGAGCATCCCGCGAGAAACGCCATGATAAGGAGAAACGCCGTCTTCATCACGGCATTCCTCCCTCCTTTGATGTATCTGTCTATTTTGACTCTACTGCCCAATTCTCTTACTGATGCGTCCTGATGTCTGTTACTGTAATTTCTGTCCGCTGATGGCCTTGCATGCCGCGAAGGTGGCTAAGCAGCACAGCATCACGAACCAGAAGAAATTGACGTATCCCTGCGGGCCTCCGGCTCCGAAGAGGTTGTATTGTGAGAAGATGTCGTGAAGATAACCGGCGAACATGCCGGGCACCATCATGCCCAAGGCCATGAAGGCGGTGCAGAACGCGTAGTGCGACGTGCTGCTTTCCCCCTTGCTGAAGTAGATGAGGTAGAGCATGAAGGCGGTGAACCCGAATCCATAACCGAACTGCTCGACGCCGACGGCGGCGCATATCAGATAGAAATTCTCCGGTTGCCACATAGCTAAGAGGCAGTATAGCACGCATGGAACGGTAAGGCTCAGCGCCATGGGCCAGAGCCACTTCTTCAAGCCTCCGCGGGCTATTGCAAGACCGCCGAGAATGCCTCCGGCAAGGAGCGCGATCACGCCGACGGTGCCGTTGGCTATACCTACCTGCGCCGTGCTCAGCCCGAGACCTCCCGCCTCGCGCGGCGACACCATGAATGGCTGTACGAGCTTGATGCAGATGGCTTCGGGAAGCCGGTAGAGCAGCATGAACGATATGGCGCTCCAGATATGGCGCTTGCGGAAGAAGGTGACGAATGTCATGCCAAAATCACGCATGATGGTCTTCGCGGAGACTCCCGGCACGGGATGGTCCGACGGGGCCGTCGGAAGGAACCGGGTATGATAGAGGGCCGTAAGCAGGAAGAAGACCGAAAGGGCGAAGAACACGATGCTCCACGCGGCCGGGACACCGCCGAGGCTTTTCTCAAGGTATCCGGCGAGCACCACAAGTCCCCCCTGGCCGATTACGCTGGCTATACGGTAGAATGTGGAGCGCACGCCGACGTATGCCGCCTGGTCGCTCTCGGAAAGCTCGAGCATATAGTAGCCGTCCGCAGCGATGTCATGGGTGGCGGAGAAGAAGGCCATTAGCCAGAAGAACACGAGCGTCGATGCGAAGAAGAAGCTTGTCGGCAACAGAAAACCGATAGCTGCCATAGCGGCGGCTATGAGCCATTGCATAGCTATCACCCAGTGCCGTTTTGTCTTGAACAGGTCGACAAAGGGGCTCCAGAAGGGTTTTATCACCCAGGGGAGATACAGCCATCCCGTGAAAAAGGCCATCTCAGAAATGCTGATACCCATGTTGACATACATGAGCACCGTGAGAGTGTTCACAGCGAAGTAGGGGAGTCCTTCCGCCACATACAGTGTCGGAATCCATCTCCATGGCGATACCTTCACGCGGCCTTCGGCTGCTCTGTTCTCGGCTCTGCTCATCTGTATATCTTTTCTATGTTTGCGCCCGGAAAATAGAAACCGAGTATCTCTCTGAAACCCTTCCCCGCGCGGGCCATCATCGCGGCTCCGGTCTGGCACAGTCCCACGCCATGCCCCCAGCCCCGGCCCCGCAGCAGCCAGCTGTCGCCACGGCCCTCAATATCGAACAGAGAGCTGCGCAGGCAGTCGGCGGAAAGGAGACGGCGTATGGCGAGTTCCTTGCCTATCCGGACTTCGCCACCGGTGCCTCGAAGCAATAGTGTCTTGATGCGGCCGGAAGGGCCGCGTTCCTCCAGCTCCATTCCGGTCAATACCCCGCAGTCAACTCCGTATGTCGCCTTAAGGCGACGGGCGATGTCGGCTTTCGGAACGGAGATTTCCCACTCTCCGGAAGAAGCAGCCTCTTTGTCGTAGTTCTTGAAGGTGGAGGCGAGAAACTCCTTCAATTCTCCAGTGCCGAGACCGGACAGGTCGCACCAGGGGTCTTCGTGCGATGTGAGATAGGGAAGATCGCGCTCCTGCCAGCAGGTTGAGAATAGCTCGGTACGTCCTCCACAGCATTTTGAAAATCTTGCGTCAGCCGGATTGCCGTTCCCGTCAAGAAGGAATATGCCTCGGGTTTCCCTGACTGCCTCCTCAACACGCGCGGCTGCCGTTTGCGGTATACCCTGGAATCTCTGGCAATGGTCGTCGCTGCATACATCGAAACCATCATGGTCGCCGGTATCCTCCCAGTCAATCACCATATCGTGGGTGCTCTCTTTCCCCTCGTCACCGTGGGGATGGCAGGAGAGAATCTTGCCGAGTACCCAGCTGCGCGACATCACCGCGTGAGCCTTGAGGAATTCGATGGGTGCGCGAGGATTCATCTCGCTGGCCGTGACCGAGGTTATATATCGTTCAAGAGGAAGCGTGCATACAGTCTGCCAATCTCCTCCGGCGCTGCGGCTTACCCGGAAATCTCCCTCTAAGTCTGCCGGAACCACGCTCTCCCAATGGAATCCTTTACCGATGCATAGATTCTCCAGACGCATGAACGAACGGGGATTGAGCGCCCGATACATAACGGCTCCATCCGCGTCGCGGCTTATCTCATATTCGCCTCTCGGCGACAGCAGCGGCGCGCCTGAGGTAATCAAGCCTACATGTACGTAGGGTTCTGTATCCGGGATTCTCATACGGTCTTGAAGTGTTCGGTTATTTCTGTGGGAAGAGTGTCGGCGAAAGCCACCGCAGAGTAGATCTCCCGCATGATCTCCGGTGTGACTGCTGAGAAATCCTCGCTTCTCGGTGTTATCATTATACCGGCCATATCTATGGCTCCCGGGCTTATCACGAGTCTTTTCCCATCTTCGCGGAAGTAATGCGGCGGACGGTGTGCCCGGCGCGGTATGACCACAACGCGCATCAGACCTCTGCCATCAATCCAGAAGAAGGCGTTGACGAGGCCCTTGTCGCGAGCTCCCGTCTCCGCGTCGATGCCAAATGTCTGTGTCGCTTTCATCAGTGACAGCATTCCTGCTGTATCAGGGCTAATCACTCCGCTCATGAACTGGAACGGCACATCAAGCCCAAGCTGTCCGGATGTCTGGAAACCTCCCATGTCCGAAGGATGCTTCTCTTCAGCGAGTCTGAGCAGCGGCAGCTCATCGCGGAGCACGGCCTGCAGATGCAGATGGTCGGGAGCGGAGGCTCCTGCCCTTGCGCCGTTGAAGAACACAGCCATACCGGGAAGCCGCTCGGCGATGGTGGCCATGTCAAGGGGTATCGCGCTCTGAGGCTCGTGCCTCTCCGAGACAATCGTGAAATGCATCGGCAATATCGGGAAAGGATTGACCAAAAGCTGCCATCCCGGTGCTATCTGCACGGCGAACTGCTCTTCCGGTCGGTTTGCGGCACAGAGGAAACAGGGGCGGGCAGCGACCGAGGCCTTGTCGACAGCGGCTCCAGTGGAGCGTATCCTCGCGGGATTAAGTTGAACGGCCGCATTAAGGTCGCCGAGTGGAGCGCACCGGCGTTCCGTGGCGCGCAGACCGTCGTAGTTGCGGCGGGCATCGGGCCATTCATCTAACTGCGACTCGACAAGTTCCTCAAGCACGGCCATCGGTATGCGGCCATACTTATCAGTCGTTATCGTCCTCGTCATAATCGTCGTCGTAATCGTCGTCATCGAAGTCATCGTCATCCTCGTCTTTCATGAGGTTGCTGAGGAGGCTGCCGGGGAACGAGCCGAGGAACTGCCATCCGTACCGGTCGTTGCTGCCTTCCATATAGTTCTGACGCACACGGGCCATCAGTTCGATGGAGCGGAGACAGTCCTTGTAGGAGTTGTTGGCGTTGGTTTTCTCTATCGAGAGCGCGGCATCGGAATTACCCTCCCAGCGCCGGCAGAGATAGAGTGGCTGGTAAATCCTTCCGATGGAGTAATCGCGGCAGATGCGCAATGCCATCGCATAGTCTTCGCCATAGCTTACGTTTGGGAAAAGGAAGCGCCGGGCAATCGGAGTGAAGAATGCACGTGGCGCTCCGAGTCCGTTGATGCGCAGCGCATTGTTGGGTCCGTTCTCATCCGTCCATTCACTGTGGCTTATCACTCCCGGCGGGATGGTCTCTCCCTCGAAGTTGACAAGGGTGTAGCTGCCGATCACCATGGCATGGTTGCCGGAGCGGAACTTTCCGACAATCCTCTCGATTACACCGGTGGAATTGTAGAGGTCGTCGGAGTCGAGCTGGATGGCGAAGCGTCCGCAGCGTGGGTCGAGCAGGGCCTTGTTCCAGCAACCGCCTATTCCGAGGTTTTCCGAACTCTCCGCCTTGATCAGTATGAGGCGGGGGTCAGTGACATTTTCAAGAAGCTGGCGGGTGCCGTCGTCTGAGTCGTTGTCCACCACGATCACGTTGAAATCGAACGGAGCGATCTGCGACAGCGCCGAGTTGACCGCATCCATGATGGTACGGGCCCGGTTGCGGACGGGAATGACCACCGAGGCTTCCACCGGGAATGACTCGGAGTCATAGTCAACCTTCTCGCGGTTCTGGCTGACGAGTGCGTCGATGTCGCGGAGATGTTCGGTGCACACCTTCTCCATCTCTATCTGGTAGGCGCGGTTGTCGGGGCGCACGTAGTCATGCTGCTTCTCCCCGCTCTTACGCGTGTCGGTCTGCTCCACGGTGTAGAGCGGTTCCGGAATCATGGCGAGCATTCTGCCCATGGTCACCCTGAGACGGAGGGCGTACCATCCTCCGTCGAGGTAGGCCGATTCCTCCGCTGAGAAGTCCTCGGTAGAGGCGAGTACGTCGGCGGCGTTGAGGAGCACTACCGGCCCGAAGTCGAAGTCATCGCGGATGGAGCCGGGCTGGTAGTCGGTCACCGGGTGCAGCCGCGTGGCACCGTCGGGAAGACGGTCGCGGTAGTATGAATATGTGATGGTGGCGTCGATGTCCGAAGCCACTTCCGTGAGTCGGTGTACCGCGTGCGGGTCAAGCCGCACATCCCTGTCGCCGATCTGCAGCAGGACATACTGCTCGAGCGGCGCGCGGAATATCTCTTCGCGAAGGGCGTTGACGGTTGTGAATTTTATCAGTTTCACGTTGATGCGGTTTGAGGAGGGAGATTATGGTTAGTTATATACTTTTTATGCTATGCTGTGCCCGGGTCACTTGAGTAGCGATTTCATGAGCTGTGAACGGACATCGGAGTCGAGAAGGCTCTCGATCGGAACGGAGAGTACGGTGACATCCCCCCGTTTCCCGCCTCGGTCATGGCGAATGCCGGCAGTGGCTCCGGAGTCGGAGAATGTGAGGATGGTCTTGGTGTCGGCTCCCTCGGCGGCCTGGAGGATATCGGGGGCTTCGACTATGTACTGCTTGTCGTTGAGCGTCGCGGAGTATCCTACGTTCTTGCCCGAGGAGAGGCGTACGCGCCCGGACCTGCGGAGGTCGCTTTCGGTGGATGTGACTCCGAGCACCTCGGCCGCGAAGGCGCGGTCCTCGGCATCGGAACGCATGTCGGTAAGGCTCGATGCCACATACTGACCGCTCACTATCAGGTCGCCACCCTTGTCGGAGAACTGGCGGAGCGCACTCTTCAGTTCCGCAGGGAATGTATGGTAGCGGACTCCGCTCTTGCCGTTGCCGGTGACGGTGCGACGCTGTTTGCCGAGGATGAGGTCGATGGTATTGTAGTCGGTGAGTTTCACATCTCCGTTCTCCACTGCCCCGGCCGATGCCGAAACGAATCCACGGCCCGCGTCGGCGATGGCCTCGCCATGAACGTAAGGATAGTCGAAGGTGTTGCCGGCGATGACCGTGGTGGCGTAGTTCGACCCGGAGCGCCCGAAGCTTTCTCCCGCCGAACGGCGGAATTCGGTCTGGTAGCCGGTGAAGGAGATATCCTTTATGTAGGGCACGCCGAAATCTGTTTCTGAGTTGAACCCCGCCTCATTCCCTGCGGAGTAGTGGCCGGGTGCGCTCACCCTCGAGAATCCGTTTATGATGAGGACCGGTTTGCCGTCGCCGGGCACATCTCGCATGGCGAGTGTCTCGGAGGGGAACGAGACGCCACCTTCGTTGGCCGCAATCACCCGGAAGGAGTGTATGTCGTCGTCGGTTACCTTGAGGTCGTAATGCGTGGAAGTGGTCTCTGCGATCTTATTGAATCCGAGCAGGTCGGCGGTGCGTTCCATGATGATGTATTTCGTGGGCATCGCCGTGGGCTCGAGACGGTCGGGAGTCGGCTCCCATGAGAGACGGTATTTCTGCTTGCCTGTGCGGCGTATTGCGAAATTCTTCACCGGCAGCGGCTGGATCACGAGCTGGCGGTCCTTGCGCTCGGCGAGGAAGCGGGCGAGACCCTTGTAGATGGCACGGCCTACGGTGAAGCGGAACGCGGGGTCGAGACCGTACTGCATGTCGGCGAAGTTCTGGTGGCTCATCAGCTCGATCAGTGTAGTCGGTACTTCCGGGACGCGTGCTTCTACGTAAGTCTTGTCCCACATGGAGCGGCGCACCCATTGGGGCTCGAACTCGCGGCGGATGTCGTTGGTGATCTGCTGCATCACGATGTCGGTAAGCATTCGGGAGTTGATGCGCGGGGTTCCGTCGCGGTATGAGTCACCGTTGTTGGTGAAGTATATGCCGAGGGTGCCCACGAAGGAGTCGTCGCTCTTCTTGCCGGCATCGGAGTGCAGGGCGAGCGTCACGTCGACCGGTATGTTGAGCCCGCGCTGGCCCGGCAGTACGCGCGAACCGCCGGCGAGATAGTTCACCCAGTTGCCGCGGCTTGTATAGTCATCCTTGTAATCGTTCGAGCCGTGATACGGCGAGTATACATATTCGGGGAATCCGGCCCAGTGGAGCCAGTAGCGGGCCCCTTCGAGGAACCGGGGATAGCCGGAGGTACGGAACACCGGCGCCGGACCTCGCTTCTCGGCGGGAGCTTTCTCTTCAGGAGTGTTGTCGGCGTTGTCGGCATTGTCGAACTGATCGCCCTCAGCCACGGTGTCGTCGGTCGATTCTGTGTCGTCCTCCTCATCCCCTTCCTCATCTTCTCCGCTGTCGCCATCGGCTGATTCAGGCTCGACAGGTGTAGACGGGTCATAGTAGATGTCGGAGCGGCGTGCGGATCGGGCTATATTGCCCATACCGCCTCCTATCTTCACTGCGTCGGCGGTGACGATGGTGCCTGGCGTGCCTTCGGTATCGTTGGTGAGGGTTACTACCGGTTCGGTGTCGCTGTATCCTGCTTCGAGCGGGAATGTGCCGAGATATATCCATGTGCCGCCACCCATCTGCTGGTTGACGGTGAATTCCTTGCTACCTCCGGAGTAGTTCACGGTGTAGTGCGCGTCGGTCGTGGAGTTGGGCAGCGTCTTGTAGCTGACATATACGGCATACTCGCCATCCTCGGGAATGTCGGCGTACCATGCGGCTACCGATGGCTTACCGCCTTTCTGTGTCGTGGTCTGACGGTATGTGCCGTTCTCGAACGGATTCTCGGTGTCGCGGAAGTCCGGCAGGTCGTAGATGAATCCCTCGAGTTCGCCGGTGCTCCAGTGCGTCACTCCCGACTGCTCGCGGTAATATGGCTGCGAATATATCCGGCCCTCGTCGTTGGTGTCGTTGTCGACGATCACCTCGTTGCGGTTGGTGTCGCGTTCGCGAGGCAGCATCACGTATGCTCCGGCGTTCTCCACCATCGGTGTGACGAACGGAAGGATATAGCCCATGGTGTAGGTATCCTCGACCGTCTGGAACAGGAGGGGGCGCTGCCACATCCATGCTCCGCTGCCCGGTTTGTAGTATCTGCCGTGGGAGTGCCATAGGGCCACGATGTCGCGGTCCATGCCCTTTGTGGGACGGACCATGGGGTTGCGCTCAGAGACGAAGGGTGGATTGACGCGGTATTGCTGGGGAAGTTTGTCGACTTTCGTGATGTAATAGGCGAGCGACTTGTGGCCCACGTTGAGTCCGACCCTGTATCCTGCGAGGGAATCGGGGAGGGCTTTGGACACATGCTTCGATATGGAGTCGATGAGGTCGTGCGTCACGGGGAGATAAGTGAAATGCTCGTTGAGGTTCACAACCGCGTAACGGCGCGACTTGTCGGGTTTGACCGAATTGACCCGCAGTCCTCCGGGATTGAGGTTTGAGGGAATCCAGTCGAGGAGGGCTTTGTTGACCTGCAGGGTCAGGGAGTCGTTCTGCGGCTGCTCCTTGGGAGCTGCCTTTGCTGTCGGACGCGAGAACTTGCGGCGCGTCGAAGAACGTTTCTTACTTCTGCTCTTGCTCTTGTTTCTCGACCTCGAACTTGATTTCTTTCGGGAACTTTTTCTGGAGGATTTCTTTCTTGATTTCTTTTTCGAGGCTGATGCGGAAGCCGATACCGCTGATTCGGAATTGGATGCGAAAATCTGAGGCGCATCGGTGACCGCAATTGTCAGAAGCGCCGCGATAAGGATATGTAATAATCTACGAAGATTCATCGATGGTATATTTATGGGAAGAAGCCTAATTGTCTTGGATTCATAGAGATATAGTGTACGGGCCGGGAACCGGCCGCACACTTTCCGCAATAAACAACAAAATTACAAAAAAAAGGCGAAATAGTCAAATCGCTACTCATACCGCATGGTGTCGGCCGGGGAGATCTTGGCCGCGAAGATGGACGGGAGTATGAGCGAGAGGTAAATCACGACAATGATGCCGGCATTGAGGAGCAGGAACCAGCCGGGAGCCATCTCCACAGGTACGAAGTCGATGTAATAGGCATCCGGGTCGAGATGCAGTATGTGCCATCTCTGTTGCGCCCAGAGAAGAGACAGCATCAGCACGTTGCCGGCGAGCAACCCGATAAGGGCCACCTTCATGGCGAGAAAAACGAATATCTTACGGACGTTGCGCACAGGTGCCCCGAGCGAGCGGATAATTCCGATGAACCGCTTCTTGTCGAGTATGATTATCAGCATTCCCGAGATGAGCGTGGCAATTGCCACCACTGTCATCAGAAGGAGGATGACTATCACGTTGGTGTCGAGCAACGATAACCATTGAAAATATCCGGCTCCCTGCGTGAGAGCGTTCTGTACCTTGTAGTTGCGGTAGACAATACCTTCGGCGAGCGCTTTCTGCATGGTGGCGCCGATTACCTCCGAATATTCCTCCACGCGGTTGAAGTCGTCGGTCTGTATCATCAGGTTGGTGCCCTGGTCCTTCTCGATGTTTCCGAGCTGCTGGATGAGCGGAAGGGCTCCGTAGACATATATGCCGTCGTAGGTATCGAAATGGGAATTGAATATGCCGGCTATCTCGAGCCGGCGCACCCTGACATCGTCAGTGATGAAGTAAGTGTCTATTTTATCTCCCTTCTTGAGCCCGAGCTGGTCGGCTGCTATTCTCGAGATCAGTATTTTCTGGCTGTTGTCCTCATTTCCGTAGTCAGGG
Source organism: uncultured Muribaculaceae bacterium (assembly GCA_910584545.1). Lineage (GTDB taxonomy): Bacteria > Bacteroidota > Bacteroidia > Bacteroidales > Muribaculaceae > Lepagella. The sequence goes on along the minus strand of CAJUBC010000023.1, from coordinate 8,708 downwards.
ATAGCTCCCTCCTCGAGGTTTTCGGTGAGGAAATTCCTGATGCTCGCCCCGCCGAGGCTGCGCATGTATACACCTTTGAAATCCGTCTTTGTCTTGAGGATTGCGGGTATCGACGCCTCCAGACTGTAGTCGGTGACGAAGTCCATGTCGTCGAGTATATTACAGAGGGTAGGAGTGAGGGTAAGCAGGTTTGTGTCGCTTTCACCGGCCGGAACGGCGTAGAGCGAGATGTGGGAATTGAAGCCGATGACTTTTTCGCGAATCTCCCTCTTGAAACCGAGTACTATAGCCACGGAGGCGAGCATCACGGCCACGGCAAGAGCCACGGCGGTGACAGCCACCTTGACGGCCGGGCTGCTCTTGCGCCCTCCCTCCGAAAGCCCGAGTCGGCGGGCCAGAAAAAAGGAGTAGTTCATAATCTCTGCAAAATTACATCATTCCGCCGACATGGTCAAATAGAATAGAGGTTGTGTCAATTATTATTTTGACACAACCTCTCGAAATATGATTTATGAATCCTGTTATTTTGCCTTGCAGGATATGATTTCTTCGACTATTGCCTCATCGTCATCTTCACCCCAGTCGTCATAATGGCGTCCGTAAAACTTGCATCTGTCGCCATCGAAAGTGACTTTTACCGAGCCGGTGAAATCTTCGTCCGTATAATGGTAGTTGAAGACCTGAAGGTCTTTGTCTTCCCAATTCCAGACACCGTATCCGTCAATTTCCCCATCCCAGTCTATGGTGATGTAAGTGTTCGCCTTCGACATTACAACGTATTCCACACATTCTTCCTTAATTTCACGGTCGGTCATTTTCTCGGTGTGGATGAGGTTGCCCTTTAAGTCATACACCTTGTATTGGCCTCCGGTGATTTGCCATGTGCGGCACAGGCGGTTGTTGAGAGCGTTCGCTTGAATTTCAGTAGCTTTAGTGACATCCAGATTCAGGTCGCCACCGTTATCGAGCGCAAGATTGATACGGCTGTCGTTCACGATGGTGAGCGTACCGTAACCGAGTAGCTCATAGACTCCCTCCTTGAGTTTCTTGTACTCGCCGAATACGCCGTATTCCCATCCGGCGCGGCTCGTGGAACTTTTCCGGAAGATGCTCTTATGAGTCGTCTTGCGAAGTGCGGGAGCCATAGAAGGCATTATAGGCGCAGGTGCGTCGTACTCACACGGGATCACGATGTAGTCGCCGCTTGCTGTAAGCTCGATGCTCGCGATGTCGGAATCATCGTCGGTGACATTGAACAGTACTGCATCCGATTCGTATTTCGGATTCTCGAGTTCTCCTTTCCAGAGATCCTCTTCATCATCCTCGCTTCCTCCGCAGGAAGCGAAACCGAGGGGAAGTGCGACTGCAGCGAGTGCTATCGCCAGAAATTTCATTTTCTTCATTTGTTTATCTGTTTTATGGGAAGGGGTCTTAGTCTTTGCAGAGGGGGCAGCGGGGCTTGATCTGCTTGAAGAAATCGTTGCCCTTGTTGTCCACGAGGATGAATGCGGGGAAGTCCTCCACCTCGATTTTCCAGATAGCCTCCATGCCGAGCTCGGGATATTCGAGAAGCTCCACATTCTTGATGGAGTTCTGGGCGAGGATAGCGGCGGGACCGCCGATCGATCCGAGGTAGAAGCCGCCATGCTTCTTGCAAGCGTCGGTCACCTGCTGCGAGCGGTTGCCCTTGGCAATCATGATCATGCTGCCGCCGGCTTCCTGGAACTGGTCGACGTACGGGTCCATACGTCCTGCTGTTGTCGGGCCGAAGGATCCGGATGCCATTCCTTCCGGTTTCTTGGCGGGACCTGCGTAGTAGATGGGATGGTCCTTGAGGTACTGCGGCATCGGTTCTCCGGCGTCGAGACGCTCCTTGATCTTGGCGTGAGCGATGTCGCGGCCCACGATGATGGTGCCGTTGAGCGACAGACGTGTCGATACGGGATATTTGTCGAGCTCGGCGAGAATCTCGGGCATCGGGCGGTTGAGGTCTACCTTCACGACCTGGCCTTCTCCGGCCTGACGGAGCTCTTCGGGAATCAGTTCGCCGGGGAACTCGTCGAGTTTCTCGACCCAGATACCGTCGCGGTTGATCTTGGCCTTGATGTTGCGGTCGGCCGAGCAGCTCACGCCCATTCCGACGGGGCAGCTTGCGCCGTGGCGCGGCATGCGGATCACGCGGATGTCGTGTGCGAAATATTTGCCGCCGAACTGAGCGCCGAGACCGAGGCAGTGAGCGGCTTCGAGAAGTTCCTTCTCAAGCTCGACGTCGCGGAAGGCGTGGCCGTACTCGTTTCCCTTGGTGGGAAGGCTGTCGTAATATTTAGCCGATGCTTTCTTCACGGCTGCGAGGTTGGCCTCTGCGGAAGTGCCGCCGATCACGAATGCGATGTGATAGGGAGGACATGCGGCGGTGCCGAGAGTCTTCATCTTTTCGATGAGGAAGGGCACGAGTGTCTTCTTGTTGAGGATAGCTTTGGTCTCCTGATAGAGGTATGTCTTGTTGGCCGAACCGCCACCCTTGGCTATGAAGAGGAATTTGTATTCCGAGCCGGTAGTGGCGTGGATGTCTATTTGCGCGGGGAGGTTGCAGCCCGTGTTCACCTCGTCGTACATGTTGAGGGGAGCGTTCTGCGAGTAGCGGAGATTGTTCTCGGTGTAGGTTTTGTAGACGCCTTCGGAGATTTTCTCCTCATCGTCGCAGCCTGTCCACACGTTCTGTCCCTTGAAGCCGGCGCAGATCGATGTACCGGTGTCCTGGCAGAAGGGAAGCACGCCCTTGGCGGCCACTTCGGCGTTGCGGAGCATGGTGAGGGCCACGAACTTATCGTTCTCCGATGCCTCGGGGTCATGGAGGATCTTGGCCACCATCTCGTTATGCTCGCGGCGGAGCATGAACGAGCAGTTGTGGGAACATACATTGGCAAGGAGGGTAAGTGCCTCGGGGGCGACCACAAGCATCTCGTGGCCGTTCCAGTTTTCGGTCTTCACTCCCTCTTTGGTGAGGAGCTGATACTCGGTGGTGTCTTCGCCGAGCGGAAACATTTCCTGATAATGAAAAGGTTTTGTTGCCATATCTCGTTTTTTCAATGATATTTTGTTTCGTTTTTAACATTCCGCGCGTCGCGGTTTCGCAAAGTTAATAAATTTTTTGCAATACTTGATATAAATTGCTAATTTTGCGGTGCTGATGTCTCTGTGGAGGTGGTCGGCGCCCCCTCCTGCAAGTTGAAGCGGGACGGTGCTGTTTGTAAAAAGTATTTTCTATGACTTGGTTTGTGATGCGCGACCTTACGCGCCCAAATGCGTTGCGACCTGCCTACAAGATGCTTTCCGAGGAGGGGTTCGAGATTTTCACTCCGATGGTGTGGAAAATCCATCAGAAGCGCGGACAGAGGGAGCGGGTGCTTGTTCCGGTGATTCACGATCTGCTTTTTGTGAATTCGGAACGTGAATTGCTTGATCCGGTGGTGGAGAAGACAGGCACGCTGCAGTACCGCTATGTGCGCGGTGGAAAATATTGCGAGGCCATGACGGTTGGCACTCCCGAGATGGAGCGGTTCATCCATGCGTCGGCCAGCACATCCGACCCGAAGTATTTCGCTCCCGGAGAGATTACCGCCAACATGGTGGGTCGGAAGGTGGAGATTTCCGGCGGACCGCTCAGCGGCTACAAGGGAAACCTCCTGTCCGTGAAAGGAATGCGTAAGAAAAGGCTCATCGTGGAACTGCCGGGTATGATCTCATCGGCAGTCGAGGTGTCGCAGGATTACATCAAGTTCATATAGATGTGCATCATCTTTTGAATCTATACGATAGAAACCAGTTTGTGTATTGTGTCTGAATCAGAATCTAAATCTGAATCTTAATTGTTGATTATGAAAGGAATAGTTCTCGCCGGAGGCTCCGGCACAAGATTGTACCCCATCACCAAGGGTGTGAGCAAGCAGTTGCTGCCCATCTACGACAAACCGATGGTGTACTATCCGATATCGGTCCTGATGCTGGCCGGCATCCGTGACATACTTATAATATCCACTCCTTCGGACCTCCCCGGGTTCAAGCGGCTCCTCGGCGACGGCTCGGACTTCGGCGTGCGTTTCTCATACGCGGAGCAGCCTTCGCCCGACGGTCTTGCCCAGGCCTTCATAATCGGCAAGGAGTTTATCGGCGACGATTCCGTCTGCCTCGTGCTCGGCGACAATATCTTCCACGGCGCAGGTTTCTCGAAGGTGCTTCGCGACTCGGTGGAGGCGGCGGAGAAGAACGGAGAGGCCACTGTGTTCGGTTACTGGGTAGACGATCCTGAGCGTTATGGTGTCGCCGAGTTCGACCGTGACGGCAACTGTCTCTCCATTGAGGAGAAACCGCAGCATCCCAAGTCGAATTACGCTGTGGTGGGTCTCTACTTCTATCCCAACAGTGTGGTGAATGTAGCCGAAAACATCAAGCCTTCGGCTCGCGGCGAGCTGGAGATAACAACTGTCAATCAGGAGTATCTCAGCCGAGGTACACTTAAGGTGCAGCCACTGCCGCGCGGTTTCGCATGGCTCGACACCGGCACGCATGATTCTCTCGCCGAGGCATCCATCTATGTGGAGGTGCTCGAGAAGCGTCAGGGTCTCAAGATCGCCTGCCTTGAGGGAATCGCCTATCGTCAGGGATGGATCTCCCGCGAGAAGATGGAGGAAGTGGCGCGACCGATGATTAAGAACGGCTACGGAAAGTACCTGATGAAAGTGATCGAAGAGATCGACCGCACCCACGAACCTAATCTGTAATTCCATGAACGTTATAAAGACTGACATAGAGGGGGTCGTGATTATCGAGCCCCGTATATTTCCCGATTCCAGAGGTTATTTTTTCGAGAGTTACAACAAGGAGGTATTCGACCGTGAGGTAACGCCGGTGGATTTCGTGCAGGACAACGAGTCCTGTTCCACACGCGGCGTGATGCGCGGACTTCATTTCCAGAAACCACCTTATACGCAGGCGAAATTAGTGCGCTGCGTCAAGGGTCGTGTACTCGATGTGGCAGTCGACATCCGCAAGGGCTCGCCTACATACGGCAAGCATGTGGCTGTGGAACTAAGTGAGGATAACCATCGGCAGTTCTTCATCCCGCGCGGTTTCGCGCATGGATTCGCGGTGCTCAGCGACGTTGCAGTGTTCCAGTACAAGTGTGACAACTACTATGCTCCGCAGGCCGACGGCGGCATCTCTATCCGCGACACGTCCCTCGGCATCGACTGGCAGATCGATCCGGCGGAGGCCCTCCTCTCCGACAAGGACCTGAAGCACCCCCTCCTCGCCGACTTCGACTCCCCCTTCACAATGGAATAACCCCGCCCGGAAAAATCCCCTCTGGCCCATCACCAGACTAAACATTACCGGCCCGGACACTTCCAATTGTAATATTTCGCCCTAAGGTAAATACAACAAGTCCTTGCAGGTCCTCAATCCGCAGGGATTTGCTGCATATTGCTGTATTTCAGAAAAATATAATGAAGTTGTTGCGTAAATTTATCAGGTAATTCTTTTTGCTGTCACAAAAATACCGTAATTTTGTGAGACCCAATTGTGATAACAATGAATGTTGCTGGTAATGGGAGATGTGAAGAAATGGTAGATGCCATTGACAGAAAATTTTGTGGATTGGGAAATTATATGTACATTTGCATTGTTCTATTAAGTATATAGAATGATGCGTAAGTATGGATAACATCATTGTAGCCGGGAAGAAAACACAGCTCGATAAACCGGCATCGGATATAACGAAAAACTTATGGCTCGGACTCCTGACGGAATTCGACATATATCAGTTTGCGATGAACGGTCATCAGCTACTGTTATTGGCGGCAAAAGAATCGGTGAACTATTCTCCGTTGCAACTCAGCAATATCGCTGATAGAATAGAGCAATCCGTGCAAATCCCGGCTGTATTCTATTTCAGCAACATACCCACCTATGAGCGCGACCGTCTTGTTGACAAAGGTGTGTATTTTGTGGTTAGCGACAAGTTTGCTTTTGTTCCAACGATACTTGCCAACCGCAGATTAAGCAATAACGTGATCCCCACTCAATTATTGCCGTCTACACAACACTTACTGTTGATGCATTTACAGCGTCGCTCTCTCGATGGAATGACAATAAAAGAGATTGCAGAGATTGCACCCTATAAATACTCAACACTTGCAAAGTCTGCTCAGCAGTTAGCCGCTCTTGGCCTTGCTGAGTTCAAGACCGATGGCAATCGAAATAAATTACTGAATTTTATACCTGACAAATGTGAGTTATGGGAAAGGTCTCAACCCTACCTTTCAAGCCCGATAAAACAATCCGGATACATTGAGGAGTCATTGAACCGAGGGGTGATTGGAGGCATTGAAGCGTTGTCGCATTATTCAATGCTCACCGGGGAAGATAATCCCACAAGAGTCTTCACGATTGACGAGAGTAAGGATTTGAAAAATGAACTATCTAAGTTCGAAGATATCCAGCGGGTAGAGATATGGAAATATCCCCCCGTTGAAGAGGAAGGATATGTTGACCGGTTATCGCTATATCTTACGCTTAGAGATGACACTGACCCTCGTGTGCAAAAGGAACTTGAAACAACGATAAACGAAATGCCATGGTAGGAGGACTTGAAATATTCAGAGAACGTTTTGCTCGGTTTTCAGATAACTTCGTGATAATCGGAGGCACTGCCTGCGACGAGATACTGAGCGGAACAGTAATGCGCCCCCGTGCGACGATGGATATTGACATTGTAGTTATCGTGGAAAACATGACGCCTGAATTTGCAAGAGCGTTTTGGGCATTCATTGCTGAGGGAGGATACCGTCCCGGTATCAGAAAGAATAAAGATGAGGCACCCAAGTATGTGCTGTATAGCTTTGATAAGGGCAAAGCAGGATTTCCTGTGAAGGAGGAATTACTTTCACGGCATAACGAAATATTTACATCAGCAGCACATACAGAACCGTTGCCTATTGACGGGGAAGTATCGAGCCTTTCGACAATCATACTCGATGAGCCATATTATAACCTAACGGTGCAAAACTCGTTTGTCAGTGAGGGTCTGCGTTACGCGGCCCCATTGGCTCTGATGGCCTTGAAAGCCCGTGCTTATCTGAATCTCGTTGCCGACAGGAAAGCAGGAAAAAAGATAAACACGAAAGATATATTGAAGCATCGTAATGATGTCTTGAAACTTACCGCGACACTGACCGGCGCAGATCTGGCAATCGTTGACGCAGAAATTGTTGACACCATGCGAGAGTTTGCCTACAGTCTGATGCAGTCCTTGCCGAATCAATCGTTGCAGGATGCATTGCGTAGTTCGGAGGCAGCAATAAGGATGTTTCTCGAAGCATTACCAACCTACTATACAGTACAATAATGAAGATACAATACGCATCTGACCTGCACTTGGAATTTCACGAAAACAGCCGCTGGCTTCGTGATAATCCATTAGTGCCTATTGGTGATATACTTATCCTGGCCGGAGACATCGGATACCTTGGTGACGAGATGTACTCGAAGCATCCATTTTGGGATTGGTGTGCTGATAACTTCGAGCAGACTCTTATTGTTCCCGGCAATCATGAGTTGTATAAAAACTTCGACATCAATAATCTCACAGAAGGATGGACTGAACGGATTCGCCCTAATGTGAGCGCTGTCTACAATAAGGTCGTACATCTCTACAACATAGACCTTATCATGTCAACTCTTTGGGCGAAGATACATCCTGCAGATGCCTATTTCACCGAGCATGGAGTGACCGATTTCCGCAGGATACGCAATGGAGGATATCGTTTGAGTTGGGATAGATTCAACGATGAACACGAGCGATGCCTTGGGTTTATAAAGCGGAGTGTAGAACAAAGTTCAGTGCAGAAACGGATTGTTGTAACACACCATGTTCCTTCTTTCGAACTAATGGCAGATGAGTTCAAAGGCAGTGCGATAAACGGGGCTTTTACCTCCGACCTGAATTTGCTCATAGAAAGATTGCCAATCGATTTCTGGATTTATGGTCACTCTCATAGAAATATCGATTCCGAGATTGGTGGCACCAAAATTGTTTCAAATCAGCTCGGATATGTGTTTGCGAATGAGACAGACACATTCAAACTGGATAAATACATAGAATTATAATGAGAGGACTGACAAAATATACAGTAAGTCCTTGCAGATTTGGTGTCTGCAAGGACTTGCTGTATATTGCTGCATTCCATAAAAATATAATGAAGTTGTTGCGTATATTCATCAGATAATTATTTTGGGTGTCACAAAAATACCGTAATTTTGTGACATCCAATTATGATAACAATGAATGTTGCTGATAATGTATGAGTTTTCATCGTTTGATGAAATTATGGCTGATCTCGAAATTCTTAACAGTCGCATCAATCAGATGTAAGGTACAAGCTCCTGATGGGGATGTTTTAGCATGAATTTATGTTTTTCAGCACAATATACTCATTTTTTCAGAAATTATTATTAACTTTGCGATTGCAGACCGCCTCGCGGACCACGCCAGTAGGGAGAGGTTTCCGAACCAACCCCGGTCTGGGGTTAGCGGAGCGGGATGTAGTGAATATACATAAGAAAGCGTTTATCCGCGCTGATTCTTGACTGTCAGAAATTCTGGCAAGAGTTAAGAGGGATTATTTGAAGATTTGCCATTATTTGCTTTT
>CAJUBC010000022.1 GCA_910584545.1 uncultured Muribaculaceae bacterium | reverse complement strand
GAACCCTAATCGTCGGAACCGGAATCCGATATTCTATCCATTGAACTATGGAGACCTATGGCGCAAAGTTAATATTTTTTTCTCACTTGACCATCTTTTTATCGCAGATTTTTTCTCTTCTCTTGAAATATTTGCTAAATTTGTGAGATATTATGCTTGTATCTCAGCTATATGATTTATTAGCGGGTGCAGGTGGTTTACAGAAGACATGGAGATATGGAAGTAAAGATGGAACAGGGATGGAGAGACGCTCTCTCCTCGGAATTCGACAAACCCTATTTCAGGGAGCTTGCCGAAAGGGTGCGCGGTGAGTATGCCGACCCTTCGGTGAGAGTGTATCCTCCCGCATCAAAAATTTTTGCGGCGTTCGACTCCTGTCCTTACGCCCGGACGAAAGTCGTGATCGTAGGGCAGGACCCATATCATGGACCGGGGCAGGCAAACGGACTGTCGTTCTCGGTCAATCCGGGTATTGCGATGCCTCCGTCGCTGGTGAATATCTTCAAGGAGGTTCAGTCCGATACCGGCGCTCCCTTTCCCGCTGACGGCGATCTTACGCGATGGGCGAAGCAGGGAGTGCTTCTGCTGAACTCCTCCCTTACGGTGCGTGAGCATCAGCCGAGGTCGCATGCCGACATCGGTTGGGAGCGGCTTACCGGAGAGGCAATCAGAGTCCTGAATCATGACCGTGAGAACATAGTGTTTCTCCTGTGGGGTTCTGATGCGATTCGGCGTGGTGCGGCTATCGACCGCTCCCGCCATCTCGTGCTCAGTTCTGCCCATCCATCGCCCCTCTCCGCATATCGCGGCTTTTTCGGTAATCATCATTTCTCCAAAGCCAACGAGTATCTCGTGACCCACGGTAAAACTCCTATTGTATGGTAAAGGACACTGACCGGCGACCTGCCGGCTATTCGCAGCAGGAGCCTTTCGACAGGGACAGATATGAGCGGGATTTACGGGAGCGGATGCGCAACCGTGAAATCGAACGCAACAGGGATGCCAATGCAAAAAGAATAAAGATAAAAGGTATTCTGTACGGAGTGCTGCTGTTGGCATTGCTCGCGTTGTTAGTGGCCATGAACGCTCATGGGGCAGTCGTCTCAGACCAAATCTTCGATTCCCGTTTCTGGACCCTCAAGACATCGGTGGCTGATGAGTTTATGGCCGCTCCTGTGATACGTCTGGGCACCAACGACCGAATCATAGTCAATTTCGACGAGATCGGAGAAGACAATTCCTTCCTGCAGTACCGTCTCATTCACTGCAATGCCGACTGGGAACCGTCGAGACTCGTTGAGTCGGAATATCTTGACGGGTTTAATGTCAATGATGTAAGAGATTTCGCGTTCTCTTCCGGGACATTCGTCCATTTCATCAACTATCAGATCGAAATCCCCAACGAGGATGTGCGGCTCAGGTATTCCGGCAACTATCTCCTGCAGGTTTTCCATCAGGATGATCCTGACAGGGTGGTGCTCCAGACGCGGTTCATGGTCTCTGAAAACACTGCAATAGTGGAGGGAGGAGCCCTTTCGCGTACAGACCGAGGCCACTATTCCGAATGGCAGCAGCTCGAGCTTACGGTTGATGGCGATGCATCCGGCATATCCAATCCCTATTCCGATATCCTTGTGCGCGTCGATCAGAACGGCCGCGAGGAAACCGCCCGGTGGCTCCGTAATCCCACACGGGTGGAGGGGGTACGGATGGCCTACGAGCATCAACCCGACTTGATCTTTCCCGCATCCAATGAGTACCGGCGTTTCGAATCCGTAAGCAACGGTTTTCCAGGCATGCATGTCGACTCTCTGCGCTACATGGGGAGCAACTATCATGTATGGCTCAAGAAAGATGAGCCGAGGGCGTACAGGGAGTACGAGTACGACCGCACACAGCATGGACGGTTCCTCGTCAGGGAATACAATTCCACTGACTCGGATCTCGGAGCCGACTACATAACGGTTCATTTCCTTCTTGAGACCGACAGAATCCCCGATGCCGATGTTTACGTCGACGGCGAATTCACCCACGGCCTCTACACCGACGCCAACCGCATGACATACGACCCGGAGGCCGGAGCCTATCGGGCAGAGATTCCCGTAAAACAGGGAGCCTACAACTACCAGTATGTGGTACGCGACGCAAGGAACCCACAGCCCTCTCCGGCCCCGATCGAGGGGAATAAATATGAGACAGACAACGAATATCGGGTGGCTGTCTATTTCCGTCCTCCGGGATCCCGAGGCGACCGCCTGATAGGCTTCCGCCTCCTCGGAAACAGATAGACGGCTCAAAGCTGCGCTTAGAGCCGGAGCTGTTCCGATAGATTGTCAGCCGGATGGCAGTTGTGTATCGCGGGTACAGCCCGCGACAATAAGTAAAAATCAGCGCTTAATTATGCTCCAGATAAAAGACACTCTTGTCTCAATGGATCTTATCGAAAGATTCTTCGTGTGCGATCTCGATTCCTGTCTCGGCGCCTGCTGCGTCGAGGGTGATGCCGGTGCTCCTCTCGCCCTGGGCGAAAAGGAGGCGATCGAGGCAGTGCTCGATTCCGTAAAAGACCTTCTCACTCCTGCCGCTCTCCGCGAAATAGGGGAGAACGGAGTCGCTTACACCGATCCGGACGGTGACCTTGTCACCTCGATAGTCGGTGGCCGTGACTGTGTCTTCACCCGATACGAAGCCGGAGGCAAGTGCCTGTGCGCGCTTGAATCCGCCTTCCGCGAGGGCAGGATTCCGGATGTGAAACCGATATCGTGCCGTCTCTATCCGGTGCGTCTCAAGGAGTACGACGGCTTTACCGCGGTAAACCTTCACCGTTGGAAAATATGCAAGTGTGCCGAAACACTCGGCCGAGCCAAGGGGATAAGGGCCTACGAATTCCTGCGAGGTCCGCTGGAGCGTCGGTTCGGAAAGGAGTGGTGGGAGGAACTTGACCTCACCGTCAAGGAATGGCTGCGTCAGAATCCCACTGCCCTGAAATTATAAGGAACAGAGTCTTAGGGAGGGAGTCCAGGTTATGTTTATTACCAGGTTATGTTTATTAAGGGAATAACAAATACATGGGTCGATTACCTGCTTGTCGGAATATATTTCCTGACAGTGGCCGGTTGCGTGATCTCTGTCATGAAAGAGAACCGCAACCCGGTACGCTCCATCGCCTGGGTGATTGCGCTGACATTCCTCCCGGTTGGAGGTATAGTGGCATACCTGTTCTTCGGACGCAGCCTGCGCGGCGAGCATATCATCTCCCGCTACAACAAGCGCCGTCTCATGACCCACATGGCCCCCGGCCATGTGGACCTCGACTCCCAGCCTCTCTCTCGCTCCGAACGGAATCTCATAAAGCTTGCCAAGAACGTATCCACCTCATTCTTCACCGTCAACAACGAGTTGGAAATATTCACTATCGGCCGCGACAAGTTCGAGGCTCTGAAACGCGACATGCGGGCGGCGCGCGAATCGATCTATCTCCAGTACTATATTTTTCTTGATGACCGACTCGGCCAGGAAATCGCCGACATTCTCATAGACAAAGCCCACGAGGGACTGGACGTGAAGGTGCTTTATGACCATGTGGGAAGCTTCTCGGCAAGAAACAGATTCTTCAGAGAGATGGCTACAGCCGGAGTTCAGGTCCATCCCTTTTTCAAGGTGACGTTCCCGCAGCTCGCCAACCGAGTCAACTGGCGTAACCACCGCAAGATAGTCATCATCGACAGCAGGATCGGCTACATCGGCGGCATGAATATCGCAGACCGCTACGAGCAAGGGTCAGCCCCCGGACAGGTCTGGCGTGACACGCATTTCCGCGTAACGGGCGACATAGTGGAGAGCCTGACGTATTCATTCGTGGTCGACTGGAACTTCGGCGACCACCCCATGCAGATGGAACTGCCCAAGAAATGCCCGGTGCCTTTCCATAACTCCACCGGGATGCAGCTCGTCACCTCCGGCCCGATGGGTGAATGGGACAATATATCGCTCTGTTTTCTGAAGGCCATCTCCTCAGCCACGAAGTGTATCTATATTCAGACGCCTTATTTCCTTCCCACCGATGCGTTGCAGCATGCCCTGGAGGCCGCCGCTCTTTCAAAACTCGACGTGCGGATAATGATTCCCCGGAAGAGCGACTCGCGATTGCTGCGGTTCGCGTCGTTCAGCTATGTCACCAAGTGCCTGCGGGCGGGGATGAAGGTATATCTTTACAATCCAGGAATGTTGCATGCCAAGGGAATGATCATAGATGACAACCTCGTGACGGCCGGTTCCACCAATTTCGACTTCCGCAGTTTCGAGAACAACTTCGAAAGCAACCTTTTCATTTATGACAGGGAGGTGAACCGCAAGATGCGCGACATCTTTTTCAGCGATATGGGTAACTGCACTAAGGTGACTTATTCCGCATGGATCAAGCGTCCGCTGCCGCAGCGCACCATGGAGTCGATCGTAAGGCTTTTCTCACCGATTCTCTGAAACCCCGCAGATTTCCTCGATCAGTCCGTTCCATCGAGCGGCGATCTCCGGCACGGAGTATTTCCGGGCCTCTCGCATGGCTTCATGCGCCATGCGGTCCAGTCTCTCGTCATCCGTAAGCAGATCCTTAAGTGCTGTTGCGAAATTCTCAGGTTTTGACAACAGACCGTTGCGACCGTTGTCCACGATTTCCGAAGCCGCGGGATAGCTGTCGGTGATGACCGGAACGCATCCGAACGCCTGGCATTCAATCAGGGTCATGGGATACCCCTCGAAAATGGAGGTCATGGCGAATACGCGGGCCCGGCGGTAGTAGTCCTCCGGATTGTTGCGGTGACCCTCGAAACTTACAGAGTCCGAAATGCCTAATTCTTCCGCCAGCGGCACAATGCTTTTCTTTTCGGATCCGTCGCCGACGATTTCGAGTCTCCATCCATCTTTTCGGGCCTCTTTCCACGCACGCAGCAGATCCGGAAGATTCTTCTGCGCGGCAAGCCTCCCTACGAACAATACCACATTTTCCTTCCCGGGGCGCAGTTGCTCGAAACTGCCGGTGCCTGCATTGAGCGATAAAGGATTGTGTATAGCCCTGAGCCTCTTTGTGTTACTGTCTATCAGATGCCGGAATTGGCTGAAATAGCACTCTCCGAGGAGTACGCATGCCTCCGAATGCCGGCTTGTGAAACGCGCGTTGTGTAGTCCGGGTAGTTTCTGCACCATTCCCAACAACATCCTGAGAGGCGCGCGCAAGTACCGGCGCATCATCAACGGACGAATTTTGGGATGGTCCCAGAGTACCCAGTCGAGAGTGTTGTGGTAAACGGATATCACTTTCAGTCCCGTTTCTGCCGCGGCCTCGACAAACGCCCGGGAACCTGTTCCGTACATAGCTCCGAAGTTGATGGCGAGGTCGAACTTCTCTTTTTCAATCAGCTCCATCAGTTCCCTGCGGTTGGCATCGCTGTCTCCGCTCTCCTCCGGTAGCCTGATCTGGCCCGGAATAGGATCGCACACATTGTCGGTGTCACGGTAATATGCCGTGACTATTCCATGTCCCGAAGCTGTCAGGAACCGATACATCTCCGAGATGACGCGTTCCACGCCGCCACCGGTGGGATATGTTATGTATGGATTGAAAAAGAGTAATTTCATGGCTTTGGAGATTATCAGCTGTAAGGGTCGGCTTTCTTTCCTGTGAGTCTTTTGGAAGCGGCGTTCAGCATGAAGACCAGCCGCGGCAGCAGCAGCGATCCGAATCTGTCGCGCCAGCGGGCAAGAATCTGCAGCTGCGTCTGCAGGTCATAACCGGCCCCTTTCCCGGCATGCACCGCATTGTAGCCGATCATGCAGTTCCGCTTCCACCAGGATGGACGCGCAAGGCCGATTAGTATTTCTGCAGCTTCGGCGCGTTCCATCATCTCCAATCCGTTCTTCTTGGCGTGGCTCGTCACCTTAGCGGCATGCTGACGGAAGGAATTGAGTTTCCTGTGCATCCAGGCCACACTGCCTGAGGCCGCTATCATCTGTGCCCAGCACACCCAGTCTCCGCAAAGACGGAACCGGGTCAGGTCGGTTGTCACCTTGTCGTAAAGTCCGCGGTGGAAAACCACGGCGCTTGCGTTGTACAGCCTGTTGTTGACAAGCATTTTCCCGCTGATGAAATCCTTCGCATAATGGTAGGTCACCCCTCCTTCCGAAATGTCGTCCCTGTCCAGGTCAAGCGGTAACGCTTTGGATTGACTGTCTATAAGCTGGGAATTGCAGAACGCGATGCCGGTTCCCGGTGACGCGTCGAGGGCGGCTACCGCTTCAGCAAGAAATTCCGGATGTGCCACATCATCGCTCTCTGCAATCCATATCAGAGGAGCCCGGGCGATTTTTATCCCTTTTTCCCACTGTCGGAAGGTCGAGCCGCTGTTGGCTTCGTTCTCAATGACCCTGGTGATGCGAGGCTCTCGCTCGGCATATTCCCTGATGATGTCCAGACTTTTGTCATGACTCTTGTCGTCAAGGACTATCAGTTCCCAATCGGCGAACGTCTGGGAGAGTATGCTGTCGAGCCGTTCGCGAAGGAACGGCTCGTGATTATAATTGGGCAGAATTATGCTGACCCGTGGTGTCATGCTGTTCATGTCGGAGAGAATGAAGATACGTCAGTCTTTTGAGAAAAGATCGCGTGAATAGACCTTCCCGGCCACATCGGCGAGTTCGGGCGAAATGCGGTTGGCTATGATAACGGCTGCCTCCTTCTTGAAACGCTCCATATCGTTCACTACCTCGCTTCCGAAGAAGGTGCTGCCGTTCTCGAGAGTGGGCTCATATATGATCACCTTGGCTCCTTTTGCCTTCACCCTCTTCATCACGCCCTGGATGGAGCTCTGGCGGAAGTTGTCGGAATTACTTTTCATGGTGAGGCGGTAGACACCTATCACGACTTCCCTTTCCTGTCCGGCCGCGTAGTCGTTTTCACCGGAATAGCTGTAGTATCCCGCCATTTTCAGCACCTGGTCGGCGATGAAATCCTTACGTGTGCGGTTGCTTTCCACGATGGCGGTCATCATGTTCTGAGGCACGTCGGCATAATTGGCGAGCAGCTGTTTAGTGTCCTTTGGAAGGCAATACCCTCCATAACCGAACGAAGGGTTGTTGTAGTGCAATCCGATACGGGGATCGAGGCCTATGCCGTCGATGATGTTGCGGGCATCAAGTCCTTTTACCTCGGCGTATGTATCGAGCTCGTTGAAGTAGCTTACTCGCAGCGCCAGATAAGTGTTGGCGAAAAGCTTCACGGCTTCGGCTTCTTTCATTCCCATGAAGAGGGTGGGGATATCCTCCTTGAGTGCGCCTTCGCGGAGAAGGGCGGCGAATTCACGCGATGCGTTTTCAAGCATCGGTATGTCGGCGAGTTTGCGGATAGCCTCGTTTTCACCCGAGAACTCTCCGTCGTCGATGATTTTAGGGAACCCGACGATGATGCGGCTCGGATACAGGTTGTCGTACAGGGCTTTGCTCTCGCGGAGGAATTCGGGAGAGAAGATAAGGTTGAGACGCTTCACTCCTCGACGGGCGTATTTCAGATACAGCGAGCGGCAGTATCCGACCGGAATCGTGGATTTGATTACTATCACAGCGTCGGGGTTGACGTTTAGCACGAGGTCGCACACTGCTTCCACACTGGAGGTATCGAAATAGTTCTTCACCGGATCGTAGTTGGTAGGAGTGGCGACCACAACATACTCCGCATCGGCGTACGCGGCCGCGCCATCGAGTGTGGCTGTGAGGTCCAGTTCCTTTTCCGAGAGGTATTTCTCAATATACTCGTCGCGAATCGGAGATTTGCGGGAGTTGATCAGATCCACTTTCTCGGGAATCACATCCACTGCCGTGACATGGTTGTGCTGGGCGAGTAGCGTGGCTATGCTTAGTCCTACGTAGCCGGTTCCCGCGATTGCTATTTTTTTGTCCATATATTATTTCGAAATCTTGAGGTTGTATGCTGATATCATGTCGGTATGTCCTGAAGTCAGGCGGTCGGGTCTGTCTTGGATATCTCGACAAGTGTGCGGAGTGCCTCGGCTTTTTTGGGAGCGAGACCTAAAGCGCGTTCGAACACGGTCTGGCGGTGTACGTCGCTGCCCGTCATGTCGATCATTCCCTGTCTCAAAAGCCATTCCGCTTTTTTGCGGGCTGTCTCACCGTAACCTCCGGCGAGCGACATGTAGTTTAGCTGGAACAGCAGCCCGCGTTCCTTCCACTGGCGGTAGTCATCCTCCTCCATGTAGCGGTATCTTTCCGGATGGGCGAGTATCGGGGTGTAACCTTTTTTCATGATTGCATCTATCATCTCGTCCATGGCGAAAGGAGGACTTACGTATGACGTCTCCACGAGCAGATGCTGTCCGGAATTGCCTATGGTCAGGAGGTCATTGTTCTTGAGACGTTCCTCGAAGAGCGTGTCAAGCATGTTCTCCGCGGCAAGGTGCAGCCGGATCGGACCCTTATATCGACTGGTGAATTCTTCGAAATGCTCTTTGAGACCGGAAGTGGTGTTGGGGATGTCTTCCATGATGTGGGGTGTGAACCACACCTCCTTGACACCTGCGCGTTCGAAATCCTCGAGAAGTGCCAGCGACTCCTGTTCTGTGCGTATTCCATCATCAACACCGGGAAGTATGTGTGAATGCCAGTCGGTGAAGCCTTCAAGAAGACCGGATTCACCGATTTTTTTTGATTTGTTGAATAGCCACATAATCGTTCATTATTATGATATTAATCGACAATCTGTTTTCTAAGTGTGCGGGCAAGCCGCCGCATTGCGGAGGCTTGCCCGGCACAGAGTATGTCGTAACCGTGTCTCTCTGCTGATGTCAATCATCAAGGTCGCGGTTGTAATATCCCGAGCCTCCGTAGTAGCCGTAACGGCTCGATATTCCTTCCGTACCGTTGAGAAGGACGCTCATCTGCTTGAATCTCCGCTGCTTGTAAAGCAGGTCGATTTCGGGCACGGCATCTTTTTCAAGCAATCCTGCGCGGATCACGAAGATCGTGCGGTCCACGTATTTCTCTATTATCTGTGTGTCGACTACCACGTCTACCGGCGGGCAGTCGAGGAATACATACTCGAATTCTTTGGCAGCCTCTTTGAGCATCTCGCCGAGTCGGCCGTTGTCAAGCAGCTCGGATGGGTTCGGCGGACGGTGGCCGATCGGTAGTACCCTGAGACCATCAAGCTCCTTGGCCGAACGCAGCATCGAATGCCAGTCGTCGGTCGTGCCGATGAGATAGTTGGAAAGACCCTTCGAAGGCATGCCTACGAACTGCGATGTGGATCCGTGACGGAGGTCACAGTCTACGACCAGCACTTTCTTACCTTTCATCACGAACGATGCCGCGAGGTTGAACGATACGTACGACTTACCGCTGCCCGGGTTGAACGACGTGAGCAGTATGATGTTCGACGTGCTGTCGTTCTTTATCATGAAGTCGATGTTTCCGCGGATCACCTTGAATGCCTCCGTCGCCAGATCGCGGCTTCCCGGACGTATGGATAGCTTGACTTCCTCAAGCTGCCCTTTCTTCTTCGGAGCTGTCTTCTTGCGGAATCTTTCCATGAAGCGTTTGCGTCCCACGAACGGAATCTCTCCGATAAAAGGGGTGGTCATGCGTTCGATATCCTTGCGCGAGCGGATCTTGGTATTGGTCGACTCGCGTACGTAGATAATCATTGCGGGGATTGCGAGACCCACGAGGAAAGCGATCAGCATTATCAGCATCTTCTTTGGCGCCACAGGATGGAGGGAGCCGTAGGGAGGCGTGATGATGCGGGTGTTATAGGCGGTGAACGTCTGGCTGAGTTCGTTCTCCTCACGCTTCTGGAGCAGATAGAGGTAGAGTTCCTCTTTCACTTTCTGCTGGCGCTCTATGCCGAGCAGGTGCTTGGCCTGCGACGGCGCGGACGAAAGCTGTTCGCGGAGTTCTCCCTTGGCGCCTCCGAGGTTGCGCAGGTTCTTGTTGAGCGCCGCCACCTGGGCGTTGACCGCGCGGTCGATAGCATCGCGCATTCCCACGAGCTGGGTGTCGTAGTCTCGTACCAGCGGGTTGTTGGCCGATGAACTTGCCGCAAGGTTGTTGCGGGCGAGCAAGAGGTTGTTGTAAGTGGTGATCTGCACCTCGAGCTGGTTGGAGCCCATGCCGGTGTTGACCGGAATCACGGCGTTTCTGTTGGCTGGGTTCTGCAGATAGTCGCGGACGTAGGTGGCCATGGACAGCTGGTTGTTGAGCTCGAGCTCCTTGTCTGAAAGATCCTGTGTGCTCTTCATGTTGAGCTTGGCGGCTTCCTGGATGTCAGGAACGAGTGTGCGGCTCTTGTATTCCGATATGTCGCTGTCGACCACTCCGAGCTCACTCTGCAGCAGCTTGAGCCGCTCGTCGATGAAGTTGGAGGTGGCCACGGCAATCTGGTTCTTGTCGTTGACCCATATCTCGTTGTAAACGGCCACGATATTGTTAAGCACGTCTACGGCGCGTTCGACCGACACGTCGCGTATCGAGAGGTCGATCACGTCTGCGTCCTTGTCGGTAAGGTCTCCCTTTATTTTAGCGAGATAGGTCTCTATGGCATTCTGCATTCCCGAGCGACCCACGTACATCACGAGAGGTTTTTCGAGCGGTTCGCCTGTGTAGGCGGGGTTAGGAGTGAACGTCACCTTGCCCAGAGGAGTCCTCACTGTCTGGAAACCGGGCTTGAGGTCTATCTTGTTCTTGAATTTCTCCACGCCGTCGGGAGTCCCTAACGCGAACTTCTCCATCAGCGCGCTTCCGTCGGGACGGAGCGTGATGCGGAACGAACCTCCCTGCTCCGACTTCAGGTCGGGGAAAGTCACGATATAGGGTGCTGTCTTTCCGTAGAGGGTCGTGCCGTGGAAAGTGCCTTTCTTCACGTAGTTCACGTCAAGGTGAAGACGCTGCACCACCTCAGACATCACCGCGGGAGACAGAAGGGCGATCATTTCGTTGTTCACGTTGGTGTTCGAGGCTACAAGACCCATCGACGAGAAAGCGCTGGAGATGTCGGCTCCGCCTCCCATGTCCTGATCCTTGATGAGCACCTGCATGCTGCGGCTGTACTCCGGTTGCTGACGGAGGATGTAGAGCGTGCCTATGCAGCAGACCGCCAAAACCGATGCCACGAACCATTTCCATTTGGCGAGGCACTGGTCCATGTAGTCCTTGAAGGAGAACTGGTCATCGGCCGCGCTCCTGATTTCATTGTTGAATTCTAAGCTCTGTTCCATTATCGGAAGATACCTTTTCTTGAATTATTATTTTACACAACGACCGGCGCCACCGTCACGGCAGCGCCTGCAGATGCTATTTTATGAACACTCCTACTGTTGTAACAGCAGACAGAAGCAGCGAGCCCACTGAAACCCAGAAGCTGGTGGAGAGGGCGTTGTTACCGTTTACTGTAGTCTCGCGCTTGCGTTTCTCGTTCGGCTCTACATAGACGATATCGTTCTGCTGCAGATAGTAGCCGGGCGAAGCGAGAGCTTTCTCCATGTTGGTGAGGTCGAGCACGTATGTCTTGACCTTGCCTTCCTCTTCGCGGATTACTTTCACGTTTTCGCGCTGACCGGTGATTGTCATGTCGCCGGCAAGAGAGATGGCCTCGATCACGTTGATGCGGTCGCGGTTCAGGTCATATCGGCCGGGCTGCGCCACTTCTCCGAGTATGTTGATGCCGCTGGCGGGGAACTCCACCACCACGGTCGGTTCCTTGGCGAGGTCGCGTCCCACAAGTTCTCCCTTGATGTAGCCTGCGAGTTCCGGACGGGTCATCCCTGCTACGTGGATTTTGCCAAGTACGGGGAAGTCTATGTCGCCTGCCGGGTCCACGGTGTAATATGCGATTCCTTCGGAACCTGAAGCTGAATAGGTGCGTATGCGCGCTCCTGTACCGTTGATCGACTGGCCGGTCTGCTGGCCGATGCGGGTGGAATAGACGGGAAGATTGAAGAGGTCGCTGATGGCCGGATCCTTTGTCTTTACTATTATGCTGATTTTATCATCGGGTTTTATGGTAATAGGCTGCGGATTCGCGGCCGCGAGTATGGCGGATGTTTCCGTGTCCTGGAAGTATGCCACGTTCTTTGGCACAGAACATCCGGAAAGCACTGCGGCCGAGGCCAGTACAAGACCACAGGATAATAACTTAATCTTCATTGTTTCAGACTATTCTTACAATTGTTTCAGTTTCTTTTGTTGTTGACGGAATCTCTTCCGAATTTTAAAACGTAAAATATCTTAAAATCTTATGCAGATTCCTCTTTTGACATTCCTGTTTCAGTTTTTGACATTCCTGTTTCAGTCTCTTTCCGCAAAAATGTCAGCGTGTGCATGGGTTTTCAGACTAACTGACGGGGGTCAGTCATAGAGCTTGACGTTGAGTCTCCGCTCGCGGAGCCTGATTAGATGCGTCAGCATCAGATTGAGCAGCGTCCATACCGCAATGTCTCCGAGAATCAGCCAGGTGGGCTGCACATGGGAGGAGAGAAGCAGGTTTATGCAAACTATCGCTGCGTCCGATATCAGTATGGTGATCAGGGCTTTCCACTGCACCCATCCCAGGGCCAGCAACTTGTGGTGGATGTGGCATTTGTCTGGCAGGAACGGATTTGATCCGTGACGTACCCTGTGGACAAACACCCTGATCACGTCGAAGCAGGGGAGGATGATCGGTGCGATGGCGAGGATGAGGGGATTCTGGTCGCCGGGGATATCGCCGAGCGGGATGCGGAACACAGCGATCGACAGAAACGCGAGCATCGTCCCGATAGTGAGCGAACCGGTGTCGCCCATGAAAATCTTGTTATGCTTCTCGGCATGACCGAACACATTGTAGTAGAAAAACGGAATCAGCGCGCCGAGAGTCGTGCCGGCCATGAGCGCGAAGAGATACTCCCCGGCCATGAAGAATACGATACTGTAGAATATCAGGGCGATCATGCTCAGTCCCGATGCCAGGCCGTCGATTCCATCGATGAGGTTTATCGAGTTCACTACATAGACCACGAGGAATATGGTGAGCAGCCATCCCAGCCAGTCAGGCCATTGGTGTATCCAGAGGAACCCGTATAGGTTCGATACCCACATCCCGCCGCCCGCGAGGAGCGCACCGGTTAAAATCTGAAGCAGGAACTTGCCGCGGTAACGTACTCCTATCAGGTCATCGGCTATGCCCACGAGATACATCAGCATAAGCCCGCAGAGCAGGAATAACACGGGAGTCATCTCTTCCATCACGGGCTCTCCAAGCGCGAGCTCGTCAAGCCGGAGGTTGAACCCCACCACCACGCAGAAAGAGAATACGATAGCCGGCAGGAACGCGATGCCGCCGAGGCGCGGCACTATTCCCCTGTGTATCTTGCGCTCATCGATTTCATCGAATAATTTCTTCCGGAATGCAATCAGCAGGATTTTCGGAATAATAACCCCCGTCAAAATAATCGAGATGAGCATCCCGATAAAATAATTGTCTATCCAATTTGCCATAAAGTCCAGTTTTAGAGGTGCCTCCGACATCCGGGCAGTGTCTTCCTGCCCGAAGTCGCGATAAGTATGCCCTCTTGGAAGAGAGGGTGTGTTGTCGTTTCATGCGGCAGTCATTGCCGTAATCAGGGGTAATATCTCGCACCTTGATTCCGGCGTTGTAGTTGCCGCACATAATTTCGTCCGCAAAGTTACAAAAAAATTCTGTTACAGACAAATCGGATTTATAGATGCAAAGGACTGAAAGGCTCTGAAATACCCGGTGGCTTCATTATTTTGCCGCTAACGGTTCTTCATGCCCGGAGAGTCAGTGGCCCTCCCCGAGTCTCCCGGGTCTCAATGCGAGTATTTTTTGTCTGCTCGAAAAAAATAGGTAACTTTGCAGCCGTATAGAGGCTACCCTCATGCAGGTTTTTTATAGGAAAGGGTCTTATTCTCAGTTAATGACAAAATAAACAGAGAGATATGTCAACCAATACGACAGACAACGCCCGCAAGGTGACCACCAGCCGTCTGGTGGAGATGAAAGCCCGCGGCGAGAAGATTTCTATGCTGACCGCATACGACTACACCATGGCTAAACTTATCGATCGCGCCGGTATAGATGTGATCCTTGTGGGAGACTCAGCCTCCAATGTCATGGCGGGAAACGTCACTACGCTTCCCATCACCCTCGACCAGATGATCTACCACGCCAAGTCTGTGATGAAAGGCACCAGGCGGGCGCTGGTGGTGGTGGATATGCCGTTCGGTTCATATCAGGGCAATTCCAAGGAAGCGCTTGCATCCGCCATCCGCATCATGAAGGAGAGCCATGCCGAGGCTGTCAAGATGGAGGGCGGAGCCGAAATCAGGGAGTCGGTTGAGCGGATACTCTGCGCAGGAATCCCGGTGATGGGCCATCTCGGCCTTACGCCGCAGAGCATCAATAAGTTCGGCACATACAATGTCCGTGCGCGCGAGAAAGAGGAGGCAGACAAACTCATGTCCGACGCCAGGATGCTCGAGGAGATCGGATGCTTCGCTGTTGTGCTCGAGAAGATTCCGGCCGATCTCGCCCGTAAGGTCGCGTCAGACCTTACGATACCGGTGATCGGCATCGGAGCGGGAGGAGGCACGGACGGTCAGGTGCTCGTCATGCACGACATGCTCGGAATGAACGATGGTTTCTCTCCCCGATTCCTGCGTAAGTACGCCAATATCGGAGAAGTTGTCAACAGTGCCGTCGGCCGCTACATAGAGGATGTGAAGAGCGGAGATTTTCCCTCCGAGGAGGAATCATATTGAATTCTTCATGTCGGGCGCTCATGGGGACGCGGGCGCGCGAGAGGGTAAGGGGGGAACTTGCCGATTTCAGATTTTTTTATTAATTTTGCATTGCAAAGAGAGCGACATGGAACAACTTAAACATGAATGCGGTGTGGCCATGGTGAGGCTGATGAAACCTCTGGACCACTATCACCGCAAATATGGCATCTGGATGTATGGTCTCAACAAGCTCTATCTGATGATGGAGAAGCAGCATAACCGAGGTCAGGAAGGTGCCGGGCTTGCCTGTCTGAAAATGAATGCCGCTCCGGGCCAGGAGTTCCTTTACCGGGAACGGGCCGAGGGCAACGACGCCATCAGAAAGGTTTTCGCCGCCGTCCACGAGAAGTTCAGGGATTTTGATCCCGGTGAACTTGACGATGCTGATTTCGCGGGCCGCCACATTCCCTTCGCCGGAGAAGTCTATATGGGACATCTTCGTTACTCCACCACGGGAAAGAGCGGCCTTTCTTATGTCCATCCGTTTCTGCGACGCAGCAACTGGCGGGCGAAGAACCTGTGCATCTGCGCCAATTTCAACATGACCAATGTCGACGAGATCTTCAGCACCATCGCAGTGAAGGGACAGCATCCCCGCATGATCTCCGACACCTATATCCTGCTTGAGCAACTCGGTCACAGGCTCGACCGGGAGAGTGAACGCCGTTTCAACGAGGCTGTCGCCCGGGGGCTCGCCGACACCGACATAACCGAATACATAGAACATCATATCGACGTTGCCGCTCCGCTCCGGGAGTCCTCTCCGGTGTGGGACGGCGGCTATGTGCTCTGCGGTGTCACCGGCTCCGGCGAGTCTTTCGTGATGCGCGATCCATGGGGAATCCGCCCCGCTTTCTGGTATTCCGACGACGAGGTGTGGGCTCTCGCATCAGAGCGTCCCGTGCTCCAGACCACTTTCAACGTCGAGGCACCGGCGATACATGAGCTGATGCCGGGGCAGGCGGTGGTCATCTCCCGCACCGGAAATATGCGTCTCGAGCAGATTATCGAGCCGAAGAGGACGCTCCCTTGCTCTTTCGAGAGGGTATATTTCAGCCGCGGCTCCGACATCGATATCTATCGCGAGCGCAAACAGCTCGGCCGCAACCTTGTCAACCCGATTCTCGAGGCTATCGATGGCGAGATCGACGACACTGTATTCTCTTATATTCCCAACACCGCCGAGAGCGCTTTCTTCGGAATGGCCCAGGGATTCAACGAGTACCTCAACAGGTGCAAGGCGCAGGAGATCATAGAAGCCAACGGCAACCTCACTCCCGAACAGCTTGAGAAAATCCTTGGTCGCCGCATCCGCACCGAAAAGGTGGCGTGGAAGGACATAAAGCTGCGCACATTCATCTCCGAGGGTAGCTCGCGCAATGACCTTGCCGCCCATGTCTACGACATTACCTACGGCTCGCTGCGTCCCGGTGTCGACAACCTCGTGGTGATAGACGACAGCATTGTGCGCGGCACCACTCTGTGTGAAAGTATCATCCGCATCCTTGACCGCCTGTCGCCGAAGCGTATAGTGGTGGTGAGCAGCAGCCCGCAGGTGCGCTATCCCGACTATTACGGCATCGACATGGCCCGCATGGACGAGTTCATCGCCTTCCGGGCGGCTATCCAGCTCACCCGTGAGCGAGGCCTTGGCCATGTCGTG
The DNA here is from genome assembly GCA_910584545.1 of uncultured Muribaculaceae bacterium. Lineage (GTDB taxonomy): Bacteria > Bacteroidota > Bacteroidia > Bacteroidales > Muribaculaceae > Lepagella. The sequence goes on along the minus strand of CAJUBC010000022.1, from coordinate 16,718 downwards.
GAGAAGATATATCAGGACTGTCTCGCCCAGCGTTCGCTCCCCTCGGGCGAGATGGAGAACCATGTGAAGCGCCTCTACGCACTCTTCACGGACCGCGAGATCTCGGAGAAGATTGCCGAGATGGTACGCCCTGAAGGTGTTGACACGGAAATACATATTGTGTATCAGTCGCTTGAGGGACTGCATGACGCATGTCCCCGAAGTCCCGGCGACTGGTATTTCTCCGGCGATTATCCCACTCCCGGCGGAGTGCGCCGAATCAACGAAGCATTTATAAATTATATCGAAGAAACATATAGGAAATGAAAAAAGCAACCTTGCAGCTTGACGACGGAAGCCGCTTCGAGGGATACTCGTTCGGCTACGAAGGCAACGTGTCCGGAGAGGTGGTCTTCAACACCGCCATGACCGGTTATCCCGAGAGTCTCACCGACCCCTCGTACGCAGGCCAGCTGATGGTCCTGACGTATCCGCTTGTCGGAAACTACGGAACGCCCCCGCTCGATGTGGCCGCCGACGGCATGAAGCAGTTCGCCGAAAGCGACCGGATTCATCCGCGCGCCCTCATCGTGAGCGATTATTCCGATGAATACAGCCATTGGAACGCCCGCGAGAGTCTTTCCGAATGGCTGCGCCGCGAGAAAGTTCCGGCCATAACAGGCATTGACACACGCCGCCTTACTAAGATCCTGCGCGAGAACGGCGTGATGACCGGCACGCTCCGTGTGGAAGGTTGCCCCGATGCTCCCGTCGACGAGGATTACAACGGCATCAATTTCGTGGAGCGCGTCTCCGTCAAGGAGCCGGTCACATACGGTGCCGGTGAGGGTCGCAAGCGAGTGGTGCTTGTGGACTGCGGTGCGAAAAACAATATTGTCCGCTGCCTGCTCCGACGCGGGGTGGAGGTGGTACGCGTCCCCTGGAACTATGATTTCAATCAGCTCGAGTTCGACGGGCTCTTCCTCTCAAACGGTCCCGGCAACCCCGAGACCTGCTCGGCGACCGTGGAGAACATCCGTAAATTCATCTCGAATCCCGATGAGCGCCGTCCCCTCATGGGCATCTGCATGGGAAACCAACTTCTCGCCAAGGCCGCCGGCGCCTCTATCTACAAACTGAAATACGGCCACCGCAGCCACAACCAGCCGGTGCGCCTCGACGGCACCGACCGTTGTTTCATCACCAGCCAGAACCACGGCTTCGCCGTCGATGCATCCACTCTTCCCGAAGACTGGGAACCGCTCTTCACCAACATGAACGACGGCAGCAACGAGGGTATCCGCCACCGCACCCGTCCATGGCGCTCGTCGCAGTTCCACCCCGAGGCCTGCGGAGGTCCGGTGGACACCGAGTTCCTGTTCGACGATTTTATCTCACTCCTGTAAAGAGAACTGACATGACTGACCAATTCGATAAAAAAGAGATAAAGAAGGTGCTCGTGCTCGGCTCGGGCGCTCTCAAGATAGGCGAGGCCGGAGAGTTCGACTATTCCGGCTCACAGGCACTCAAGGCTCTCCGTCAGGAGGGCATCGAGACAGTGCTGATCAATCCCAACATCGCGACGGTGCAGACCAGCGAGGGTGTCGCCGACCATATATATTTCCTCCCGGTCACTCCCTTCTTTGTAGAGAAGGTGATTGCCCGCGAGCGTCCCCAGGGAATCCTCCTCGCTTTCGGAGGACAGACAGCCCTCAACTGCGGCGTGGAGCTCTACCGTAACGGTGTGCTCGAGAAATACGGAGTCCGCGTGCTCGGAACTCCGGTGCAGGCCATCATCAACACAGAGGACCGCGAGATTTTCGTCGAGAAACTGAAGGAAATCAATGTGAAGACCATCGCCAGCGAGGCTTGCGAGAATATCGAGCAGGCCCTTGCGGCAGCCGATGAACTCGGCTATCCGGTCATCCTTCGTGCCGCCTACGCCCTCGGCGGTCTCGGCTCCGGTTTCTGCGACAACGCCGACGAACTGCGCCGCCTTGCCGAGAAAGCCTTCTCCTTCTCCCCCCAGGTGCTCGTGGAGAAGAGCCTCAAGGGCTGGAAGGAAATCGAGTACGAGGTGGTGCGCGACCGCTTCGGCAACTGCATCACCGTCTGCAACATGGAGAACTTCGACCCGCTCGGCATCCACACCGGCGAGAGCATAGTGGTCGCCCCGTCGCAGACGCTCACCAATTCCGAGTACCATAAGCTGCGCGAGCTTTCCATCCGCATAGCCAACCATATCGGTATCGTAGGCGAGTGCAACGTCCAGTTCGCCCTTTGTCCCGATTCCGAGGACTATAGGGTGATAGAGGTCAATGCACGTCTCAGCCGTTCTTCGGCACTCGCCTCGAAGGCCACCGGTTATCCGCTCGCTTTCGTCGCTGCGAAACTCGCACTCGGTTACGGTCTTTTCGACCTCACCAACTCCGTGACAAAGACCACGCCCGCTTTTTTCGAGCCGGCTCTCGACTATGTGGTCTGCAAGATTCCCCGCTGGGACCTCGGCAAGTTCCGCAAGGTCAGTCGCGAACTCGAGTCGAGCATGAAATCTGTCGGTGAGGTAATGGCCATTGGCCGCAATTTCGAGGAGGCCATCCAGAAGGGACTCCGCATGATCGGTCAGGGCATGCATGGATTCGTCGACAACAAGGAGATTGAGATCGCAGATGTCGAACACGCTCTCTCCGCACCTACCGATAAGCGTATATTTGTGATAGAGAAAGCATTCGATCAGGGATATACCGTAGACCGCATTCATGAGCTTACCAAGATTGACCGCTGGTTCCTGCATAAGCTTAAGAGGATCCACGAGGTTGACCTCCATCTGCATGAGTATGACAGCCTTGGCGCTGTTCCCGCCGAACTGCTGCGCGATGCCAAGCGTCTTGGATTCTCCGATTTCCAGATAGGCCGAGCCATCGGCATGGAGAAAGACCATGAGATGGAGGATGCCATCACATTGGTGCGCCGTCGCCGCAAGGCTCTCGGCATTATCCCATGCGTCAAGCAGATAGACACATTAGCAGCAGAGTATCCGGCGCGCACCAATTACCTCTACCTCACGTATGGAGGCGAGGAGAACGACATAGATTATGAGAACGACGGCCGCTCGGTGGTCGTGCTCGGTTCGGGAGCCTACCGTATCGGCAGCTCCGTGGAGTTCGACTGGTGCGGCGTCCAGGCCCTGGACACCATCCGCAAGGAAGGTTACCGCTCGGTGATGGTCAACTACAACCCGGAGACCGTCTCGACCGATTACGATATCTGTGACCGCCTCTATTTCGACGAGCTTTCGTTCGAGCGTGTCCTCGACATCCTCGACCTCGAGAGCCCGCACGGAGTGGTGGTTTCCACCGGTGGTCAGATTCCCAACAATCTCGCACTGCGCCTCGACCAGGCCGGCGTGAGGATTCTCGGAACATCCGCCCAGAACATCGACAACGCCGAGGACCGCGAGAAATTCTCGGCAATGCTCGGACGCATCGGCGTGGACCAGCCGGAATGGAGCGCGCTGACCTCCATGGAGGACATCAACCGCTTCGTGGACCGCGTGGGATTTCCTGTCCTCGTGCGCCCATCTTACGTGCTCTCCGGCGCTGCCATGAATGTATGTGCCGACCGCAGCCAGCTTGAGAATTTCCTCACTCTCGCGGCCAATGTCTCAAAGAAGCATCCTGTCGTGGTGAGCCGCTTCCTCGAGCATGCCAAGGAGGTGGAGATGGATGCCGTGGCCAAGAACGGGGAGATCATCGCTTACGCCATCTCTGAGCATGTGGAGTTCGCCGGAGTGCATTCAGGCGATGCCACCATCCAGTTCCCACCCCAGAAGCTGTACGTGGAGACCGCCCGTCGTATCAAGAAAATTTCCAAGAAGATAGCCCGCGAGCTTCAGATTTCCGGACCTTTCAACATCCAGTTCCTCGCCCGCGACAACGACATCAAGGTGATTGAGTGCAACCTGCGCGCCTCGAGAAGTTTCCCGTTTGTAAGCAAGGTGCTGAAAATAAATTTCATAGAACTCGCCACAAGAATCATGCTCGGTCTACCGGTTTCGAAGCCCGACAAGAGCGTGTTCGACCTCGACTATGTGGGTGTCAAGGCAAGTCAGTTCTCTTTCAACCGTCTGCAAAACGCCGACCCGAAACTGAGCGTCGATATGGTGTCGACCGGCGAGGTGGGCTGTCTCGGCGAGGACGCGCGCTCCGCACTCCTCACTGCCATGCTCTCCACCGGCAACACCATTCCCAAGAAGAATATACTCATATCGTCGGGTAACGGCAAGCAGAAGGCTGCTCTTCTCGATGCCGCCAAACGCTTGCGCGAGAATGGATTCAATATCTACGCCACCGAGGGTACATACCGCCATCTGATGGAGAACGGCATAGAGGCCACCCGAGTCTATTGGCCTGATCAGGAGGGACATCCGCAGGCTCTCGACTTGCTCCACAACCATGAGATAGACATGGTGGTGAACATCCCGCGAAACAATTCCGACAAGGAGGTCACCAACGGCTACCGTATCCGCCGAGCCGCCGTCGACCTTAACATACCGCTTATCACTAACGCGCGTCTCGCATCGGCGTTCATCAAGGCTTTCTGCTCGATGACTCCCGACGACATCGAGATCCGCAGCTGGCAGGAATTCTGACAACTGCAGCAAGAAAACTGAGCAGCCATGAGTAGATTAGCTATAACAGGCGAGAGAATCTGGGACGGTGCCGATTTCTCTGCCGGGACGATTCTCATCGAGGATGGAGTGGTCCGCGAACGCGGGGCGTTCGTGGAACTTCCCGCCGGCACCCGTGTCGTCAACGCGGGTAGTCATGAGGTGATTCCGGGACTGGTGGATGTCCATGTCCATCTCCGCGAGCCGGGCTATTCTTATAAGGAGACCATCGCCACCGGTACCAGGGCAGCCGCGCACGGTGGCTTCACCACCGTCTGCGCCATGCCTAACCTCAATCCGGTGCCTGACTGCCGCGAGTCTCTCGACTCGCAGCTCGACTTGATCCGGCGTGACGCATGCGTGGAGGTGCTTCCTTACGCGTCGATCACCGGAAAGCGGATGGGAGAGACCCTTGTTGACTATGACTTGCTGGCTCCGGATGTGGCCGGGTTTTCAGATGACGGTACCGGAGTGCAGAGCGAGGAGGTGATGAGGAGCGCCATGCGTGGAATTGCCGCTACCGGCAAGGTGCTTGCAGCCCACTGCGAGGTCGACTCACTGCTGCGCGGAGGCTATATCCACGACGGTGAGTATGCACGCAGCCATAGCCATCGAGGAATATGTTCCGAGAGCGAATGGCGAGAGGTGGAGCGTGACATCAGGCTTGCGCGCGAAACTGGCTGCAGGCTTCACATCTGCCATGTCTCCACCGGCGAGAGCGTGGATTTAGTGCGCCGTGCCAAGGCCGAGGGTCTTCCGGTCACATGCGAGACCGGAGCACATTATCTCGCTTTCTGCGATGCCGATCTTCAGGAAGAGGGGCGATTCAAGATGAACCCGCCGCTCCGCTCCGCCGCCGACCGCGAGGCTCTGCTTGCAGGTATCGCCGACGGTACAATCGACTGCATAGCCTCCGACCATGCCCCGCACTCAGCCGAGGAGAAGGCGCGCGGTCTCGAGAAGAGCGCCATGGGTGTCACCGGACTCGAGGTGTCGCTCCCTGCCGCCTATACCTACGCGGTGCTTTCGCGCCGAATCAGCCTGCCGCAGCTCGTACGGCTCATGGCCGACAATCCAAGGCGCATCTTCGGCATCGCCGGTGGCCTTAATCCCGGCGACCGTGCGGATGTCGCAATCGTCGATTTCGACCGTGAGTTCAAAGTGGATTCCTCATCCTTCCTGTCGATGGGAAAGGCCACGCCGTTCGATGGCCTTACGTTGCGCGGCAAAGTGCTGTTCACTGTGGCGGCAGGCGAAGTGGTGTACGAGGAACCCGCTGAAGCGGAATCTTAACAGAAATATGATCACCTATGATACAGGACAGATATAAGATATTGGAAAACCACGAGATCGCACCCGGCATCATGATGATGCGTCTTGAAGGAGAGGTGGAGTTTTACCGCCCGGGGCAGTTCGTCAACATCGCGGTTCCGGGATTTACCCTACGTCGCCCCATCTCGGTGTGCGACTGGGATGACCGCTCCTTCACTATAGTTTACGCGGTGGTTGGAGGAGGAACAGAGCGCATGTCCTTGATGCTTCCGGGAGAGAGTCTCGACATGCTCGCCCCGCTCGGCACGGGCTTCGATCCCGATGCCGATACTAAGCGTCCCGTATTGCTCGGCGGCGGCGTGGGATGTCCTCCTCTTTACGGACTGGCCCGGCGTCTGCTGGAGCGCGGAGTACGCCCGGCGGTGGTGCTCGGATTCAATTCCTCGGAGAAGATGATGCTTCTTGAGGAGTTCCGTGCGCTCGGACTCGATGTCTATGTGGCTACTCTCGACGGTAGCTGCGGCACCAAAGGTTTTGTCACCGATGCCATCCGTGAGAAAGGACTTGACCCAGACTATTTCTATGCATGCGGTCCAACTCCGATGCTTCGCGCAGTATGCCTCGGCCTCGACATTCCCGGCGAGGTTAGCCTGGAGGCGCGCATGGGATGCGGCTTCGGCGCCTGCGTGTGCTGCTCGGTGGAGACCGTCGGCGGCAGCAAGAGAATCTGCATGGAAGGCCCTGCCTTCAGAAAGGAGGAATTGATATGGAAATGAGAGAAAACCCAGGCATGGAGAATATGAAAGACCTCGCCGACCACCGTCTTGAGGTGAGCCTCGGCCCGCTCAGACTCAAGAATCCTGTGATTCCGGCAAGCGGATGTTTCGGCTACGGCTATGTGATGGCCCGTTTTTATGACCTCGATGTGCTCGGAGCCATCTCTTTCAAAGGCACCACGCTCCATCCCCGATTCGGCAATCCGCTCCCTCGTGTGGCCGAATGCGCCTCGGGAATGCTGAATTCGGTAGGTCTGCAGAACCCCGGTATTGATGCTGTCATCTCCAGGGAACTTCCTATGATGCGCAGTTTCTTCCACGGCCCGATAATAGCCAACATCAGCGGGTTCTCGCTCGACGAGTACCGCGAATGCTGCCGTCGCATCGACGGAGTTCCTGGCGTGAAGATCATAGAACTGAACGTGAGCTGCCCTAACGTGCATGGCGGCGGTATGAGTTTCGGCACAAGCTGTGAGTCGGTGGCTGAGGTGGTCAAGGCCGTCAAGGCCGAGACTTCGCTCCCCGTCTTCGTGAAGCTTTCGCCCAATGTCACCGACATCGTCTCCATCGCCCGCGCGGCTGAGGATGCCGGTGCCGACGGACTTTGCCTCATCAACACACTCTTGGGTATGCGAATCGACCTTAAGACTCGCCGTCCGATCATGGCGAATAAGATGGGGGGATTCTCGGGCCGCGACATCTTCCCTGTGGCCGTCAGGATGGTATGGCAGGTGGCCCATGCATGTTCCATCCCGGTGATAGGCTGCGGAGGAGTCTCCTCGGCCGAGGATGTGCTTGAGATGATGATGGCTGGAGCCAATGCGGTAGAGGTGGGTACAGCCAACCTCATCAATCCCACTGCCTGCCGCGACATAATCTGCGATCTTCCCGCCGCCATGGACCGTTACGGTATCAAGACTCTTGAGGAGCTTGTATCTACTGCCCGGGAAGGATAAGAGTCCTTTCTACATTCATTAATTGCGAAATATACATAATATCAAATGGATAAAGAAGTAATCATTGCATGTGACTTTGCCTCGCCCGAGGCTGTCCTCGAGTTTCTCGACCGTTTCCAGGAGGAGAAGCCGTTCGTCAAGATCGGAATGGAGCTCTTCTATGCCGGCGGTCCCGATATAGTGCGCCGCATACGCGAGCGCGGTCATAAGATTTTCCTCGACCTGAAGCTGCACGACATCCCCAACACCGTGCGCAAGGCGATGCGCGTTCTTTCCCGTCTCGATGTCGACATGGTCAACGTGCATGCAGCCGGTGGCGTGGAGATGATGCGCGCCGCTGTAGAAGGACTCAAGGAGGGACGCGGCGACGGCACCCGTCCCCTCATCATCGCCGTCACGCAGCTGACAAGCACCTCCAGGGAGATGCTCAACCGCGAGCTGCTCATTCCCGGCGACATCAACGCCTGCATAGCCCATTATGCGCGCAACGCCCGCGAGGCAGGTCTCGACGGTGTGGTCTGCAGTCCTCTCGAGGCTGCCCTCGTCAAGGAGGCCTGTGGCCCCGACTTCATGGCAGTGACTCCCGGTATCCGCTATCCCGATGCAGCCAAGGATGACCAGAGCCGCATCACGTCGCCCGCCGATGCCCGCCGCATCGGTTCCGACTTCATAGTGGTAGGCCGCCCCATAACCGCCGCCCCTGATCCGGTGGCCGCATACCGCCGTTGCAAAGCCGACTTCTGCTGCTGAAAAACCAGAACAGTGGTGACGGCCTGGCCGGAACCTGAATCAAATTTAACCGACAACAGAACAACGATATGAAAGAGAAAGAAATAGCCAAGGGCCTGCTGAGCATCAAGGCCGTTTTCCTCCGTCCCGACGAGCCCTTCACATGGGCAAGCGGTATCAAGAGCCCCATCTACTGCGACAACCGACTGATCCTCACCGCGCCCGAGGTGCGTAATCTGGTGGAGAAGTCGATAGCCGAAGCCGTCAGGGAATACTATCCCGAGGCCGAGGTGCTGATGGGAACCAGCACAGCCGGCATAGCCCACGCCGCAATCGCCGGCCATCTGCTCGGAATGCCCATGGGTTACGTGCGCGGCTCGGCCAAGGACCATGGCCGCAACAACCGCATCGAGGGCCGTCTTGAGAAAGGAAGCAAGGTGGTGGTGATAGAAGACCTGATCTCCACCGGCGGCAGCTGCATCGATGTGGTCGAGGCACTGCGCGAGGCCGGAGCCGAAGTCCTCGGTGTGGTCAGCATATTTACCTACGGCATGAAGAAAGGCCTTGAGCGCCTCGCCGCCGCCGAGGTGGAGAACCACTCCCTCTGCAACTTCGATGTCTTGGTGGACACCGCCGTAGAGGAAGGCTACATCGCCGCCCCCGATGCCGTCCGCCTCCGCCGCTTCATGTCCAACCCCTCCGACCCCGGCTGGCAGCAAGCCTAACCCTGCGCGATCTTAGCTTGTTGGCTAAGTCTGGGCGGTACTTTGCCGTCCGGATGGCAGTTGAGTGCCGCGAGCAGAGCTCGTGGTCCGAAGCTGACGGAAGCACCCGGCTTCCACTTTTCCCAGAGTAAAAACTTTTCAAGTCCAGATTATATGCGTCATCTCATCGATCCCACCGATCTCTCCTCCAGCGAGCTCCAGGAGATCATCGACCTCGCCCTCGACATCATCGCCAACCGTCAGAAGTACGCCGATGTATGCCGCGGCTGCAAGCTCGCCACGCTCTTCTACGAGCCCTCGACCCGCACCCGCCTCAGCTTCACCTCCGCCATGATGGAGCTCGGCGGCAACGTCATCGGCTTCTCCGACGCCATGAACAGCTCCGTCAGCAAGGGAGAGACCGTGGCCGACACCACCAAGGTGATCAACTGCTTCGCCGACATCATCGCTATGCGTCATTCCGTGGAGGGGGCCCCGCTCGTCTCCGCGCTCAATTCCCGCACTCCGGTGATCAACGCCGGCGACGGCTCGCACGCGCACCCCACGCAGACCCTCACCGACCTGCTCACCATCCGCCGCGAGCTCGGCCGTCTCGACAACCTAACCGTCGGCTTCTGCGGCGACCTAAAGTTCGGACGCACCGTCCACTCCCTGATCAAGGCGCTCGCTCGTTTCAAGGGAATCAAGATCGTGCTCATTGCTCCCGAACAGCTCCGCCTCCCGAGCTATATGCGCGAGGAGGTCTGCGACAAGTACGGCATGGACTGCCGCGAGGTGTCCACAATCGAGGAGGCCATCGCCGACCTCGATGTCCTTTACATGACCCGCGTCCAGAAGGAGCGTTTCCTCGATGAGGATGAGTACGACCGTGTGAAGGACTGCTTCGTGCTGACCGCCGACAAGCTGCGAGATGCCAAGCCGGAGATGCGCATCCTTCATCCGCTCCCCCGCGTCAACGAGATAGCGCTCGATGTCGACGCCGATCCGCGAGCCGCGTATTTCCGTCAGGTGGAGAACGGCAAGTTCGTCCGCATGGCACTGATGCTCAAACTGCTCGAATGGGCCGATATGGCGGAAAAAGACCGCGGACTGATCCCTGAGGGAACAATCCGCGGAAAATATCGCTGCTCGAACCGTCGCTGCATCTCCAACACAGAGAACGTGGAGTCGCTGTTCAGGCCCACAGCCGACGGTAAAGGCTGCCGCTGTCTCTACTGCGAGTCAAAACCGGGCTAAAATCAGCGCAGACCGGGGTGCGAGTGTCATCTTGCCTCCGGTGGTGGCGCCAAGATCGGCGGCTGCGGAGATATGGCCATCCTTGGCAACTATCTTCCAGTCGCCTTTCTTTATGTCGACTGTCTGTGGCTTGTCAGCTCCGTTGAACACCACTTTTATCTCCTCCCACTCGTCGCCGTTGGCGTGGCCGTTAAGCGAATACGAGATGAGGTTCGGTGTCTTCTTGGAGTCAATCCTGTCGAATTTCAGATGCTTCGCTATGTCTGTCTGCGAGGTCATGCGGAACGCGGGATGAGCCTTTCGCAATGCTATCAGATGTCGGTAGTAGTCGAAGAGGTCGCGATAACGGCTCTTGTTGTTCCAGTCGATGGCGTTGATGGAGTCCGGGCTCTTGTAGGAGTTATGTACACCCTTCTTGTCGCGGAAGATCTCCTCCCCGGCAAACATGAACGGCGTACCCTGCGAGGTGAAGACGATGGTCTGCGCCAGCTTGGCTGCCTCGAGCATGTTCTCCTCAGGCTCGCCGGCCATCGATTTGCGCAGCTTGTCGGTCAGAGTCAGGTCGTCGTGGCACGATACATAGTTTACGATCATCTCGGGCGACTTGGCGTAAGGGAACCTGGAATTGTTTCCCTTGCTGAAATCTACCTGCGGATGGTTAGTGGCAGCCACGATGCCGATCTTCACGGTCTCCTCGAGTCCCGGTTTGCCGGTGGCGAAGCCCCGGTCGGAGGCATCGGTGTAATGACCCTTGATGGCGTCGCGGATGTCATCGGAGAACACCGCTATCCCCTCCATCTTGCTCACGTTCTCTTTCAGCGCGCGACGCTCCGGCTGCAGCGGCGAGTCGCCGGCAGTCCATCCCTCCCCGTAGACGAAGATTGAGGGATTCACCTCCTTGAGGGCGGCGGCCACCTGGTTCATGGTTTCGGTGTCATGGATGGCCATGAGGTCGAAGCGGAAACCATCCACGTGGTATTCCTTGGCCCAGTACTTGGTGGAATTGATGATGAAGTCGCGCATCTGCTGCAGGTCGGAGGCTGTCTCGTTGCCGCAGCCGGACGCGTCGGAATATTTCCCGTCGTTCCAGTGGCGGTGATAATAGCCCGGGGCCGTCAGCTCGAAGTTGGAGCCGTCGTTCTCGGCGGTGTGGTTGTAGACCACATCCATCACCACGCCGATTCCGGCGTCGTGCAGAGCCTTGATCATCTCCTTCATCTCGCGCACGCGGGTGGCGGGATCGGAGGGATTGGTCGAGTAGCTGCCCTCTGGCGCGTTGTAGTTCTGCGGGTCGTATCCCCAGTTGTACTGGTTCTTCTGCAGGTTTGCCTCATCCACCGAATTGTAGTCGTACGACGGGAGGATATGCACGTGGGTCACGCCCAATTCCTTGAGGTGGTCGATACCGGTCTTCTCTCCGAGCGGAGTGACGGTTCCCTCCTCGGTGAGAGCTAAGAACTTACCCTTGTTGGCGATGCCCGATGAGGGATCCATCGACAAGTCTCGGTGATGCATCTCGTAGAGCACCACGTCGGTGAAGTTCTTCACTTCCGGGCCGCGGTCCTGCTGCCATCCTTCGGGGTTGGTTGCTGCGAAGTCGATGATGGCACCCCGTTTACCGTTCACGCCCACGGCCTTCGCCCATACTCCGGGAGTCTCGTCGAGCCATTTGCCGCCGTTCTTTACTCGGAATGTATAGAACTTGCCGTAAAGTTTTTCGGGTACCGACACCGACCATGTGCCGGTGGCTGCGTCGAACTTCATGGGGAGGGTGGAGCAGGGCTTGCCGGTGTAGCCGTTGTCGTAGAGATTCACTACAGCCTCCTCGGCTTTGGGACTCCACAGGCGGAATGCCGTGCCGCTGTCGCTGACGGAGAGCTCGAGGTCGTCGCCGTTATAGGTGGGCCAGGAGATGAACTGGCTGTCGTAGGTGCTGTTGGTCTGAGCGGCGCCCGGGAAGGCGGCCGGAGCCAGCAGGATTGCTGTCATAGCAAGTGTCTTTAAGGTCACTTTCATTATCTGAGTTTTGGTTATTATTTTGCCCAAGCTGAAGCTTGGTGAGGGTTCAGAAACAGGACTCCGCCGCAGAGCTTACAGCGGGCTGAGCACACGGGCCACAAGGTCGCGTTCGGTTTCGCCGAAACGGACGCGGTAGCTCTGTGAGGCGGGGTCGAAGCGGACTATCACTCCGCGTCCGAACACTTTGTGCTTAACCTCGGTGCCGGGCGGCATCGGCGCGTGGTCGCCTTCTCCAAGTTCCTGCTCGAGGAGAGCCACCATGTCGCGGGTGCCTTCGAAAAGCGTCGGGTCCGGATCTCCCTCCACGGTGAGCAGGTCGTCGGGAATCTCCGTGATGAAGCGCGACGGATATTTCAGAGCGCCGTTGTCGTTGAGGTACCCCTCGGCCTCCGAGAGATAGAGCATCGAGGCGGCGCGGGTCACGGCTACGTACATCAGTCTCCGCTCCTCCTCCTCGCCATCCTGGCGCCGCTCCCGGATAGAGCGGTGGTTGGGAAATACACCTTCGGTGAGGCCCACTACGAAAACCGTCGGGAATTCGAGTCCCTTCGACTGGTGGATGGTCATCAGCTTCACCTTGGATGCGTCGGCGAAAGTGTCTGCGTTGGTATATAACGCCATTTCCTGCAAATAGCTTGCCAAAGTCATGTCGCCGTCGTCGATTTGTGACTGTTCGAACTCCTTCATCTGGTTTATCAGCTCAGAGACGTTCTCGAGCCTCTCCTCCTGCTCGTCGAGCCGGTAGAGGTCTGCGAGCTTGCTTTCCACCAGGATTCTGTCGGCGAGTTCCGACACAGGCATCTGTCTGCTCCACATCCGGGCACCCTCTATCAGGTCGATGAACCGGTGGAGGACCGGGCGGTCGAAGCGTTTGTCGCCGACGGCCATCTTCAGGGCGGAGAAGAGAGGCACACCCTTCTCCTGCGCCAGTGTGGCGAGTGCCTTCATCGAGGCGGCTCCGAATTTGCGGGAGGGGAGGTTGACTATGCGAGTAAACGCCATGTCGTCACCATCCGAAGCGATGAGCCGCAGGTAGCATATCACGTCCTTTATCTCCTTGCGCTCGAAGAATCTCACACCGCCCCACACTGCGTATGGTATCTTGCGCTTGAGCAGTTCCTGCTCCACGCGCCGCGACATGAACGAGCTGCGGTAGAGTATGGCGAAGTCTGCCGGTCTGTCACCTGCGGCCACGGCGTTCTCTATGGTGTCGGCGATGTGCCGCGCCTCGTCGCTTTCGCTCTTCTCGTGGCGGTAGACGGTTCGCCGCTCGTTGAGCCTGACCGAGAAGAGGTCCTTGGGCACGCGGTTGCGGTTGTGGGCTATGATGCTGTTGGCCACGTCGAGGATGTCGGGAGTGGAGCGATAGTTCTGGTTGAGGATGATGTCGGTGTCGCAGCTGAAGTTCACGAATTTTGCCGGGCGCGCTCCGCGCCATTCGTAGATGGCCTGGTCAGGATCGCCCACCACGAAGAGGTTATGGTGCCGCTCGGCGAGAATCTCGATCAGGTTCCAGTCGTCGATCGAGCAGTCCTGTGCCTCGTCGATCATTATGTAGTTCAGCTTGTCGGTCCAGTATTTCCGTGTCTCAGGGAAATGGTTCAGGATGTATATGGTGAAATAGATGAGGTCGTCATAGTCAAGTGTGTACTGTTTCAGCTGGAGGCGAAGGTAACGGACGTTGGCGTCGGGGCACTCCGGCGGGCTTGCCGGCAGCAGGTGCCGCTGGATGTAGGCATCGATGCTGTAGGCTTTCAGTTGCGCCACCTGTGTCAGGAAGCGTTCTGCCGTGAGCTTTTTGCGGTCGATGCCGAATTCCTCCATAGCCTGCTTGGCGAGGATCACGGCGTCTGCCTCGTCCATTACGGTGAAGTTCTTGGGGTATCCGATGCGGTATATCTCGCGGCGGAGGAATTTCACACAGAAGCTGTGGATGGTGCAGATGAAGTCGTTGACGCTGCCCCGGTCCACCATCCTTGATATGCGCGACTTCATCTCCTGCGCTGCTTTGTTGGTGAATGTCAGGCAGAGTATGTTCCCCGGGGAGATGCCGAGGTCGTTCACGAGGAAGGCGTAGCGGTGCGCGAGTACGCGGGTCTTGCCGGAGCCTGCTCCGGCCACCACCCTGACCCGTCCTTCCGAGGCTTCCATAGCCCGTCGCTGGCCGGCGTTGAGCTTCGTCTTCATTGGTTGTAGGAGCGGAGAGGTATGGTGAGTATCACCTTCGCGCCATCCTTATAGTTGTGGTCGGACTTGATGGTGCCGCTGAGCAGGAAGTAGATCATGCGGCAGATGAAACTTCCGGCGTGGTCGTTGTCGGTGAGGTCGTTGAGGTTGACGAAGTCGTAGAACACGCTCTCCTCCTCTCTCGGGGCGATTCGGAGACCGGTATCGGTGATGGTGAACTTCACGCAGCTGTACTGGCTGTCGCGTCGGCATGTGAGCGAGATCTCGCCATGGTCGGTGAAGCGTGCGGCATTCTCGAGCAGACGGCCGAGCACGTAGCTTGCGCATTCGAAGTCGGTCTGTATCTTGAAGTCCTCCTCGGGGTAGGTCACGTTTAGCCTCACGCCGTCCCGGACCACAGGCTTGGCTTTGGCCACGGCGCTGCGCATCATCTCGTCGACAGAGAAATCGGAGATGGCTTTTTCCCTTTCGGTGCGCCCGATTGAGGCTATGTAGAGAAGGTCGGTGATTATGCTCTCCATCATCTGCGACGCTCCGCTGCGGTAGTTCTTCTTGTGGAGCGCGGGAATCCTCTTGTCTTCGGCGGCAATGTTCTCGGCCGGTGTGGCGTAGTCGTAATATCTGAAGTCGCGCAGCCGGTCGCGTTCGGATGCGAACGATTCCATGGCCATGCGCAGGTGTGCGGCGTTGGAACGGTATCGGCTCCAGTAGAAGAGCAGCACTATCAGCAGGAGGAAGAAGAGAATCCACCCGGCGGCCACCACAAGCATCATCTTTCGGGTGGAGTGTACCTCGGCCTCGCGGGCCTTAAGCTCAAGGGCGAGTTTGTCCTTGGTGAGTGAGTCCACATCGTACCGTATCTGCAGTTCCCTGTACTTCTGCGATGCGGAGATGGCGTTGAGCTCGGCGAGGATTTTGTTGTATTCCGACAGAGCTTCCACGAGCGTGCCGTTGTCGCCGGTGTTGCGCGCCGCCTCGGCGAGCATATCGTAGAGCTGGCGGCGGTTGGGCAGCCCTTTCTCGTCGGCTATGTGTGCCTTTATCAGCGGTATGGCCTCGGCATACCGGCCCGTGGCCATATAGTAGTGCGCGCGGTAGCGCGGCAGGCTGTCGATGTCGTTGCGGATGTCCGGGTTGACTGCGGCGAGCTTCTCCACCTCGGCGTTGATGCTTGCTATCTGGTCGGGAGTCAGTGCTTTGTAGTTGCGGATCATGCGTCGAAGGGCAACATACTTGCTGGTCGACAGGTCGCGGTAGATGCGGCCCTTCTTACGGTATGACTCCTGAAGCCGGTCGCAGATCTTGAGAAGCTCGCGGTCAGCCTCGATGGCGCGCTTCGCCTCGCCGGCGTCGCTGTAGATGTTGGCGGCCTCGGTATAGACTATGTTGTGGATGGCGTACAGTTCGAAAGGATTGTTGCCGAGGAACTTCATCAGCTTGTCGAGGTAGATGATGAGGTTGTTCGAGTCCACATCGTTGCGCAGGTACTCAACTAATGTATAAAGCTGCAGGAACTCATCCTGCGGTGTCTTCTTCTTGTCGTTCTCGTAGGAGGCGAGTACCTTGGCGATGTCGTCCTGACGTTCCTTCTCTGAAGCGAATTTCGACGACTTGGTGAGCCGGCGCATGCGGATGAACACCAATGTCTCCTGTTTCTCGCGGCTGTCCGGCACGCTTCCGGCCTCCTTCTCGATGGTGGCGAGTACATGGTCGGCCGAAGAGTAGAGGGAGGTGAGCAGACGCAGCACGTCGAGCTGCACCTCGGTCTGCCCCGCCCGCTGCGCCGAATCGTAGAGCTTGCGCGCCACGTCCCCCTTCTGAGCGCGTGGAACGAGGTCGAAGAGGTTATAAAGCACCTTTACCGAGTCGGCAGGAGTCCTTTGCTTTGAAAGCTCCGCATAGAGACCGTCGGCTATCGGCTTCCAGTCTTTGATCGCCCACGCTGCCGAGAACGGGAATATCAGAAAAACCAGTAATAAAATTCTTTTCATAACTGAAGGTTAGAAAAATGCCCGATTATGGACGATTATTGTCCATATTGTCAGTATAACTTGCAAAAATAGCAAAAAAATCAGAAAAATAACATAAATTACCAAATATTCTCCCTAAAATTCAGTATATTTCCTCTATGAAAGCTATTCCATGTCCCTGGTTATAGAGTGAAAAGCAC
>CAJUBC010000021.1 GCA_910584545.1 uncultured Muribaculaceae bacterium | reverse complement strand
TCTTGCTGATTTATTGATGAATAAATTTATGTTAAAAAATGTTTAGATTTGTTAAAGGCGATTGCAAATCAGAACTGGAAGTAGATAAACGGCGCAACTTCTTCCGACATGAATTCGACTACAAGCTGCACGGCTGCTACAAAAACCACCAGTTTCAGCACCCACGGAGCCTTCACGAAAAGGAGACCGGCAGCATCCGCCCACTTCTGCGGAACAAAATGCATTACGATCAGCACAAGCATCATCACGCACCACACCATCCTCGCCTGGAAGAACTGCGGGAATTGGTTCCACTGGAAATCGACGAATATATTCTTTATTATAAGAACCGAGTCCTCGAAAGAGGCTGCACGAAAGAAAACCCAGAGAAGCGACACATAGACGAATGTAATCGCCCACGACAGGAATATCGTCAGCCAGTTGTCCGGAATCTTAGCAAGAATGGGTTTGCATGCCTTGTGAATGGCGAGACCCACTCCATGCATTGCACCCCAGAATACGAATTTCCAGGCAGCACCGTGCCAGAGTCCACCGATAAGCATGGTCAGGAAGTTGTTGAGATAGGTCCTAAACGTGCCCTTACGGTTACCGCCGAGCGGGATATAGACATAATCGCGCAACCATGAAGAGAGGGAAATGTGCCATCTGCGCCAGAACTCGGTAAGGTTACGGCTCTGATACGGGGAATCGAAATTGAGTCCGAGTTTGAAGCCCATGATCAGCGCCAAACCTATGGCCATATCCGAATAACCGGAGAAGTCGCAATATATCTGCATCGTATAACCGAGCACACCCATCAAGGTCTGCACACCGGTATAAAGCGAGGGGTCATTAAAGATAAGGTCGTTATACTGTGCGATATAATCGGCAATAACAGCTTTCTTGATGACACCGACAATCACGAGCCATAGACCTCCCCATATATTCTCGGCCGAAGGGACCTCGTTCTTCTCAAGCTGCGGCAGGAAATAATCGGCACGCACGATTGGGCCCGCCACAAGCGCCGGAAAGAAAGAGAGGAAAAACAGGTAATCGATCCAACGCTTTGTCGGCTCGAGTCTTCTTTTATAGACATCGACCACATAGCTTATCGACTGGAAGGTATAGAAAGAGATACCGACGGGGAGAATGATATCGAGTGGCTGGAAATTGCCCTCCACCATCATGTTCCAGTTCCATAAGAAGAAATTCGCGTACTTGAAATATCCAAGAATCGAGAGGGAGAGGATGATGGAGAACCACATCAGCGAAAGCCTCGCCGACCTGCTCTGTGTCCGGGCCATCATCTTGGAAATACTCCAGTCCACAAAAGAGGTGGCTATGAGCATCAGGAAGAAGAGGCCGCTCGACTTATAATAGAAATAGAGAGAAAAGGCCACCACGAAAACAATCATTTTCGTACGGCTTTTCTTCAGCAACGCATAGATGGGGAGGAACAGAAGGAACAGAGTCCAGAAAAAACCGCTTGAGAAGAGCATCGGAGCCTTGGGATCATAAAGGAACATGTTCCCGATGTTACCAAGAGCGGTCTGAAAATCAGTCAACAAAGAATCCCACATTGTAAAATATATTGGAGGGCTTTGAAAATATTGAAGTTGCAATCAGGAACAGCGACATCACTTATTGAGAGCCTTAAGGAAAACGATATTAGGGTTCGACTTTCCGATTGAATCCGAAGGCACATCCGCGATAAAGGGATGGGCGGATTTGGGGAGCCACCTCATAATGCTGTCTATCCAGAGAGAGGAACTTTGCCTTGTGGGGTGGATATGGTCAGCCTTCCGTTTGAATTCCATGCCGGCCGAGCGGAAGAACCTACCGGGACCGCATATTCGAGCCAGCATATCGTTGATTCCACTGTCCTCCTTCCAGTTTGGAGGACCAATCCACACGAACGGAATTGTATCGATCACCTCGATAATCTTCTTCACGTAAGGAGCGCGGGTCTCAGGATTCCTGAAATATAATTCATTACTACCGAGAGATATGAAAATCTGGGTAGGATGGAACTTATTTATATAATACTGAAGCGTATCATGTTCGGCCCAAATCCTGGTGTTGCTCGAGTCCCAGTTTACAGCATGGATGGTGTGACCATTCTGTCTGGCATACTGGGCGAGGCGGAGAGCGAGGTTATATGTCATCGAGTCGCCGAAAATGAACAGGGACTGAGGCAAGGAATCAGTAGTGGCTTCCTCTTTCAATTCCATCTGAACGGAATCAACAGCCAGCGAATCAGAACCTTCCTCATTTTTGTCAACAAGCAAATCGGCAAAAGGAGCTTTCTTGAATGTATGTCCTGCAAGAGTGATGTCGTCTACAAAGGCAACCGTAATCACCAGGACCAAGGCCAGGGCAAGCAACAGCCACAAGGCCACATAACCATTTTTGTGTTTTCTATTCATCTTATCAACCGAATTCTCCGCATTACAGCATACACGAACGCAGCCGAGATTCGAAACAAGCTACAAATTTACACAAAATTTCCGGAATATCACTCAAGTTCGACTACTGTGATTCCTGCTCCGCCGAAACGGATATCCTCATCAGCGAAACTCTTGACTGCCGTGTTAGCCTGCAACTGTTGTCTTATCAATGTTTTGAGTATACCATGACCGGTTCCGTGCAGGATTCTGACGCGCCCGGCACAGAACTGCACCGCATCATCAAGAAAATAAGTCACAGCCTGGATCGCCTCGTCGGCGCGCATACCGCGCACATCAATCTCCGTAGAGAAATTCAGCTGCCGTTGGCGGCTCTCTTCCGAGGTGGAGGAAGAAATCGACGATATACCTGACTGGAGCGATTCCTTCGGCTTCCTCACCTTTTCGAGCTTACCGAGATCCGTAGTAGTCCTCAGCGCACCGAAGGCGACTTCAGCTTTCTTACCGGATATCGACAATACCTTTCCGACGGTTGAGCCGCCCGACAGTTTGACATAGTCTCCGACACCCGGAACCCCCTTCTCGGCGACAATCTCCTCTGTCTTCTTAGGAACAGGATTCTGCTTTTTCCTCTTGCTTTTCAGTTTGCGGAGACGCGCATCCTCCGCAACCGACTCCTCCGAGTTGACAGTATCGTCAGCAAAATCCTTGAGTTCACGCCGAAGTTCCTTGGTCTTCTCCTTTTCGGCCTGCGCGTTTCTGATTTCAAGGATGGTCTTTTCTATCCTGGCATTCACGCCCTCGAGGATTTCTTTCGCCTCCTTGCGCGCATCGTCAATAATAGCCTTACGCTGAGCCCGCAGATCGCCAGCCAATTCCTCATATCGGGAGAGGATTCCATCGAGTTTAGCCTCCTTCTCCCTTATATTCTGACGTTTGCCTGACCAATACCGACGGTCGCGCGCGATATCCGACAGATATCTGTCGATATTGACATATTCGCTGCCCACAATCTCCTTAGCCTCCTCTATCACCTCGCGGGGAAGTCCCATCTTATGAGCGATGTCGAGAGCGAAAGAACTACCCGGAGTTCCGATTGACAATTGGAAAGTAGGCTGCAGATGCTGACGGTCGTACAACATCGCGCCGTTGACGAATCCGGGAGTGCCCTCGGCAAAAGTCTTCAGATTCTGGAAGTGGGTGGTAACGACCCCCATGCATCCGGACTTTCCGAGTTGCGAAAGGATAGCCTGAGCCATAGCTCCACCAATCTGCGGCTCGGTTCCGGATCCCATCTCATCGGCGAGAATCAGCGAGCGACTATCGGCATTGCGCAGGAAAAAGCGCATGTTGCGGAGATGGGAGGAGTAAGTCGACAGATCGTTTTCGAACGACTGCTCATCGCCGATGTCGATGAAGATGCTTCTGAACACACCCATGTGGGAATTATAATACAGTGTCGGCAACATACCGCACTGCATCATATACTGCACAACCGCCACGGTCTTCAGGCATACGGATTTGCCGCCGGCATTAGGACCAGATATGATCAGAATTCTCTTTTCCTCGGTGAGAGTTATGTTTAGCGGCACGGCCTCGCGACCATGCTGGCGCAAAGAGAGGAGAAGGCCAGGATGCACCGCATGATACCACTCTATCTCCGGATTCATACAGATGTTGGGCATCGCGCCTCCGACTTCGATGGAAAAGCGGGCTTTAGCCTCGATGAAATCAAGACGACCGAGAAGCATACAGCACTTGGTGACATCCTCAATATGAGGACGGATCACATCGGCTATTCTCGTGAGAATCTGCACTATCTCCCGTTTCTCCTCTATCTCCAGCTCACGGAGACGGTTACCGGCCTCGACAACTTCGGCAGGTTCAATGAAGACAGTCTTGCCGGTGGCACTTTCATCATGGACAATACCCGAAATCTCCCGCTTGCTGCCGGCGGCTACCGGAAGCACCATCCTGCCGTCACGTATGGATGGAGACACATCCTTATCGACTATTCCACGTGCCACTGCGGCGTCAATCACGCGCCTCATGGCGCGCTGCATCGAACCTGAGGCACGCCTGATGGACTCGCGGATAGAATAAAGTTCAGGCGACGCCGAGTCCTTCACCTCTCCGAATTTATTGACAGCCGAAGAGATAGTCGACACAAGCAACGGAAACGACATCATCGCTTCCACCTCCTGCGAGAGCGCGGGAAACAGAGGCTTCATCTCCTCGCCCTCCTTCTGCGAGGAGAAGAAAGAATTAATCTCCGAAAACGAGATCAGCACAGTCATCAGACGGTACAGTCTCTCGGCAACCATAAAGGAACCCTGTGCTTTGATTTCAGTGAGATAAGGGAGCACATCATGAGGCGAGGGAGATGGATAAGGGAGATTCCTTTCGATAATATCCACCATTTCACGCACACAGTCGAGCCTATGGCGTATAACATTGAAATCGGATGAAAATGCCATACCGAGCACTTCATCCTTTCCCAATCTGCCGGCGCACTTCTCAAGAAGGCCGGAACGTATTGAATCAAATCCTATTTTCTTTTCGAAATCTTCCGGATAAATCATTCTTTAGCATTATAACCTAATCCGTTCACACCGGAAGGGCAAGGAGAGGCATATCCCTTCTGAACAGACATTTATGAGCTATCGAGGGGCGGAATATCCTGCTGAAGACGTTGGTCTTCCTGTTGGGGACTATCAGCAGCTGTATGTCGTGCTCACGGATGAACTTATCCAGACCGTCGCTGAAATCTCCGTCATCGAGCGGATGTTTGTGAAACTCCGACATCGGATAGGTATGCGTAAAGAAATTCCGCAGTTCCGACAGCTTCTTACCTGTATTATTCAAAGAGTTCTTTTCCTCGACCGGGACGAGCCAGAACTCGCACGTGGGGTAATTGAAAATCTGCATGAGCGCCCTCACCGCCGTGATGTCATGCCGCTCGAGAGTGCAGAGCATCACCAATTTACGGATATCCTCCACCTTTGGCATCTTATAGTTCTCAGGCACGGCGAAAACAGGGACCCTGCAAGAATCAAGCACTTCAGCGGTCACGCTGCCCACGAGGTCCTCCTCCTTGCGGCTGACTCCGCGAGTGGCCATCACCACCATCATCGGCAGATGCTCCTTGCAATAGTCGATGATAACCTCCTCCGGGACCCCTTCGAGAAGAAGAGTGGAGAAGCGCAGGTCAGGAAGCTCGCCATTCTCCTGCATCCCGCGCACTTTCGTCTTGAATTTCTCAAGTTGACGCGACTCAATCCCATACATGTCGCGATCCTCTATCACCACGGCTCCGTCAGGCACCATACCGACAGTAGGATCGATCTGGTCGGTTGGAGTAAAGATCGGTGAGAGATAGGTATGGAGGATAATCGGGCGGATACCTATCTTATAAGCGAGAGAGAAACCCACCTTTACGGCAAGGATGCTCGACTCGGAAAAATCGACGGGGATGAGCAGCGTACCGCTCATTCCCGCCATTTTCATTTCAATTCCGGCGGAAGAATTATTCTCAACACTTTCCATAAGCTTGAGGGCGACGGGCAGTTTCGCTATAGGTATCCCTACTCTGAAAGCCTCGAGATCCGGGAACTCCGGAAGATTCATTTCGTCCAGCGTCACCTCTACATCGTGACTTTCGAGAATGTCCTTAAGCCTTTCCGCGCGAGCGCGCGTATGAACCGCAAGTGTCAGATAATTTTCCATTAAGTGTTCGATTGGTTGATACACTTAAAAAAACCGAAAAATGTCACTTATTGTTCTGTTCCTCGAGGATTTTTACAGCCATGTCGTAGATTGTGGTGTCATCGAGAACGACGATTCCACCGTCGGGACCCGGTTCGATGTGCAGACCCTGGTTCTTTCCAAACTGATAGTTGACGCCTCCGAAGTAGTTGCGGACTGTCTGAACGGTAACGTTGAGTTCGTCGGCAATGCGATGAGTGGAGCCGTCAGGCAAGCTGTCTTTGAGACGGCGAAGTTCATTGAATGTGATCGTCTTGCTCATATTTAGTAATTTTTTGATTATTATACTTGAGTTTGTCTATTCCGATGTAATATATGAAGCAGTTAAAACAACTTCGATTTACGAGGATCGAGCTATAGAAGGTACAACTTTTGTATCTTTTTCGCTAAATTAAGCAAATCTTTTATTTTAACAAAATGTTTTGCACATTTTCATATATGTTATATAACACATTTGGCAAAACGACTTGATTTTTAGCCTTAAGAGCCACAAAAATTAAAAATCCAAGCCTGACTATCGAACAACTTTCTTGTTAAAACGTAATCTGTCTTGAAAATTGAATTCACTGCCGTCACATCGCCACAGTCTCGAAATCCGCAGGACGGATCCAGCCGACGAAATCGGAATTGAGCCGCACCTTGTACCACATTACCTTTCCCGCATCATCCCTCTCCTCATCGAGCACCTTCATGAGAGTTCCGCGTGTGAGAGGATATTTCGACTTCTTTCCATTCTCATCGGGACTGTCGAGCAGGTTCACCTTGTAGGCAGTAATGACACCCTCATCGTTGTTTTCAAGGGCGGATGCCGCCGAGAAAGCACAGACCATAGCTATCACGCAAAGCACACCGGCACCGATTCCAGCGAAGAAACCGATTTTCCGTATCACCACTTCCGAGGAGAAGAGATAGA
Source organism: uncultured Muribaculaceae bacterium (assembly GCA_910584545.1). Taxonomy (GTDB): domain Bacteria; phylum Bacteroidota; class Bacteroidia; order Bacteroidales; family Muribaculaceae; genus Lepagella. The sequence continues at coordinate 28,895 of CAJUBC010000021.1, read as the reverse complement.
GAGCAAGACAGAAGATGGCGAGAATAAAGAAGGAAGCACCCCACCATGCCCAGGCATCTGAAGTGTGACGGCGAGTAACGTATGTCTTCATCATAGAGAAGAAAGATTCGGACTCAGGAGATACCGACACCTTGCTACCCTTGGCCTCGGCACGGTTATTGTCGGAGACCCTTGTCTCGATATAATCTATATTGTTGCGGGCTTCCTTTTCGCCCGGATTCTCCAGCAAAGCCCTCTCGTAAGCGAGCCGGCCACGGCCGAGATCTCCAGACTTGACATATGCGTTTCCGAGATTGACAAGCAAAGATGCCGATGTTCCCTGCCTGGAAGCCACATCGCCATAAATCCTAACCGCTTCCGAATACTCTCCCGCCGAATAAGCCGAATCAGCCTCTGCCAGCATTTTATCCACCGGCGCATCAGCGGCGCAGACCAACTGCGAAGACAGCGCAACCGTCAACACGGCTATAAATCTTCCCAACATTTTACTTGTCATTGCTAACGATGTTTTTGTGTGACGATGTTTTTGATGTTTTGAAAGACTCCTCCAGGCTGTTGATTGTATCAATAGCATGGGAGTAAGCGGCATCTATGCCCTCTTTGCCACCTGCGGAGGAATATTTCGCAAATTCGGCCTCGTCAATCAGGGATATGAGGTCCTCGACGACGGACTCCGGAATACCCTTTTCGGCGAGTACCTGACGTATATTGTCACGCATCAGCTCAGAGGTAGGCATCTTGAGTTTATCGCCGAGATAACCCCACAGGGCCTTGAGCAACTCTGTATAGAAATTCTCGACATCCCCCTTGCGCAATGCGTCATGGGCACGTTTAAGACGACGGCGTGCAAGCTTGTCGGCTCTGCGGCTGTTGAGAGCCGCGATATCCGCATGCATCGAGACATATCGTTTGTAGACAATCAACGCCACCGCAAGAATCACCACAGGCAGGATGAAGCAGAGCCAATAGGGGAAACTGCGTATCACGGGGACATGCCGTACAGAGAGCTTGTCGGGGTTCACCCTGAGAAGTTCCGGATTGAACCTGACGGTCTTACGGCTCTGCGAGCGGGCCGAAGACTTTCCCTTGCCTACATTGACGGTATATCCACGGGCAACCGACGTCTCGTACTTCTGAGTCTCCGGATTGAAATAAACGAGCTTTACTTCAGGGATGATCACATTACCCTCCTCGAGAGGCATGAAGGTATAGTCGAACGTGACATTACCTGATACGTTCGAGCTCCCCGCCGAGATATTCTGTTTGGTTGTGGGGGTATATATCTCGATCTGCGGCGGATAGACCGACTGCAGGTCGGGAAGCTGCACATACTTTAGGTTTCCGGAACCGGATACCGTGTAGACTATCGCCGCTGCCTGATTAGTCTTGAATTCCGAAGACTTAAGACTTGAGGTGATCGAGAACTTGCCGACGCCTCCTGAGAAGTCAGCCGGCTTAGGCACCGGAAGTGGCTTGACGTTCACGGAAAGATCGTTCGGAGTGACATTAAGCTGAAGCGGAGTGCTGTAAGACATACTTCCGAAGAACGGGTCATGGTAATACTCTCGCTGGTCAACAGCGACAGTATAGGTGTTGCCGGAAACCTTCAGCGAGCCAGTCATCTGTGGGAAAATGATATACCGCGCTATCACAGCGGTGGCGTATGTCTTACCGTTATATGTCTCGTAGTTCAGCTGCGAGGAGATCGCTTTGGATTCCTCGACAACGAAGCCATCGAATTTCGGAGCGGCGCTGGCACCGATGAACTTTATGGCATCGTATGTGGTGTAAAGCTTCACTGTGTAGACAAGAGCCTCCTGCTCGTAAGCAGAACTTTTCGAGACGGACGCCCTCAGAAAAAGATTTCCGTCTCCCTTGCCGATGAACTTAGGCTTGTCGGAGTCGGCACCTGCGCGGCTATTGCCGGGAACGGCTCCCGATGGAGCCGGGCTGCCCTGCGCACCCTGAGCGCCTATATGGTATGAGACCTTGTTACTGCGGACACCTCCCACCGTGACCGGGCCGTATGAAAACGAACCCTCTTTGGTGGCGCGCAGCGTTATGGTATAGGTATAGCTGAAGCTCTGAGTGGTTCTACCGTTCACGCTCGAAAAAGATGAGCTCTGCCCGGTGCGTTCGAAATACATCACCTTTGCGCCCGGGACACTCTTCGGAACCTCGGGACGCGCGTCGATGTCCTGCACCTCCATATAAATATAGAACATATCGCCCACTTCCACAGTACGCTTTCCGCGTCCGGGACTCTGGGAAAGCCTTACCGACGCGCCCCAGCCGATACCGGTCAGCAGCAACATCAACAAAGCAAGTATACCTATTCTCTTCATCTAAGTAATTTCAATTAGGTCAGTCTAAAACGGGTCAAATCCCAAACCTGAAGACAACTATGATCTCAAGCGGGGGCTTAAATATCAATCGCCTCTCTTCTTATTGTGGAGGACTTTACTTCGACCGGAACCGAGCCGGACTTGACAGATTCGTACGATTTCGATTTCGGGTTGAAGAATTCGAAAGAAACGGGGCCGATCTCACAGTTCTCCCTTGTCTCGGGGATAAACGTACACTCGATCGTGATACGTGACATCAACCGACCATCAGACATATACGATTCGCGTGACGGGGAAACCGATTTAAGTCTCATCCCGTTACCGAACGCCGAGCGATATTCAGGCATTATGTCATCACCGAGGAAACCCTCACCTTCCACAATCACGTATGCAACCGCATCCTCCCCTACAATTATATCGCCACGCGGCACCACGGTACGGACATCGAAATTCCCCACAGCGCCAGAGAAGGAAGTGAATTTCCCTGCATCCGGAAGCGCGGAAACAGAAAACTTATAGTCGGCCCCTTTCAGTTCGTACCGGTGCGTCTCGCTCGAGCGCATCCTTCCCCAGAATGGATCATTATATATCACGGGGCGGCTTACGGTCACCGCATACACGGGGCCTTCCACCTCATACTTTCCTTTATCTGCCACAGAGCCGACGAAACAATCCACAGGTATCTTATAGAACTGCCGGTCACGTATTCTCACGTTTTCGTATGATTTCGAAACCGGAACGCGTTTCAGGTCAGAGAACTCACCGCGACGCAGCTTCAGAGGCGAGACCGCAGCCACGTCCACCACATTGGGATCTGAAGTGTACAGCATCACATCAAACACGACAGCCTCACCTACATAGGCGCGGTCGGAGGGAGTCTCTACTTTCAGGAACATCTCCGGCACCTCGCCTTGCCCTTTCCCATCGCCGGCGGCGTGTCCAACAGCCATGGTGAAAAGCAATGCGCACAGGGTCAATATACTTCGTGCCGTCATATCACCATCTTTTGCGGAAACGGCCGTTTCCTGTGGATTTATCGCCCTTGGTTGCGCGGTTGACCTTAGCCCGCGTCTGAGCCTCCTTGTTATCTACAGCCTGAAGGATGCGGCTGGCAGTCTGCTGGCTTATCTCCTTGTCCTTGGGCTGCTTATCCTCATTCTGCTGATTCTGCTGGTTTTGCTGATTCTGTTGCTTCTGCTTGTCCTGGTCCTGCTTCTGTTTGTCCTGATCCTGTTTCTGCTTGTCATTCTTGTTCTTGTCCTGATTCTGCAGTTGCTTCTGGGCTATGCGCAGGTTCTTGCGGGCGGCATCATCATCGGGATTGATGCGAAGGGCCTGCTTGTAATAACCGATGGCCTTGGCATAATCCTTTCTATTGAACTCAAGATTGCCGAGATTATAATTGGCTTTGGAAGCAATACCAGGCTTATCCTTGGCCCTCGACGCCACATCCTCGAAATTCTTAACGGCATTGCCGATAAGATTCTTCGCCTTGGGAGTGGTGTCGGCGGGATTAGTGACCTGGCGCAGCTGTGAGAGCGCGAGATTGTAGCGGGCCTCCGCAGACGCGGGATTCTCCGAGAGGGCCTGTGTATAAGAGCTTGCGGCCTCCACGAACTTACGGTCGACATACTGCTTGTTACCCTTCATTATCAGCCTGCGCTCCTGACGCGTCGACTCGCTCCGCGCCATGGCATCGGCCGTATAAGCCAGCATCAGGAATGCCGACAATATGATGATGATACTTCTTCTCATTTCTTTTCCTCCTTTTTGAAGAACGTGATTTTATCAAGCCACCCGATCTTCCGGTCGAGAAGCAAGATATTGAGGACTATGCATGCGAGCGCTATCCAGGCAAACCCGTTGAAGAGTTCATGATGACGCGCGAACACGCTCGACTCAAGTGTGGTTTTCTTCAGAGTGTCAAGCTGTCCCTCGAGTTCGCTGAGCGCGTCTCGGTTTGAAGCGTTGACATATATTCCCTTACCAGCCTTGGAAATGGCGGTGGCGAGATCCTCGTTGAGCGCGGTCTTTACCGGCTGTCCGGTCTCATAGTCAATCATGACACCATTGCCTTCAGGAATGGTCGACGGGACTGTAGAGCCCACTCCGACCACATCAACCTGAATTCCGTTCCTCGCGGCGGTAGAAGCAGCCTTCATCACGGCATCCTTGTCCTCAAGTTCCTCGGCATCGGTGATAAGCACGAGGGCTTTCCCCACATTCCTGTTGTCGCTGAAAGAATTCGAGGCCATTTCTATGACCGATGTGATATTGGTACCTTGTTCTGAAATCTGCGACGGGTCGATGGAATTGAGGAACATCTTAGCCGACACATAGTCGTTGGTAACGGGAATAAGGGTATAGGCATCGGCAGCATAGACAATAAGACCCACACGATCATTATCCAGCCTGTTGATAAGTTTCTCAAGCATCAATTTGGATGTGCGCATACGGTCCGGGCCATCGGGATCGCCCGTTGCGGAAGCCAACATAGAGTTGGAAGCATCGACGGCTATGATGACCTCGATACCCTCCTTCCGGGTCTTTTCATCCTTGATTCCACCCCACGGTCTTGCCAGAGCGAGGATAAGGCATGCGAGCGCCAGCATCTCGAGCGTAATCTTCACCGGAGGCTTGTATGGCGACACCTCCGGCATCAGCGAGGCTATCACCTCTTTCTTTCCAAACTTGCGCAGCTTCCTGGCCCGTGCATAACGCGCCCATGCGTAGAGCGCCACGAAAAGAGGCACGAGCAACAGCAGCAGCAATAATTTCGGATATGCGAAACTGAACATAATATTCTATAGAATTCTTACGGAATCCTTCTGAGCGCCGTGTATCTCAAGGCAAGCTGGAGAGCGAACGCAATCAGTGCCGCAAGAATCCATGGCATGAAATTTTCCTCTGTCTGAGTATAATTGTTCACATTGAGTTTGGTCTTCTCAAGCGCGTCGATTTCCTCGAACACATTCCGGAGAGTCCTCGAATCGGTTGCCCGGAAATATTTACCCTTGGTGATTGACGCTATATTCTTGAGGGCCTGCTCGTCGATTTTTGTCTCCATCGTGGTGGTGGAGAAACCGTACGGATCCGAGATGGTGATCGAACCGTTGGTACCTACACCGATGGTATAGATCCTGATACCTTTCTGGGCGGCTATCCTCGCTGCTGTGGCGGGAGCGACATCGCCTGCATTGTTAGTACCGTCGGTAAGCAGGATGATGCTTTTGGACTTGGCGTTGCCGGAGACAAGCCTGTTGATCGCACTCGACAGACCGTCGCCAATGGCTGTACCGTCGTTAAGCATGCCGGTCTTTACATTGGCTATGGCATTGACCACAGCCGCACGGTCATTGGTGAGCGGCATAAGCGACAGACTCTCGCCGGAGAACACCACAAGACCGATATTGTCATCCGTCCTCTGGTTCACGAACTTCTGCGCCACCTCCTTGGCAGCCTCAAATCTCGTGGGCCGCAGGTCTGTCGCGAGCATACTCGACGAGATATCCATTGCAAGGACGATGTCGGTGCCCTGCACCGTTGAGCTTCTCAAAGAGTCATGGGTCTGAGGACGGGCAAGCGCCACAATTATACATGCTATAGCCACAATCTGCAGAGCGAAAGCGAAATGCATGAGCATCACCTTGCCGGTAGCGGCATATTTCCCGAAAGCACCGGTAGTGGATATTCCTAACGAAGGATTGGAATTACGCCATTTCCACACGTACCACGCAACGAGCGGGACAATGATAAGCAACGCAAGCAACAGCCAAGGATACTTGAACATCATCGTCCACCTCCTTTCTTCAATTTCTTACGTTTTCTCCCCTTAGGACGGGCAGATGCCGCCGGAGCAGTTTCCTCCGGTTGCGGTACCGGTTTAGTCTCCTCGACAAACTTCACCGCGTTGTCGTACGACGCGATGTTGTCCTCGGGAAGAGGACGCACTTTGGCGAACTTAACGAAATCCGCCATATCAAGAATCTGACGGAAATAGTGACGTTTATCCTTCAGTTCCTCATTTTTAGAGAGGCTCGCGAGAATCTGTCGCGACGTCATCTCCATGGCGTTGATTCCGAACCTGCGGTAAAGGTAGACACGGAGTATGTCGGTGAGTTCCGTGAAATATTCCTTCTCCATACCCTGCTCCCAGAGTTTTTTCTCCTTCAGGGCCCTGAGGGCTGTCGTCGCGACCTCATAGGGAGAAGGCTCCGGCTTGCGCGGGATAAGCGTACCATCCTTCCTATACTTGATGAAGAGCCAGATGCCCACAGCGACAGCGGAGATTCCGAGAAGGATAAGCCACCACCACTTGACTATCCAGTCAGGAACATGGTCGAATATCGAGGCATCGGCGGGATCGGCCACATTGGCGTAATCATTTATCGGGGTATCGGCTTTGACTGGCACGGGGAGCACCTTCAGAGCCAAAGCGTTTGAACGGACGGAATCCTTCCCGACAACATAGATGAACTCCGGCAGCTTATAGAAACCGGAATCAAACGACTGCACGGGGACCTGCATCGAGACGGTCTCTATTCCGCCATTCTCTATAGTATCATACTTCACCGGCATGCGGTATTCCACACTGTCGCCGCAGACCGGGATAATTCCATTTTCGCGCAGTTCGGAGAACAGAGGGAATTTTCCCTTGGTCCCCTTAGGCTGATCCACGGTCAATCGGAGCAATGTGGTCCGACCCATCAGCAGATTGGCGGAATCGAGCTGCGCCTTCACGGCAATCCGGGCGGAAACAGGCTGCGACACCATCGCCATGATGACGACCAGAAACCCGACGATGCCGTATCTTAGTTTATTGATATTCATAATCTATTTGCTATCCTGAAACAGCACGAAATAATCGCTATCTTGCTATGGCGCGACGTCTGAAAAGACCGAGCAACGCCTTTACAAAATCCTCATCGGTGGTGATCGACGCCATGTCCACTCCGCATCTGTTTACCACAGATGCGAGTTTCTGCTGGCGTTCGTACCAATCCTTTGCATATTTCTTCCTGACTTTGGAGGAGGAGGTATCGACCCAGACATCGGCTCCGGTCTCCATATCACGCAGACGTACAAGCCCGACATCGGGCATCTCCGCGTCTCGGCGGTCGTAGATCTGTATGCCGGCGAGGTCATGCTTGCGGTTGGCTATCGACATACTCTTGAAATAATCATGATCATCGATAAAGTCACTTATCAGGAACGCCGTGCTGCGTTTTTTCACCACATTGGTCAGAAACTGCAGGGGTACATCGATGTTGGTACCTTTGCTTTCCGGCTGAAAATCTATAATCTCCCTGATTATAAGCAGTATATGTTTTTTACCTTTCTTCGGCGGTATAAACTTCTCAATCTTGTCGGAGAAGAAAATGACACCGACCTTGTCGTTGTTCTGGATAGACGAAAACGCGAGGGTCGCGGCCACTTCAGCCATTTTCTCCTTCTTGGTGTCGCCGAAAGCACCGAAATCGCGACTGCCGCTCACATCCACAAGCAACATCACCGTCATCTCGCGCTCCTCCTCATACACCTTCACGTAAGGCTTGTTATGACGGGAGGTGACATTCCAGTCGATGTCACGGATGTCATCGCCGGGTTCATATTCGCGCACTTCGGAGAATATCACTCCGCGCCCCTTGAAGGCGCTGTGATACTCTCCTGCGAATATGTTGTGGCTGAGTCCGCGGGTCTTTATCTCGATTTTACGGACCTTCTTCAGTAGTTCATTAGCATCCATTGCCAAGACCTTTCATTATCAGGGCACGGCGACCTTGTCGAGAATGTCGGTCACAACCTCGTCGGCCGTGATATTGTTTGCCTCCGCCTCGTAGGTAAGTCCGATACGGTGACGTATAACATCATGGCATACCGCGCGCACATCCTCGGGAATGACATATCCACGGCCCTGCAGGAACGCGTAGGCGCGCGCTGCGAGCGCGAGGCTGATAGAGGCACGGGGAGAGGCACCGAACGAAATCAGCCCCTGCAGATCATTGAGTCCATACTTGGCCGGCTGGCGGGTAGCGAAGACTATATCCACGATGTAATTCTCGATTTTCTCGTCGATGTAGATTTTCTGTACAATCTTCTGCACCCCGAGAATCTCACGGGGATCAACCACCGGATTAACCGGCACCTGCTCGGCACGGAGGTTCTGACGGATAATAGCCTTCTCCTCCTCCTTGTCGGGATAGCCTATCACTACCTTCAGCAGGAATCGGTCCACCTGCGCCTCGGGAAGAGGATATGTACCCTCCTGCTCGATAGGGTTCTGGGTAGCCATTACGAGGAACGGCTCTGGAAGCGCGTACGTATTGTCACCGATGGTGACCTGACGCTCCTGCATCGCCTCGAGAAGGGCGCTCTGTACCTTGGCCGGAGCACGGTTGATCTCATCCGCGAGCACGAAATTGGCGAAGACCGGACCCTTGCGGACCTCGAAAGTCTCTTTTTTCACACTGTATATCAGTGTACCTATGACGTCGGCCGGAAGCAGGTCCGGCGTAAACTGGATTCTGTTGTACTTGGCATCCACCAGATTGGCGAGTGTCTTAATTGCAAGGGTCTTGGCAAGACCCGGAACACCTTCCAGCAGGATATGTCCATTGCACAGGAGTGCGATCAGAAGTGAATCGACAAGATGTTTCTGACCTACGATGCGCCGGTCCATACCGGTGCGAATCATGCTTACGAAATTACTCTTGGACGCAATCAAATCATTCAGCTCCCTGATATTAACAGTCTCTGTCATAATCTTTTCTATAATGTCTTACAAATCTGTGGCCGCAAATGTCGGGCATCAGCAGCCCCGAGGCGTAAATACTATCTGTTTTTAAGTGCAAAAATAGTATTATTTGATTTAAAAACGGAATCAGCTCTGTTAAATAATATTTAAATGCGTTTCAAATTGTCAAATAAACGCGTTCCAGCCCTGGGCCTTGATAGGCATTTCACCGCCATCGCGGGTGACCATAGCCGCACCGAGTTCCGGTTTGGTTATATAACCGATCATACGCACTCCGTTGATGGTCTCAATTTTATCCTTGTCGGTAAGAGGCACGGTGAATAGGAGTTCATAATCCTCGCCGCCATTCATCGCCGCCGTCACGAGATTCATGTTGAATTCCTCGGCCATGACCGCGGTCTGATAGTCGATTGGGATTCTGTCCTCATAGACGCGGCAACCGGTGTTCGAAGCCTTGCATATATGCAGAAGCTCCGACGACAGTCCGTCGCTTACATCCATCATTGCGGTGGGCTTTATTCCCTTTTCCCGGAGGATTGCAACTATATCCTTTCTTGCCTCCGGCTTCAGCTGGCGCTCGAGTATGTATTCCTTGCCTGCGAAATCCGGCTGGAAATCCTTGCCGCTTTCCGCCGCCACCTTGTTCTCACGTTCAAGAAGCTGCAGCCCCATATATGCCGCGCCAAGATCGCCGCTGACACATATCAGATCGGTAGGTTTCGCACCGGATCGTCTCACTACCTCGTCAGCCTTTGCCTCTCCGATACATGTGACGCTTATCACAAGACCTGTGACTGAAGCAGAAGTGTCACCTCCCACGAGATCCACACCATATAGCTCGCATGCCAGACGGATACCGGCGTAAATTTCCTCGATATGCTCCACAGTGAAGCGGCTTGATATGCCGAGACTCACCGTAATCTGTCTCGGAGTTCCATTCATGGCATAGATGTCGCTGAAATTGACTATCGCCGCCTTGTAGCCAAGATGTTTCAAGGGGACATACCGAAGGTCGAAATGAACACCCTCGAGAAGAAGGTCGGTAGTGACGAGCACATCCTCTCCTCCAAAATTCAAAATTGCCGCGTCATCTCCCGCTCCAAGCCGCGAGCTTTCGTTGCGCAATGGGAAATCCTTTGTAAGCCTCTCTATCAGTCCGAATTCCCCAAGCTGGGAAATCTCTGTCATATTCTCACTCATACAGTCTATTACAAATACAGATACGTTCATTCGTGTCATTGACCACGCCTGAACGTATCTATAATTATTTCGTTATTTCATTTCCGTATTATATCCGCTCGAGCATGCGCTTGATGATATGAGTCATGACAGGCTGCGCCTTGACAGCCGCTTTCTGCACTTCCTCATGGGTGGGAACTTCTGTGATATCCTTCCCACCGAGGTCGGTGATTACAGAGACTCCGAACACGCGGATGCCGGCGTGGTTGGCCACGATCACCTCCGGCACTGTCGACATACCCACCGCATCGCCACCGATGACACGGAAATACTCATATTCGGCAGGTGTCTCGAACGTCGGGCCGGGAGTACCGACGTAGACACCATGCATCAGACGGATGCCATCCTCACGGGCGATGTCATCGGCCATACCGATCAGCCCTTTGGAATAGGCCTCTGTCATTGCCGGGAAACGCGGCCCCCATTCTTCGTAATTCTTACCTCTCAGAGGATTCTCGGGGAAAAGGTTGATGTGGTCCGTGATGATCATCACGTCGCCTACGCGGAATTCTTTGTTCATTCCTCCCGAGGCATTGCTTACGAAGAGCGTACACACGCCCAATTCCTTCATCACCCTGACGGGGAATGTGACCTGCTTCATGTCGTATCCCTCGTAATAGTGGAACCGTCCCTGCATTGCCATCACATACTTTCCGCCGAGATTTCCGAAAATCAGTTTCCCGCTGTGACCCTCCACTGTGGAGACGGGGAAATTAGGAATGTCGTGATAGTCGAGTTCTGTCTTGATTTCAATATGGTTCACGAGGTCACCGAGACCTGTGCCGAGTATTATGGCGATATGGGGCATCTCCCCCACTTTTTCCTTTATAAAGGCGGCAGTCTCTTTCACCTGCTCGAAATATGTTTTATTCATTGCTTATAAATTAAGGTTATATACATTACTATAACAAATATGACTCACCAAAGTTCCGTTCAGTCCGTTCGTCTGTATTCCGACTCTGAAGAATCCGGGGCACTATAGGATACGGGTGCCGCATCCTGCTTGATTCCGGCGTTCTTCTTCAGTTTCTCGATAAAGTCTTCGTCACCGATTCCCTGCATCATTCTGACTGATACAGGCACATAGAAACAGAACGGCTTGAGGGGAGTGGGAAAATATGGATTATATGCGAGCCTTACGGCATCTTTTTCAGTGGTCAGAATCACTTTTCTCTCACCTTTCATCTTCTGGAACCGATTGAGGATCTGCTGTAGTTCGTCTCTCGAGAAGTCGTGATGATCAGGAAAATGGCTGACAACGACACGGAACGGATATCGGTTGAAATGCCGTACGAATCCTCGGGGATTGGCGATTCCGGTCACAAGGAGCACAGTATCCCGCTCGGTAAGATTGGAAAGAGACACATGGTAGGGATTGTCGTCTGGGAACACAGGCTCAGGCAGCCCGTAGTTGAAAGTGGAGAAAAACAGGCTCTGATACGGCATCAGATCGAGTTTCTTCGACATCAGACGAAACTGCAGCGGAGAAAGGTCGGAGGGACACTTGGTGACCACCACCATTTCCGCGCGGTCTATCTGACACGGATTTTCTCTCAGGCGCCCGAGCGGAAGGAGACTGTCTTCATAAACCGGTCTGGAATAGTCCATCAGCAGCACCGAGACCTTCGGCTTTACATAACGATGCTGGAAAGAGTCATCAAGCACTATCAGCTGCAGATCAGGGAACAGTCTCAGCAACTCATCGATACCGTTCTTCCGCTTCTCACAAACCGCGACTTTAACACGCATTCCATATTTGCGATATATCTGCATCGGCTCGTCGCCGATGCTGTCGGGGGTACTTTTGCTGTTCGCGAGCACGAATCCCCTGGTCTTGCGTCGATAGCCCCGGCTCAACACCGCGATTTTCAGGTCCATCGCAAGATGGTCAAGAATATATTCCACATGAGGGGTCTTACCGGTGCCTCCCACTGTGATGTTTCCGACACCCACCACAGGGACATCGAATTCTTCCTGAGGCAGGATACGCCGGTCGAACATCCAGTTGCGCACACCGGCCACACATCCATAAAGCCATGAAGCTGGCTTCAGGATGTATGGCAATATCTTCCGACCGGTTTCTATTTTCATAATATCAAACTGTCATATATAGACCTTCATATATCCGTAAATGCGAATCAATGTCAGTCGAATGTTACTGAAATTTCAGGCATCCTCGCCTGAAGACGTTCCCGTGCGAGAATCCTGCGCACGTATACCTCGGCAAACGCTTCAAAATTATTCTTCAGCCCCGAAGCGATCAAGGAACCGCTGAACCCACCCTGTTTCGCCATGATGGTCCAGAAATTAGGTTCTACCTGCGGATAGGCTGCGACTTCATACTTATCAGAGATTCCGGCTTTCGCGGCAGTCCAGTCCACGGCCTTATCGAGACCTCCGAGAGAGTCAACAAGTCCGATGCGACGTGCGTTCATGCCGTCCCATACACGACCCTCGGCAATCGCCCTGACGCGCTCCTTGCTCATTTTGCGGCCCTTGGCCACGCGGGATATGAAGCGGTCATAGCCACGCTCCACATACTGCTGCATCACCGCGAGCTGACGCTCATCCATGGGCTTCATTCCGGTCGGGAAGTTTGCGGAGGGATTGGTGGACACTGTCTGTGGATTCACGCCTATTTTCGACATTGTACCTGCGAAGTTCGGTATGAGGCCGAATATTCCGATAGAACCGGTCACGGTCATCGGATCGGCGAAAATCTTGTCGGCGCAACATGAGATCCAGTATCCGCCCGAGGCTGCATAGTCGCCCATCGACACCGCAAGAGGTTTTCCTTTCTTCATGAAATAATCGAGGGCCTCACCGATCTGGTCGCTGCCGAACACACTGCCGCCGGGGGAATTCACCCTCATCACCATTCCCTTGATGTTTTCATCATCGGCAAGTTTCACGATTACCGGAACAAGTTTTTCGTAATTAATCTCCCTGTCGTTGCCATCGGCTATCTCACCGCAGGCGTAAAGCACGGCTACCTGATTCTTGCTTGTATAGGCCGATGCCCACGGCGTCTGTCCGAGCAGTACGGAAGGTGACACCTTGTTGAGTTTCTCTTTTTCCACACCGACAAGCTGCGCGAGGCGGTCATCTATCTCCCTGCCGTACAGAAGGGAATCGACCAGACCGGACTCCACTGCCAGTGCAGGCGGTGCGAACGAGATGTTGCGGATGCTCACCAGAGAATCGATAAGCGCGGGAGTCACACCCTTACGCAATTCCGAAATCTTCTCCCGGATGAATCCCCACATGCCGTTGAACATAGTGTCGAGCTGCGCGCGGGCCGGACCGCTCATCTCATCCATTATATAAGGTTCGACAGCCGACTTGAAAGTACCCACCTTCACCACCTGAAAAGTCACTCCAAGCTTATCGAGAAGATTCTTGAAGTAAAGAGAAGTGGAACCGAGACCATTCATTGAAATCTCGCCGGCCGGATTGAGATATATCCTGTCGGCCACGGAAGCGACGAAATATGAGCTTGTGAAAAGGGCGTCGCCGTATGCATAGATTTTCTTACCGCTTTTCTTGAATTCAAGCAATGCCTCCCTGATGGCGTTGAGGGTGGCGGGTGAAGCCGACACCGCTCCGCAGTCAAGGTAGAGAGCCGCGATGTTTCTGTTTTCAGCCGCCATCTTTACAGCTTCAATAATCGCGTCGAGAGTCTGCGGCTGTTCGAAGTCTCCTTGCATCAGCTGCATCGGGTCCGGAGCATCAGCGCTCTCACGCTCCTGTATGGAGCCTTCGAGTTTAAGCTCAAGGACGCTTCTGGATTTTACGGAAACGGTTTCGCTTCCTGTTGCCATTGAGCCGACGATGCCGATGACCACCATGGCCACCACCGCTCCGAGCAAGAGTATTGCCACCCACGCTCCCACAAAGGATGAGAGCGCGTTCATGAAAAACTTCTTCAGCATGCCTTAATTTCGTTTATAACCGATTTGATGGATTCAGCCATCTTTTCCGCCTCCTCCATCGTGGGAGCCTCGCTGTAGATACGGATGATCGGCTCGGTGTTCGACTTGCGGAGATGTACCCAGCTTGCCGGGAAGTCTATCTTCACTCCGTCGATATCCGTAACCTTCTCATCGGCATATTTCTTCTTGACTGCCGCCAGAATGGCATCCACGTCGATGTCGGGAGTGAGCTGTATCTTGTTTTTCGCGATGGCGTATGCCGGAAGCGAAGCCTTGATCTCGCTGACGCTCTTTCCGCTGCGGGCCATCAATGTCAGGAAGAGAGCCACGCCCACCAGCGCGTCGCGACCGTAATGGAGGGCCGGATAGATAACTCCGCCGTTGCCTTCGCCTCCGATCACGGCATCCACCTCTTTCATCTTGGTCACTACATTGACCTCACCGACGGCTGCCGCGTGGTATGTGCAATTATGTTTTTCGGTTACGTCGCGGAGACCTCTCGAACTGCTGAGATTCGATACGGTGTTGCCCGGAGTGCGTCCGAGCACATAGTCGGAAATCGCTATAAGGGTGTTCTCCTCAATAAACATCTCGCCGTTCTCCATCACGATGGCAAGGCGGTCGACATCCGGGTCCACCACGAAGCCCACGTCGGCACGCGACTCGCGCATCACGCCGGCGATTCCATAGAGATTCTCAGGAATAGGTTCAGGAGTGTGCGCGAATTTGCCTGTCGCCTCGCAGTTGAGTTCTACCACGTTCTTTACGCCGAGCGAGCGCAGCAACATCGGAATAACCTCTCCTCCTATGGAATTGATTCCGTCAACCACTACGGTGAAATCAGCTTTCGCAATGGCATCGACATCAACGAGCGGTAGATTCTTCACCATGTCGATATGGCGGAGCGCCCAGGTGCCGTTATGGTACTCCTTTCCGAGCTCCATCACATCAGAGAAGATATACTCCTCAGCCTCGGCTATGCGGATCACTTCCTTACCCTCCTTGTCGGACAGGAACTCTCCGTCGCTGTTGAGGAGCTTGAGCGCATTCCACTGAACCGGATTGTGACTTGCGGTTATTATGATTCCGCCACAGGCCTTCTCGCCGGTGACAGCCAGTTCGGTGGTAGGTGTCGACGCCATACCGATGTTGATCACATCGAAGCCCATCGACATCAACGTGCCGACCACGAGGTGCTCCACCATGCGGCCGGAGATGCGGCCGTCGCGGCCCACTACTATCGAATTGCTTGCCCCGCTATAGGTCTTGCGGATGAAAGATGCGTATGCGGCCGTGAACTTAACCACATCCACTCCACTGAGACCGTCCCCTACAGGCCCCCCTATGGTTCCCCTTATTCCCGATATCGATTTAATTAATGCCATTGTTTTCCGATTATATACACTCCGCAACCGAGCGGAGCATCTTTGACCATCAATATTCCGCTCTGAAGTAACGGATATTATATATAAATGGGATACAGTTGCTTATATCAGATGTAAATCCCATGGTTGATTTCACTATCAGGTCTACCTCGCAGTCATAGCCGAGGTAACCGAGCGGCACCTGCAACCCCTCGCCATACTGGGTGGTGGATGTAAGCGTAGTGTTTCCGTAGACCAGGCTGGTTCCGTTCAGAGATGAATTCATGTTCTCGGCATTTCCTTCGCCAGCCACGGTCATGCCCTGATAAAGATAGTTAATGTTCTTGCGCATAAACCGGAAGAAGACCGTGTCTCCCTTCTTCGGGCGTTTCTCCTTGTCACCGGGATTGATCACACGCATGTACACGGTTCCGTCGGCATTCATCCTGTAAAATGGAGCATCGTCACCCTGGATGAACACGCTGTCTTCAGGAACCGATGTCACTACCTTGTTCTGCGCAAGATACCAGTTCACGGCCTCAGTCTCCTCTTCCAGCAATTCGGAATAACTCTTGGTATTCTCGCATGATGCAAGTGGAAGCAACAGCATTATTCCTCCGAACGCCGAGGGAAACCTGGTGATGTATTTAGTCTGGATTTTCATTTCAATTCAAGCTTTTCAAGTTTTGCCGGAAGATACCTGTCATAGTTGTCCATCGATTCTATGAGGATTCTTCTGCACTCCTCGAGAGTGCCATAGAATTCTCCTCCGGCCGCCATGATGTGGCCGCCGCCGCCGTAAAGGTCGCGGCAGATATCGCAAACGGGGAAATCATGCTTGCTTCTCGAAGAGACCTTGATGCAGTCGGAATCCTCGCGAAGGAATACGGAATAGACCACGCCTCTGATATTCAGCGGCTGGTTCACCAGTCCCTCGGTATCTCCCTTCTGGTAACTGAATTTCTCGAGGTCCTCCTTCGACAGCGTGATCAGCGCGCAGCGGTGACGCTCGAAAATCTCGAGGCGTTCGAGAATGGCAAAGCTATTGAGACGCAGGGAATCATACGAGCAGGATTTAATAGCCTCGTCAATGATTTTCTTTTTATCGACCTCCTTCTCGAGAAGACGCATCATGATTTCATAGACCTCCGGATTGTTACAGTTGACCGTGAAGTTCTGCGTATCAGTTATAAGTCCAGTGAGAAGACATGTCGCCGAAGCGTTATCGACTTCGGAAAACAATCCACAAGCGGCTATAAGCCTGAACACAAGCTCACACGTGGAAGACATCTCGGGATAAGAGAATACAAGATCGCAATCGATGTCCGGTTCACGATGGTGGTCGATCAATACCTTTCGGCACTGCGCACCCTGAATCAAAGGAGCGAGATCACCCTGACGGCTCGCGGTGTTGAAGTCGCACATTATTATCAAGTCGGCTTCCCCAACGAGTCTCGAGCAGTAAGGATCATGACGCGTGAACACGGCAATTTCCTTTACCCCGGGCATGAACGACAACGACCTCGGAGGCCGGTCCGGAATCACTACGGAAGGAGACTTGCCAAGCGCCTTCAGTAGGTGCCATAGTCCCAGAGTGCTTCCAAGAGCATCCCCGTCAGGTCTCATATGGGCCGTGAGGACGATCTTATCACTATCCTCCAGCATCTTCCGGAACTGGCCGACACTTTCTGATTTAAATATATTCTTCATATCACACACGTTTACCACCGTAACGTCACCAATGGCAACAAAGCGGAAACATTCAAAATGCAAATATAATAAAAATCTTTGGAGTATTCAGACATATTCTTTAAAATCGATAAACTGCCACTGATTATTTGCCGCCGCTGCCGCTTTTCTCACAATAATCCCCGCGTTCTTTTTCCGTCGACCGAGAGCACACATCGGCGATGGAGCAGCCGCAGCATGGCGATGCTCCTTTCTTCTTTCTTTTCCTGACAATCCTGATTATAATCCAGACTATGGCACATATCAGAATCGCCGCTACTATCGTGTACTGCACTCTCTCACTCATACTTTACTTTTTTATATCATCACTTTGACGCGCGCTTTTCATTGTGACTTCTCTCAGTAATGGTACCAATCGTTCTTGCCGAGCTGTCGTTCATCACCGAATGGACAATTCCGGTGATCATTTCCTTCTGTCTGGCGATGAACTCGGAGGCACTGTATGTGCCGCGTTCAATATCCCGCAGGCGTCCTTCCCATATACCGGTCAGTTTCGCGCTTTTCAGCAGTTCCTCGTTTATCGTACCGATCAGGTCGATGCCCGCCTGTGTGGCACGCAATGACTTACGCTCTTTCTTGATATATCCGCGTTTGTAGAGGATCTCTATGATTGCTGCGCGGGTGGACGGTCGGCCGATGCCATTGGCCTTGAGTGACTCGCGAAGTTCCTCGTCATCGACGGTAGAACCCGCCGTCTCCATCGCCTTCAGCAATGTTCCCTCAGTATAATACTTCGGCGGCTGCGATGTCTTCTTGACCAGACGGGGCTTATGCGGTCCGGACTCACCTTTTTCAAAGGGAGGGAGCACTCCGTCATCCTCACCATCTTTCTTATCATCGGTACTCTCCGGCTGAGTCTGCTTCTTCCCTGAATCATAGACTCGCTTCCATCCCGGATCGGTAATGATCTTTCCGGATGCCTTGAACTGCGTCTTGCCTGCATGAGCCTTCACTTGGGTCTGCTCGAAAACGCAATCAGGAAAGAACACTGAGATAAAACGCAGAGCGATTGTATGGAACACACGTTTCTCATCCAGAGACAATCCATCGGGAATAGGCTGCCCGGTAGGTATGATGGCGTGGTGGTCAGTCACTTTTGAATTGTCGAACACTTTCTTGCTTTTCCGGAGTTTCGATCCCCGGATGGTTTCCAGAAGAGATGCGTATGGACGCAAGCTGTCGAGTATACCCTTGCATTTCGGGTACATGTCGTCGGTAAGATAGGTAGTGTCGACGCGCGGATAGGTTGTCAGTTTCTTCTCATAAAGAGACTGAATCGTCTTGAGCGTCTGGTCGGCGCTCATGCCGTACTTCTTGTTGCATTCCACCTGAAGTGATGTCAGGTCGAAAAGCCGGGGAGGAGCCTCCCTTCCGGTTTTCTTTGAAATATCGGTTATTTCGAGAGGATACTCCGCCACTTCCTTTAGGATTTTCTGACCGGCCTCCTCCGTATCGAAAGGCTTTATCAACGAAGAGAACAGTACGTCGCGATACATGGTCTTCAGTTCCCATGTGTCCTTGGGCACAAAATGCTCAATCTCATGCTGTCGGTTCACCACGAGCGCGAGCGTGGGGGTCTGTACCCTGCCGATGGAAAGAATCTGACGGTTGACCCCATATTTCAGGGTATAGAGCCTTGTCGCGTTTATGCCGAGAATCCAGTCGCCGATAGCGCGGCACAGCCCTGCGGTATACAGGGGGTCGAGCTCGCTGCTCTCGCGTAGGTTGGCGAAGCCCTCGCGCACCGCCTCGTCAGTAAGAGAGCTTACCCACAGGCGCTTCACCGGTTTGTTACACCCGGCCTTCTGCATCACCCAGCGCTGTATCACCTCACCCTCCTGACCGGCATCGCCACAGTTTATCACCTCATCGCAACGTTCGATCAGCATCGTTATCGTCTCCATCTGACGCTTTATACTTGCCTGATCAATGACCTTGATTCCGAATTTTGGTGGAATCATCGGCAAAGCTGACAACATCCACGACTTCCAGCGGTCACTGTAGTCCGCAGGCTCCTTGAGAGTGCACAGATGGCCGAACGTCCACGTCACGCAGTAGCCGTTCCCTTCATAATAAGCTCCTTTCCGTTCGTTGGCACCCAATATCCTGGCGATGTCAGCTCCGACGCTCGGTTTCTCTGTGATGCATAGAATCATTCCTTGCTCTTCTTGGCTTCATCCCACAGACGGTCCATTTCTTCGAGCGAGAGTTCAGATATGCTCCGGCCCTGTTCATTGGCACGGGTCTCTATATGGTTGAAGCGGGAGATGAACTTACGGTTGGTGTGTTCGAGGGCGTTTTCTGGATTCACGCCGTAGAGTCGGGCGGCATTTATAACAGCGAACAGAAGATCGCCGAATTCCTCCTCAATAGCAGCTTTACTGCCATTCTTTATCTCCTGCCCGACTTCACCGAGTTCTTCCTTTACCTTATCCCATACATCCTCTCGCTTTTCCCAGTCGAAGCCCACATTATGCGCTTTTTCCTGGATGCGGGCGGCCTTTATCATGGCGGGAAGCGCCGAAGGCACACCTCCGAGCACTGTCTTGTTGCCGTTCTTTTCCTTCAGCTTCAGCTTTTCCCAGTTCTCCACCACCTGATCAGCAGTATCGGCTTTCACATCGCCATAGATGTGCGGATGCCGGTATTTAAGCTTTGCAACAAGTCTGTCGCATACATCCACGATGTCGAACTCTCCTTTCTCCTCCCCTATCTTGGAATAGAAAGCCACATGGAGAAGCACATCTCCGAGCTCTTTGCAGATGTTGGCGTTGTCTTCGGCCATGAGGGCGTCGACAAGTTCGTAAACCTCCTCGATTGTGTTGGGACGGAGCGATTCGTTGGTCTGCTTGCGGTCCCAGGGACATTTCACGCGCAACGTGTCGAGCACGTCGAGCATCTCACCGAAAGCTTTAAGTTTTTCCTCTCTGCTATGTACTTTATCCATTTTTATGCAAGATTATGCTTTTTTGTTTTTTCCATCTGCATCAGCTGCCATGAGTTCACTATGTTGTGCCAGGCGATATATGCGGCAGGAGCCACTGACGCAAGCGGATTCATGTATGTCATGGCGAGCCATACACCGAGCACAGTGTTTTTCTGCATGAGGCTCTGGGCGCACGACACTTTCATATCTCCGCCGGATTCCTGACCATCTTCCTGATTGTACCTGCTTTTGTCAAGTTCCAGCCTCTTCCCGATCCTGCGTCCGACCAAGAACTGTATAAGACATGCCGCAAGCGATCCCACAACCATCAATGACATCGCAGCGGCATGGCTTTCAGACCATGTGCCTATCACGAAACTCACGCAGTTTCCTACTACTATAAACAGCGCGACCGCCCATAGATAGAACGAAAGCTGCTGGCTGGAACATATTTTCCTACGGAGACCGGGTGCCACATAGCGCACACAGAGCGAAAGGAGAAGAGGTCCGAGCAGCAGTGGAGCTACTTTAGACAAGATTATCAGGAACGACTGAACAAACCCTATCTCCGCGTTGTCGCCGATAGCTGCGAGCAGTGAGGGACCGACCAGAGCCACAAAAAAGTTGCAAAGCAGGGAATAAGTAGCCACGAACGATATGCTGCCGCCCAACATCGACGTAATCACCGGCGCAGCCGTCGCCGTGGGCATGAACACGCAGATGAAGAGTCCCTCTGCAACCGTATGGTCGAATGGCGACACCAGCAGGTAAAAGGCTCCGGCAAGGGCCATCTGAACCACAAGAAGTAATATATGCCCTTTACCGGGACGAAAATCGCGTGGATCAAGTTTGCAATATGTGATGAAGAGCATCAGGAAGATGAGATACGGCGAGAGAAACGACAGATACCCCATCCATCTGTAGAAGACAGCGCCTCCGATCATGGCGATCGGAAGCATTGCGCTTTTCATCTGCTGACGATGTAATGCGAGGCGCATGGTCAGATATTTTCAATCAGACTCTCCACGGCCTTGAACGTGGCCAGCGGGGCATCGTTCCAGAAATTGTTGTACTCAGAGATATTCTCTCCTCCGCCGGGCATGTCGCTCATCACCCTCACTACCATAAAGGGCACGTCGCGACAGATGCATGTCTGCGCGATCGATGCAGACTCCATATCGCATCCGAGTGCCTCGGGGAACAGGCTCTTTATTCGCTCCACTTCCTCCGGAGTGCTGATGAAGCGGTCGCCGCTGCATATCAGCCCGTAGCGATAGCAGTCCTCACCATCGGGATGAATGGCACGCATCACGGCGAGATACCGCCCGGAGGGGATAAGTACGCGGGGATAGCCGTCGGCCGCTCCCGGCTCAGTACCGGGACCGCACCATACGTCATGGTATGCCACACCGTCGACCACCAGTACATCTCCGATATGCATGGACGCGTCCGCGCCTCCTGCAACTCCGCTGTTAATCAGCAGGTCCGGACTACAATATCTTATGACGGCATCAGTCCGGAGCGCCGAATTGACCTTCCCTATCCCGCACTTCGCCGCCACCACATCCTTACCTGCGAGACGGCCTCTGTGGATTTCCACTCCTTCGAATTCTTCGGTGGCTATGTCACCGTCGCGACGCATCAGACCCAATATAAGTTCAAGCTCTTTCTGCATCGCCGCTATAATCGCTATTGTCATGCTTTCAAGTATAAAAGATACTGCAAAATTACTAAAAAACGACCGGATAGATAAATTTTGTCGCAAATTTTAGTTTGCCATACACAAAAATTGTTCATGCAGAGGTCTTCTCAGTTCTTTTTATTAATTTTGCATGTCTGGCCAGTTGCGGCCAAATCTCAAACTGTATGAAAACCATAAAAATCTGGAACGACAATGTTTCCGACCGCCAGCTTAACGATATAGCAGCCCGGCTCGATGCCGGCGAACTGGTGATTCTTCCTACCGACACCGCTTACGCGGTTACATGCGACGCACTCAACATGAAGAGTATCGAACGAATCTGCAAGATGAAGGGAATCAATCCGGAAAAGACAAACCTGTCGATTCTATGCTCCGGCATATCGATGGCAGCTGAATATTGCCGGATATCGAATTCATATTTCAGGATGATGAAAGAGAATACTCCGGGACCGTTCACGTTCATCTTCAAATCGGCATCGAGCCTTCCAAAGGCGTTCAAGGGACGCAAGACTGTTGGAATCCGCATCCCCGACAACAACCTCACACTCGCGGTTGTCGAAAGATTCGGACACCCATTGCTCACAACAACGATTGAATACAGTGACGAAGATTACGCGGTAAATCCCGGACTTATCTCTGAGGCTTACGAAAATCGCGCAGACATGATGGTGGATGGTGGAGACGGCTCAACGGAGCTGTCGACTGTAGTGGACTGCACAGGCGACACTCCGGAAATCATCCGCGAAGGACTCGGTCAGCTGTCATAAGAGCCATTGCTTGCCGAGGTCCTGTCAGAAACCGAATATCACTGAATCGGTAACCATAAGAATGATAAACGCCACGATAAGGCACACTCCGCATACGAGCGCCGCCATGTCGAGTTTGTAACTGACCACTGGCAATTTCTCGTCCATGTATACCGCAAGCAGATGCAGGAAACACGACATGAACGCGAAGAATGCTACCGAATATTCCCACCATGGAACATTCTCAAAGCACATGCTCAGCACCGTCACGGTGATAGCGAGCGCAACGCCGAGCCATGCCACAATTTTCGATTTGATAAATTTAGACATAATTTATATCCGATATAATTTAAGCCCGTATACATGGCCGTCGTCCGTGAGGATCATTGCCACATAATAACCCACAGGAAGCGAGGAGATGTCGATGCCGACACTCGAAGTATCGCCGTAATACTTTTCCAGCTTCCGGCTGCCGTCGATACCGTAGACACGCAGCATCCGCGCATTCTCCGGAAGGTCGACGATGAAATGCGCGCCTCCGAGATCCCTGAGGACCGGACGCGTGGGGGTCAGAATCTCGTCAAAAGCGGCCAGCCGCATCTTCTCTTCATTCTGAATCTCCTTGATGAAGTTCTCGTAAAAGCTGAAAGGCACCTCTTCCGGTTCCTCGGCAAGCGCATCCTCAAGGGTATATTCACGGTAATCGCTGTGATTGTATATATCGAACTCCACAGCGGACGGCATCACGATCCAGTTGTTTTTCCGGTCGAGACTTTCTATCTCTTCCTTCTCCTCGGAGTCGAGCTCGCGGTATTCAGGAGTGTCGTATGGCGCTTTCAATACAGAGGTTATATAGTCCGGTAGATTCCGCCATGCCTCGACCGCCCGGTCAGGAGTGCGGGGATCGTAGCGTATGATCTCTATCTGACGCGCATAAGTGGTGAAGAGGTCCTTGATATCGTCGGTCAACATGTCAAGCGTGAACGTGTTGGTCAGGCTGTATCCAAGCACCGGAAACGCCTTGTTTTCAGCGGATATGATTACGAATCCTCCCCTGGGGTGATTATAGATGTAGAAAGGGGTAAAGAGCCGGTCGGTGGTCAGCTGCCTGCCGTTCCATGCGAATTTTGGAGCGGCCACATGTATCCCGTATGCGGTATTGAAGAATGTCTCGGCTATCTTCGACGCATGTTTCTGCGATACAGTCTCAGCCAGTGCAGGCAACGCCGCGATGCACAGCGCCGCACCGGCGACAAGGGCCCTTGATGTCAGTTTTCCAATCATACTATTATAACGCAGTCAGCCCTAAAATGGTATGAGACCCTGCCCCATAAATCGGGACAGGGTCTCATCCGTATCTTGATAAATTCAGATGGAATTATCCCTCCTGGGCCTCCACTTCGCTCTCCTCCACTTCGGCGGAGGCGATATTGGGAAGTTCAAGGCCGAGATGTTTCTTCCTGTCGAGTGCTTTCAACACGAGACCGAGGATGAGGGCTGCCACGCCGAGGCAGGCGAGCATCACGAGCGGAGCCGTGTAATTGTAGCTTACGGCGGCCTGGTCAGGAGTGAGTGTGCCGTTGGCAAGTCCCTCCACAATCTGAGGATTGGTCTTGTCGAGAATCTTACCGATAAGCATCGGGAAGAGCCACAGGCCGATGTTCTGGATCCAGAATATCAGGGCGTATGCGGAACCTATGATCTTGGAGTCGACGAGTTTCGGAACACTGGGCCACAGCGACGCAGGGACAAGGGAGAACGATGCCCCGAGAACGAGGATCGTGACGTAAGCCAGAATCACGCCGCCTACGGGATTTCCCTTCAGTTGCGGGAGTATGAACGCGAATGTCAGGTGGCATACGATCAGCAGAAGCGATCCGAGCACAAGCATCGAGGCGGCCTTACCCTTGTAGTCGACATAGTTGCCGAGGATAGGAGTGATTCCCACCGCAAGCAGGGGGAACACCGCGAAGATCGCGGCAGCGCTCTGACGCATGTAACCCATGTAGCAGTAAACCACCAGCGCAACTATGGAGAGAGCGAGGAAACCGTACTTTGCCGCCGGCTTCTTCTGGAAGTTGCTTACAAACGCCGTGATGGCGATGACGATCATTATCACATACTGAATCACAGTGACGGCATCGGTAGCCCAGAAGGACTCGGCCGGCACATCGGTAAACGTGAGGTTGCACTGAAGCATGTTGACCGCATATTTCTGGAAGGGGAAGATAGCCGAGTAATAAAGCACGCAGAGAAGAGCCACGAGCCAGAATGCCCAGCTGGAAAGAATCTTGCCGATATCGCTCACCTTGAACGGCTCATCCTTTTCCTCAGCTTCGCCGCTCTGCTCGTCAAGTTTCTTGTCCATGAAGAAGTAGACGATAAACATTATCAGCGCGATCATGAGGAGAACGACCGCAAACGCCACTGAACGAGAAACGCTCACCTCTCCACCCAGATTTGCGAAGACAGGGGAGAAAATCATACAGGTGGCCACACCGAGACGGGCAAGAGCCATCTCCGAACCCATGGCCAGTGCCATCTCGCGGCCCTTGAACCATTTGACGATACCGCGGGAAACCGTGATGCCGGCCATCTCAACGCCGCACCCGAATATCATGAATCCGATTGCGGAAAGTTTGGCCGATGCGGGCATTCCCTCATAGAAAGGCGACACTCCGAGTTCATCGAATCCGGGGATGTAGTTAAGGTGATTGGTGAACCACGTCTCGAGGCTGCTGCCGATGAATGAGTCGGTGAGGGCATACCAGTTGATGCAGGCTCCCACAAGCATCACAGCTCCGGACAATACGGCGGTGAAGCGTACGCCCATCTTGTCGAGGATGATTCCTGCGAAGATGAGGAAGAATACGAACACGTTGAGAAACGTCTCCGAACCTTGCATGGTTCCGAACGCGGTGGAGTCCCATCCGCGTGTTTCCTGCAGAAGGTTCTTGATAGGTGAGAGTATGTCCATGAAGACATACGAACAGAACATGGCGAACGCCAGAAGACCAAGGGCTGTCCATCTGGCCCATGCCTTGTCTCTGAGCAGTTCTCCATTCTTGGCCGGTGCGGCCGCTACGGTATTTGCTGCCATAAGTAGTTTGTTAGGTAGTTCCGGCGGGTCGGTCCTTCCCGATAGATTAAGGTCTGAAAAGGACTCTGACCCGGTGTGGGGAATCGTTGTTAATATGGTGCAAATTTACACATTATTTTAAAATCTGTGAATATTTGCTGCTTAAAAACATGTTATTCTGCGGCGATTTCTGCAACTTTCGCGGTCAAGGCATCTCTGTCGGCTCCTACTATCCGTCCGGTCACTTCACCGCCCGGAGCGAGGAACAGGAATGTAGGCATGGCTTGTATGCCGTACTGCGCTGCAAGTCCTGGCTGCTGATCGACATCGACTTTCACGAAGTTGACCTTACCTGCATATTTCCCTTTCAGTTCCTCCACCAGCGGGGCTATCATCTTGCAGGGCCCGCACCATACGGCATAAAAATCGACTACCGTCGGAAGGGAGTCACTGTAGATTTTCACAGTCTCGGCCGAGGGCTCTGCCACCTTAGTCACCACGCTGTCGGCACTCTGTTCAGCGGTTTTCTGTTTACCTCCGCAGGATACGGGGACAAGACATAATGACACAATGGCCAGTGCCCCGAGTATTTTCTTGCTCATAATGCTTATCTTTTTTATCGATTATGTAGTCTGTATTGATGCGCCGGCCATCCATATAAAGAAAAGACCCATGTCGCATCTTATCAACGATGCGACATGGGTTCTGATTATAATAGCAACCGATATTCTCTGATAAAATTGTTTATCAGTAGATCTCCTTGTCGTGCTCGAGGAGGAGGGTCATCGAGGGGCGGTCGCATACTTCGGCGGGACCGAAGTATTGGATCGGGCCGGGATACTGATAGAGCGTGTTGAGGGCGATTGTCTCGCGCATCGACGCGAACTTGAGATAAGGACGTCCGTGAAGGTCGACGAGCGCCTTCTGTATCACCGGCTTCATCTCTCCCTTGCGGCGCTCCATGTTCATCATCATTGTGATTGGGATACCGCCGGGAATCCAGTTCTCCGTATGGTCGGTGAGGTTACGCACGCTCGACATGTAACCGGTGAGACCGGAGTTGATGAGCATAGCTGCGTTATAGCCGAGAGCGTATGTGTAGTCGGCGTCGAAATTGGTGGGGTCGGCGCAACGTCCCTCGTAACCGAAGAAGTGGTGCTGGGCCTTGAATGTACCGACATACTCGCCTGCTTCCGCCATCTCCTCGAGACGCTTCTCCACCATGGTGCTGAGAAGGCTCTCGGTCTCGATAAGCGATACCTGCACGTTGCCGTGGCTGTCGCGGTCGAGACTGAGCTGAAGCGCTATGTTCTTCGGAAGCGACTTGTAGAGGTCTGCATTCTTCGGGCTCAGGTATCCGTATATGAGGTTGAGTTTATCGAGTTCCTCCACCTCGGATATTTCCTCGGCATGCTCCTCGATCACGTCATTAAGCTCGCTGATGAGCGATTTCACCGAGGGAATGAATTCTATGAGACCTTCGGGCACGAGCACTGTTCCGAAATTCCAGCCCAGTTTGGCACGCTCCGAGATGACGTAGCATATATAGCTCACGATGTTGTCGAGTGTCATGCGCTTTGCCTGAACCTCCTCGGAGATGATGCAGATGTTAGGCTGGGTCTCGAGGGCGCATTCGAGGGCGATGTGCGATGCGGAGCGCCCCATCAGCTTGATGAAGTGGTAATATTTCTTTGCAGAGTTACAGTCGCGCTGGATGTTGCCGATCACCTCACTGTAGACCTTGCAGGCAGTATCGAAACCGAAAGAGGTCTCGATCCACTCGTTCTTGAGGTCACCGTCGATGGTCTTGGGCACCCCGATTACCTGTATCTCGGCACCGATGTTCTTGTAATACTCTGCAAGGACAGCGGCGTTGGTGTTGGAGTCGTCTCCACCGATTATCACAAGAGCCTTGATGTCGAGTTCCTTGAGAATCTTCAGGCCGGCGTCGAACTGCTCCGGTTTCTCAAGCTTGGTGCGTCCCGAACCGATGATGTCGAAACCACCGGTGTTGCGATACTCCTTGATCACTCCCGCCGTCAGCTCCATGTACTGGTGGTTGATGAATCCGGAAGGACCCATAAGGAATCCGTAGAGACGGTTTTCCTTGTTCAGGCTCTTCAGACCGTCGAAGATACCGCTGACCACATTGTGGCCACCGGGGGCCTGGCCTCCGGAAAGGATGATACCGACGTTGAACGGTTCTTCTACACGCTCGGGGGCCTCGTCGGGAACGAACTCCACTACCGGCATTCCGTAGGTATGAGGGAAAAGCTCTTTGATTTCTGCCTGATTGGCGACAGACTCTGTGGCGTCGCCGTACTTGACTTTAACAGGACCCTGAAGGGCTTTCGGAAGTTTGGGCTGATATGAAGCCCGCACTCTTTGAAGCGCACTCTTTTTCATTTTGTCAACTTATCTTTTATCTTAGGTAATTTACTCTCAATCTGAACATTATAAGCGTTAGCCGGGTAATTTATGGCGTAAGCGGACTTACCTATCCGTTTCCGTATGCAAAATTAATCATTTTTGCCCAATTATCGGCTCTGATCAGCTACAATTTTTTTCATTTCGTCTTCTGCATGCTTCAGGTCTTCCAGGGTATCGATCCCTAATGAAGGCCGTGATGTCAAGGCCACTGCAATGCGGCAGCCGTTTTCTATCCAGCGTAACTGCTCGAGTTTTTCGGCTTTTTCGAGGGGAGTCTGGGACATTGCCACAATACGGGACAATGTTTCCGGTCGATAGGCGTATATGCCGACATGTGTAAAATATTCCACATTCGACAAATTACCGGGTTTTAATTCCTCTCTATTGTACGGTATTACGCTACGCGAGAAATATATGGCTTCCCTTCCCGGAGTCATGACGATTTTAACCAGATTCGGGTCTTCGAGCTGTACGATGCCTTCCTCGTCATTGAATCTGGTTGCAACGGTGGCGATGCCGGCGTGCGGATTATTCTCAAGGACAGCAGACACCCCGATTATCTCTTGCGGCCTGACGAAAGGCTCGTCTCCCTGGACATTCACGATTATATCGCTCTTTATTCCCAACAA
>CAJUBC010000020.1 GCA_910584545.1 uncultured Muribaculaceae bacterium | reverse complement strand
GAGTAGGTAATCGCCACCTTCAGGACAGGCACTCCCACAGGGAAGTGCCTGTCTCTTTTTATATGCCCGGCAAAGCCGGATACACCGGACTGAGATCCCGCAGCTATATTATTACGGATTGCGGCTTAGCGGCGGAGGGCTCGTAGAAGAAAACCTAAGTGGCGGAGAAGAGTTGGGACTGTGCCGTAGTGGCGAGTCATGATGCGGAAGCGCTCTCGCAGCGACGTGTATTTGTTATGGTCGGTCATTCCATCGGATAGATAATCGATGGCAATTATTCCTAAATTTGTGCATCTGTCAGGATTGGAAGCTTTTATGCATCGTACGGTCCAGTCATAATCAGCGGAGAATCTCCAACTAAGGTCATATTCCGGCGCGATTGCCGCCTTGACCATAAATGCCTGGTGGCATACAAGCATACCTTGAGCGAATGATTTGAACGTCAGCCTTTCCGGTGCGGTAAGATGCCTTGGCTTCAGCACTTTTCTGTCCGTATCGACAATTACGGTATCCGCATAGATTATGTCATCGCCGGAATGTGCCCTTTCTGCGTATTTCTCCAGGGTATCCGGAGAGTGGAATGCATCCCCGGCGTTGAGAAAGAGAATATATTTGCCTTTGGCAAGCCGAAGTCCTTTGTTCATCGCATCATACAGGCCTTTGTCCGGTTCGCTGAGTATCCTGGCATTTCCAATGCTTCGTACAATAGCCAGTGTAGAATCCTTAGAGGCTCCGTCAATCACGATATGCTCGAAGTCCCGGAATGTCTGTTGCGAGAGGGATTCGAGCGTAGGAGATATTGCTTTTTCGGCATTAAATGTGATTGTTATTATCGAAATCAAAGGTTGACCGGTCATGTTTTCATCGAAAATTTTCGCAAATTTAAGAAAAACTTTAAAATTATCTGCACGGATAGTTGGCAGAATCGTAAAATACCATTAATTTTGCGTAACTAACCAAACGAAACTTTAAAAAGGAAAAATTATGGCTTATGTAATTACAGACCGCTGCGTGGCATGCGGAACATGTATTTCGGTTTGCCCGGTAGAGGCTATCTCCGAGGGCGAGATCTACAAGATTGATCCCGACACCTGCATCAGCTGCGGCAGCTGTGCTTCTGTTTGTCCCAACGACGCTATCGAGGAGGGATAAAGAAGAGACAAAAGGCAAACTATGGCTGTCTTCGTACGGGGGCAGCCATGTTTTTTTATCTTTGGAAAAAGTTGAGTCTGGTTTGTTATTATAATGCAGGGTCACTAATGCGCTGACAGATATCAAGGGTGTGAGAGCTGGCTATGTAACCTTTCATGGTGAATAAAGTAAATGATAAAATGGATAAAGTTAAAGTCAAGATAATCAATAAAAGTCACCATCCGCTTCCGGACTATGCGACATTCGAGGCCGCCGGGATGGATGTGAGGGCATATCTTCCGGATGGTCCCATGGTGCTGAAGTCGCTTGAAAGGGCATTAATCCATACGGGGCTGTACATGCAGTTGCCTTCAGGCTATGAATGCCAGATACGCCCCAGGTCAGGTCTGGCGTTGAAAAACGGCATCAGCATCGCCAACACTCCGGGGACCATTGATGCGGACTATCGCGGAGAAGTCGGTATAATTCTTGTGAACTTAGGCAAAGAGGATTTCACCGTCAATGACGGTGACCGTATATGTCAGATGGTTGTAAAGCAATATTCGCATGTGAGCTGGGAGGAAGTCGGTGAGCTTGACCGAACGCGTCGAGAGGATGGCGCATTCGGTCATACCGGGACAAAATGAAAGCAAAGTGAGAAAATCAAGTCTGACAATAATATTTGCAATGCTGTTGGCGGCGGTGTGTTGTGCTGCGGCTGACTCTTCCTCGAAGAATGAGTCCGCGCGTGCGCGCGCCCGTTATTATTTCATGGAGGGAGCGCGGCGCCAGGCCATGGCTGATGTCGCGGCATCGTATGAGTATTACAGGAAAGCGTATCTTGCCGACCCTTCGTATGTTGAGGCCGGATCCGCCTACGGATCTATGAGGTCTTCGGTGATGACCGACACCATGCAGTCGCGTGCGGAGCAGCTCAGATCGCTTGCCCTCGCAGCTCCGTACGTGGACATGTATCCCGATGATGTCAACGAGGCTCTGTCCTACGGATACATGGCCTACCGACTCGATACCATCCCGGAAGCGGTGCGCGTGCTTGAACGCACTTACGCCCGGAATCCTAAGAGCACCGGGGCTTTGCTCATCCTGTCGGAGGTGAACGCCGCCCGTGACAGCCTGAAGGCTTCTCTGGCGAATCTGACAGAGTATGAGAGGGTGGAAGGACATTCTCCGCAGTTGTCTCTCAGGAAGATGTCGATGTTGCTCGGGATGCAGGATACCACTGCGGCAGTCAATGAGGCGTCTAAATTGATTGAGACGAATCCTTTCGAACCGAATTACATGATTCTCAAGGGGAATCTGTTCGATGTGATAAACCGTCGGGATTCGGCGCTGTATTGGTATGAGCAGGCTGAGAGGATTGCTCCAGGTTCCGGCGCGCCGAAACTTTCTCTGGCCGATTATTACCGTCAGGAGGGTGACTCGGCTAAATTCGACGAGAAGATGTACGAGATGTTGCTCTGCGAGGATGTGGACCTTGACCGCAAGACAGAGATTGTAGCAGGTTATCTACAGTCGCTTCTTTCCGACAAACACGACACCGGGCGTGGAGATTATCTCTTCTCAGTGCTTCGCGAGCAGTATCCTCATGAGCCCAAGGTGCTTGATCTGGCTGCCCGATACAGTGCGGCCAAACGGCAGTTCCCGGAAGCGGAGGAACAGATCCGTTACGCCCTCGACATGGAGCCGGCCAACCGGACTTTCTGGGGGCAGCTGATAACATACCAGCTTGCCGCCGACAGCACCGAAAAAGCGTTGGCGACCTACGACGAGGCCATGAAGCATGTGGAGCCTGACAATGACCTGCGCCATCTATATGCCTCGGTGGCGATGCAGGCTGAACGGTACGACCTGGCGATTGCCACATACCGCACCATGGCCGCGGGAGTGGATTCGGCTTTGCGTACCGACACGCTTATCACCCTGCGTGATGTACGCCCAGATATCTCGCTCGCTGACCTGGACCGGCTCAGCCAGCTGTTTACAGCTATGGGCGATACATGGCATCTCGCCGAACAGAAGGATAGCGCCTACATGGCTTACGAGAATGCGATAGCTCTGGATGAATCGAACTATCTTGCAAAAAACAATTACGCATATTTCCTGAGCATCGACGGGGGCGATCTTGACAAGGCCAGGAAGCTTAGTGCACAGACCATAACAGGCGAGAATGCCGATAATGCCACCAATCTCGATACGTACGCATGGATACTGCATCTCTCAGGAGAGAATCAGGAGGCGGAGAAGTATCAGAAGATGGCTGTGGAGGCTATGGAAAAGCAGGGATATGAGTCGCCGGAACTTTTCAATCATTACGGTGATATCCTGATGTCGCTCGGTAATGTTGGAGAAGCCCTCGTCTATTGGCGCAAGGCTCTGGAGCTGGATGCTGAAATCGAAGGCCTTGAGGACAAGATTTCCGAAGGAGAGAAAACACTTCAGGAAAGAGGGGGAGACACCGACAAGGACGCGGCTGAATCAGAAGTCAAGGCCGGGGATACGGATAAATCAGATTTGGAACAAACAGAAGATAAAGAGAAGAAATGAGACAGTTTCTGATAATATTGATGGGGATAATGGCTGCTGCGACGACAATGCGTGCAGCCGGTGGAGACGCATCGTCGAATGAGGCTCTGATGACTATTCTGGGAAATTACCAGGCATGGAAATCGGCTGAGTTCGACGGAAAGGTAAAAATAGATTCCGCGCCGATTTCTCCTCGCGTGAAGTTGTACATGGAGCGCGGTAAGCTTATCCAGATTTCGGTGCGGGCGCCGTTTGTAGGCGAGGTATTCCGTGCGGATGTGGATAAGGACAGCGTAATGATTGTGAATAAATTGTCGAAGACATTCGCCTGCGAGCCGGTGCAGCGGCTTCTTGAGTTTTATCCTGATTTCATTGGCGATGTGCAGAGCCTGTTGCTGGGAAGGATCATAATCCTCGGAGCCGGGGAGCTTGACATGCAGAACGCATCGATGGTTAAGTTCAAGTCGAAAGGAGAAGGTGAAGGATGGACCGTGATTCCGCCGGAATCTGAAGGTCTGGCTGCGCTTTCTTACTGCTATTCAGTGACTCCGAAAGGGAGGACCTCGATGCTCTCGGTTCAGATTCCGTCGCAGAAGATAGAAGGTTCGCTCGAATACACCTACGGTAGCGGTCTTGGCATTGGAGTCCGTGTTAGCGGGAAAGGGAAACCGGTGAACGCTACCGTCGATTTCAGCTCGGTTAAATGGGGTGGCCAGCCGTTTGCTCCGTTTGTGCCGGGTGCCGCATATAGACGGGTTCCCATAACGAAGATTTTCAAGTAAGGGGAATCGACTCCAGTAATAGACAACAACGAACAATAAAACGAACGATATAGTAAGCCTGATGGGATTCTTGATAAAAAGATGTCTCGCCTTGACACTCCTTCTCACGGTCATGCCGGGTGCGGAAATCATATCTGCCGCCACCTCCCGCACCGAGATGTCGATTGAGCAAAAGCAGGGCAGCAGAAGAGGAAGCAAGACGCAGAAAAATAAGAAAACCGCGCGGAAGAAATCTTCCGGAAAGACTGCCTCGAACTCGAAAAAAAATACCGGCAAGTCGAAGAACAGTAAGGAGACTTCCTCAGATGTCCGCAAGCGTCATGAGGCGGCTATGCGGGATATTAAGCTTACGCAGGAGCAGATCAAAGCCAATGACGCGGCCGTAAGGAAAGGACTCAACGAGCTCGGTAAACTCGAGACAGAAATAGGCGACAGCAAGAAGAAAGTGGCAACGGCTGCGGCGCAGGTCAATGCTCTTGAAAAGCAGATCGGAGGCTTGCAGAAAAATATTGCCGACAACGAGGCGAAACTGGAGAAACTCCGCAAGGAATATCTCAAGGCCGTGAAAAATATAAGGTCCAAGAAAAAGAGCAATTCCAATCTTGCCTTCATCTTTTCGTCAGGCAGTTTCAGCCAGGCCATGAGGCGCATGCGCTATCTCAGACAGTTTGCCGAATGGCGCGACAGGCAGACTGGCGAAATCGGTAAGCATGTCGACGCCTTGAAAAAGGAGACGCAACAGCTTGCTCAAAGCAAGGAGATGCATGACCGTGCGCTCGGAACCCGTCTTGCCGCTCAGCGACAGCTTGAAACACAGTATTCCAAACAGGATATGATAGTCACCGACCTGAAGAAGAACGGGTCGGCGCTTAAGTCGCATCTTGCCGCCAAGCAGAAAGAGGCCAATGCGCTTAACAGCCGTATCTCTGCCCTCATCGCAGAGGAGCAGCGTAAGGCCGAGATCGAACGCCAGGCACGCGAGGATGCGGAACGCAGGCGTGAGGAACAGCGGCAGGAACAACTCGCGCGTGAGGAAGCAGCTCGGGAGAAGGCAGTGAAGGAGGAAAAATCATCGGAGAAGGAAACCGTTATCGCCGACAATTCCTCCAAAAAGAAAGCGGCGGAGCCTGCGCGCAAGCGGAAAGAAAAGTCTCGCAAAGAAAGTGTGGCTGTAGAGAAGCAGAAAAAAACCGAGAAACAGAGGGATAGTAAATCAGGAACTGAACAGTCGAAGAACTATGCCGATGCGAGGAAGCGCCGTCCGCGCGGCGCGGGTTCGAGTTCCGGTTCTGCAGCGGCTCCGGCTCCCTCCGGTTCGCAGAACAGGAGTCAGAGTGCCGGCGGTTTTGAGAAGATGCGGGGTTCGTTGCCGCGGCCTGTATCAGGTTCATTCAAGGTTACAAGCCGCTTCGGACGCCACTCTCTGCCTGATCTGCCCGAGGTGATGTATGACAACCCGGGTATTGATGCGGAGGTCGCTGCAGGTTCTGTTGCCCAGGCCGTTTATGGAGGTAAGGTTTCGGGCGTGTATATGATTCCCGGTTTCTCCACAGTGGTCATCGTAAGCCACGGGAACTACTATACAGTCTATGGCAATCTCTCCGGAGCCTCGGTGAAAGTGGGAGATGTGGTTAAGCAGGGTCAGGGCCTCGGACGCATAGCGGCCGGCGAGGATGACCCGGGCAAGGGCTCGATCCACTTTGAAGTGTGGCGAAATCGCGAGAAACTCGACCCTCTCGGTTGGATTAGGTCTTGATTATGGGGAACTGGATTATAGAAAGATATAGGCCGGAATATCGCGCTGAATGGGACCGGTTCGTGTCGGAATCGCGCAACGGGACCTTCCTTTTCATGCGTGGCTACATGGACTATCATGCGGACCGTTTCAAGGACTGCTCTTGGATGGTGCGCAAGGGAGGTCGAATCGTGGCAATGCTTCCGGCCAATATCACACCGGACAATGTGCTGCACTCGCATCAGGGATTGACCTACGGGGGCTGGATTCTTCCTCCGGCGCATGTGGATGCCGCGGATGTGCTTGAGTTTTTCTGCGAGGCGGTGGAAGTGTGGCGTGATTGTGGCATAACAGAACTGGATTATCGTCCCGTTCCCTGGATTTACGCTGCTCAGCCCTCGGAGGAGGCGGAGTATGCGCTGTTCAGGCTCGGAGCCTCGATGGTGAGGACGGATGTCAGTTCATCAATCAACCAGTGCCGCGGAGAGTCGCTCAACCAGCAGATGCGTCGCCATCTTGCAAAAGCCCAGAAGCTTAATCCGATAATCTCGGAGACAGATGATATAGAGGGATTCATGTCGATGCTTGCGGACTGTCTGCAGGAACGTCATGGCGCACGCCCGGTCCATATTGTCGAGGAGATGCGACTTCTGAAATTCCGTTTTCCTGACAATATTCGCTTTTTCTACGCGGCATTGCCTTTAGAAGAAGGAGACATTAAGACAGACATACCGCGCATGGAAGCCGGGGTATGTGTCTACGACACCGGTCGCGTGGCACATGCGCAATACATCGCCACAACCTCTAAAGGACGGGAGTTGAACCTGCTTACACCTCTTTTTCATAAGCTGATAACCGAGACTTTTCGCGACCGGGCTTTCTTCGATTTCGGTACAAGCAACGAAGATGGTGGCCTCTACTTAAACGCAGGCCTTCTGCGCCAGAAATTCTCCTACGGAGCCACGGCGGTGCTACACCGCCACTATCGGTTGAAATTATAAGCAGTATCTGTACCTAACACATGACGATTTTTAAGAATATCAAAAAGACGGATTGGCAGTTCTATCTGATCTGTCTGCTCGTATTCCTGAGCATAGGATGGAGTTCACTCTATATCTCTCTGTTTCCGCTGGGGGACAACGGAGTTTCGGTATCCTTCAAGGTTTTGGTAGCCATAATGGATGGCGCGATCGGGTTGTTGCCGTTTTTGCTGCTGAGAGGAAAATGGCGGTTTCTGGAGCTTCTGCCGGTTGTGGTGGTTCCACTGGTGGCGTTGGCGAATGTCCTCTTTTTCAGAAATTACGGAGACCTGATTCCCGGGAGGATGTATTTCATGAGCCAGGTTACGGATCCGATGGTCACCGAGGCGGCCGCCGCATCGTTCCGAGCCGGAGACGTATCGCTTCTCATATTGCAGATTGTCACGGTTTGTCTGTTTGTGATATTCAGAAAAGCCGTTATCGGATTTAAGATTAAGCGCAAGGCTTTAGCCGGTTCATTGGCGACGGTTGCGTTGCTTATGCTGGTGGTGTGTGTCGGCTCAGTTCGTAGGGTATACAAATGGAATCCAGGAGAGAAAATGTCGGATATCATAATAGTAACTATGATGTTCGATAAGCTTAATTGGCAATCATATATGGAATTAGGAGGTTTTTGGGGCTACATGGCTCGCTGCTCATTTGATATTTTTAAAGAGTCGAAGTCCATGAGTATTGATGAGGCAAATCGGATTAAAGGTTTTCTGAATAAGCGGAATCAAGATTACAAGCAGGTCATGTCAAGCAGCAAAGACAATAAGTTGGATAATCTGATATTGATAGTGGTGGAATCGCTCACAAGCAAGGCATTCGATTATCCTGAAAAGGAGGAATACATGCCATATCTGGCAAGTCTTGAGAAGGATTCAACAGCACTTGTCGTGAAAAATGTTATTCCTCAGGTAACCTTTGGACAATCCTCCGACGGTCAGTTTATGTACAATACAGGATTACTTCCATTGCAGGAAGAAGCATTGGTGATGAATTATGGAGAAAAGGATTATCCATCATTGGCTAAAGCCCTTGCAATAGAATCGGCAGAAGTGATAGGTGAAGATAAAAGTTCTTGGAGACACAGTGTCACCACGCGTAGCTATGGTTTTGGATCTCTTCATTATAATTCGGTGCGATCTATGAATGACAAAGATAGGGAAATCTTTGAGAAAGCTCTTACTGTCAGTAATGGATTTAAAGGAAAGTTCTTTCTGTTCATCACAACGCTGACGATGCATGATCCCTATACGGAGGCGGTTGTTGAAAATAAAGGTGAAATTAGCCCCATATCCGGTTTCACGGATGAGGATTTCAATTATATAAAAAGATTGAATTATTTCGATAATGAACTTAGCAAATTCATAGCCGAGCTGAAGGCATGTGGGCTGTACGATAAGAGTCTTATAGTCATAGCCAGTGACCATCAGGTAAGGCGGGGGGCTGCATCTAAGGCTATAGTCGGTCCTTACATCCCTTGGATAATACTTAATAGCCCGGTTACGGGGAATGTACGCAGTGTTGTTCGTCAGGTGGATCTGTTCCCGACAATACTTGAGATACTCGGCAAGGATTACCGGTTTATGGGAATGCCATACAGTGGTGTAGGTCGGAGTATACTGCATGCCGATGAGGAATCCTCTGCCCGGGATACGATAATGGAAGAAGAGAAGGAGATATCGCGACTGCTTATAACAAGGAAATATTCCCCAGAATATTTTCGCAACAAGTAATCGTAAAACGCGCAATAACCGGGAATATATGTCAGTTCTTTAAAGAAAACGGTTCATGATTCAAACTCCTAAGATTTCATGTATAATGCCCGCATATAATGTGGAGACGTATATTGGCCGTGCAATAGATAGCATAATAAACCAAGATTTTACTGATTGGGAGCTTGTCGTGGTGGATGATTGCTCGGCAGATAACACGGTAGAAGTCGTGGAGCGATACATGGCAAAGGATAATAGAATTCGTTTGATTCGCAGGCCAGAGAATTCAGGTGGAGCATTCGTTCCGAGAAAAGATGCGATAGAATCAGCCAAGGCCTATATTATCGCTCCACTTGATGCTGATGACTGGTTCGATTCTGATTATTTGGGACTATTGCTTGAATTAAAAGAGTCATTAGGGGTTAATATCGTGTATCCCTCTATGTATGGGGAAATCAAGGATGGCGGCAGGAAGCGGTTAGTCCCGATTGAAGGGTTGGAATTCAACAAGCCTTGCAGAGGTGCCGATCTCGTGAAACAAACACTCGACGGATGGAAGTTGGGAGCAAATGGGGGCTTGATTGATAAGGACTTGTACCTGAGATGCATAAATTCAGTGTGCGATTATCGGTATATATTTGCAGACGAATACTTAACAAGGGTGTTGCTGTTTAATGCAAATAAGGTAGTCCTTTCTACCGCCGGTTATAATTATTTTGTAAACACCACGTCGGTTACCCATTTGGTCAATATGAATAAATTTGATGGATTGAGGGCCAATCTCAATCTTAAAGAATTTATATATGCTAACTATCCGGATGGGGTGGAGGAACGGGCGCTGATAGAAACTCAGATATACAAGACGGTAATAGAATGTGTCCGTTTCCTTGCATGGAATTCATCGGCATATAATTCCGAACAGAAGCGAGTGATATGGAGTAAGCTTAGAGAGTCATATAGGCTTATCAAGTGGGATGTGGTGAAACCGAGAGTGGGACAGAAATATTATAAACTGATGAGAACGGGCCTCAAGCCGGCTTATCTGTTCTTGAAGATGTATGGAAGAATCTTCCAGAAACAGCTATAGGAGCATTCTTAAAGGCACTTCGATTTTCGGAGGAATGCAGGTTTTCCTGATACTGATTAATTTGGTAAGGGGAAAATTTGTGGCGATGTTTCTCGGCCCGGAGGGAATGGGAATCTCGTCGCTGTTCAATGCCACCACCAACACTGTGGTCAAGGCTTCATCTCTCGGTTTGAATCTCGCCATAGTCAAGGAAGTGGCGGCTGAGAACGAATCAGGCAAAGCATTCGGTGGATTGCTGAGGATAATCAGCAGGCTTGTTTCCCTTACTGCACTCATCGGCTGTGCTATATGCATGCTACTGGCACGATATCTTAGTGAATGGACATTCGGAACCGGCGACTATGCGTGGCAGTTCGTGGCGTTGGGAATGATGGTATTTCTTACTATCGTGTATAATGGCAAGTCTTCGGTGCTTCAAGGACTGCATGAGGTCAAGAGACTGTCGAAGGCATCTATTGTCGGTGCACTGACCGGACTGTTTGCCGGTGTTCCTCTATATTATTTTTTCGGCACAAAGGGAATTGTGCCTGCAATGATCCTTTTTGCAGCGGTTAACCTTATATTCTATGAATGGAATGTAAGAAAGGCGACTAAAAACATCATAGTCGGTGAGAAGAACCGGGATTTTAAATCGGTGTCAAAAAAATTTATCGGACTTGGTATTCTTCTTGTTGCAGGCGATTTGTTCGGCACCGCGGTGACATACGCGATAAATGTGTTTTTAAGATATTACGGAGATGTGGATACTGTGGGACTTTATCAGGCCGCAAACAGTATGACAAACCAATATGCAGGAGCTGTGTTTGCTGCGATGTCGCTTGACTATTTCCCCAGATTGGCGGCCGTAGCAGCTGACAACGGCAGAATGAATGAAACCGTCAACCGGCAGTCGGAGATTATGGCCCTTGTGCTTGGTCCTATTTCAATTGCAGTGATTCTCTCTGCACCGATTCTTATAAAACTGTTGCTTACGGAATCCTTTTATCCGATTCTTGAGTTGATGAGATGGATGGGACTCGGGGTATTGTTGAAGGGATTGCAGTTTCCAATGGGGTACATTGCATTCGCCAAGAACAACAAGAAGTTGTTTGTTAAACTTGAGGTGATTATGACTAATGTGGTGACTCTTACATTCAGCATAATTGGATTTTACTTTTTCGGGCTGGTTGGTCTTGGATATGCTGTGGTGGCTGAGAATATTCTGGCTTTGATTGTTTATCAGATTGTAAACCGTTGTACATACGGATATTCATTCAGCTCTGCGGTGAAGCGCGAGTATGGATTTGCCGTGATGTTGACGACTCTTTGTCTTGCGGTATCGCTGACAAACGAAAGCTGGATAGGATATGTTCTCATGGCTCTCTTCTTTATGGTTTCGGTGTTCCATGGTATAAACCGTATCAAACTCCTGATACGCAAGTAATATGAATATATTGATCAGAATCAAGAAGACGTGTGGACGGCTGGGCCGTAAATATGGTGGCCGACCGTTTCAGATAATCAGGAAGTTCATATATGATTCGCACAGGAATTTGTCGAAGTTCATTCCTGAGACACGGGCGATAATCGGCATTTACAAGAAGAATTTTCGGGATAAGGAAAGTGAGGATGCGAGGTTTTATGAACCGTATATCGGAGTGTCGGCAAAAGCTGGTTTGACCAAGACCGGGATAATATGCATGTACGATGGGTTGATTCTTCATGGAGGTCTGACAGATCGCGAGCGGGGTCTGCTGACAACGTATAAAGAAGCGAAGCGAAGAGGCATTCCTTTCTATATCCATTGGAATCATCCATTCGAGCTCACGGACTATCTGCAACCCGCTACATTCGACTGGAGAATAAAGCCGGAGGAAATATCTTACTCCGCCGCAGATTCATTTCCTGTGCTTATTCAGGACCATTGGAGGGTAAGCAGCAGATTGCGGCTGACTGGAGCATTGCGCAATCGCCGCAAACAGACGCTTGTATATTCGAATTCAGACAATGGCAGGGGGAACTATGCGGAACTCTACAAAGAACTGTTCCGGCCAACTGAAAGGCTTGATAGGGCTATAAAATACCATCTGGATAAATTAGGCGAAAATTATTGGGCTTTTTCGTTCAGATTTATAGGTCTTTTGGGCGATTTCAAGGATTTATCTGATAATAGGTTGTCGAATGATGAGAAGGATAGATTTTTGTTTAGGGTTGTAACCGAATTCAAGAAATTATTGAAACAGGTCCCGCATAGCTATAAAGTCCTTGTGGCTACAGACAGCCCGGGATTTTTAAAGCTTGCTCCTTCTATTGATCCACGAATTTATGTGGTCGACGGAGACATCAAGCATCTTGACATAACGAAGTCGGAAAATGAGGATATCTGGTTAAAGACATTTGTCGACCAGCACTTGCTTATGAATGCTGAAAAGGTCGTGTTGATGCGTACCGGCAGGATGTTTAGATCTGGATTCCCGCGTTTCGCCGCTGAGGTAGGGGGCAAAGAACTTATAGATTATAAATTTTGAAAATAGTACTTTCATACGTTTTAATTATGAGAATTGTCAGAAGCATATTGAGGCGAATGGTGCGCATGCTTGCCTCAAAGAAGGTAATATCTGCACGGCAGGCTGCTGTTTGGTTGCATTACGAGCGGTTGGGTCGTTTCCCGAATGTTGATAATCCGCGCGATCTTAATGAGAAAATCCTCTGGTTGGAGTTCAATTCTGATACTTCGCTTTGGCCTATGCTTGCAGATAAACTCCGTGCCCGTGACTTTGTCGCCGGCAAAGGACTTGGTGAAATAGTAGTTCCACTTCTGGCATCATACGAGTCTGCCTCTGACATCGATTTCTCGAAACTCCCAGACAGTTTTGTTATAAAGTCGAACAACGGCAATGCTCAAGCTGTAATTGTACACGACAAATCG
Organism: uncultured Muribaculaceae bacterium; assembly: GCA_910584545.1. Classification (GTDB taxonomy): domain Bacteria; phylum Bacteroidota; class Bacteroidia; order Bacteroidales; family Muribaculaceae; genus Lepagella. Next base: position 23,316 of record CAJUBC010000020.1, on the reverse strand, counting down.
AAAGCAGATCTTGTAAAGATTATAAAACAGGCTGCCCGATGGCTCGACTCCAAATTCGGACTCGCTGGAGCCGAACCTCACTATCTCGCAATTCCACCGCGAATCATCGTAGAAAAGCTACTCCCTCCGGATTCCGATGGAGAGATGCCGATAGACTATAAATTTATGTGTTTCAATGGTAAACCTGTTTACTGCCTTGTGTGTTCGCGCCGTGATCCTATTTCATTCCATACGTTGTTTTCTCTATATAGTTTGCCTGATTGGAGCAAATTACCGGATGCAATTGTAAGCAGCCAACAAGAATCTGTGGAATTACCAGCCCCGCCCCATTTAAATGAGATGATTCGATATGCAACTATCTTGGCGAAAGATTTTCCTTTTGTCAGAATAGACTTCTTTGATACAGGGGGGAAAGTGTGGTTCGGAGAGATTACTCTCACCCCTGCGGCTGGACGTATTGACTACTTATCTCGTAGCTATCTCGAACTCATGGGAGACTTGATACACCTTCCCAAATCAATGTTAGATTTAAATGAATAAAAACATAGGCCTATGTCGTAGCTTAAATTTGCAATTCAGACTGTTTTTTATTAATATTGCACTTCAGATATGCAGAACCGCAGGGGTATCTTGTCTACAAATGTAATTTCAACCAGTAATCGCATGGTGGATATTTCTGTTATTATAGTAACTTACAATCAGCGCAAGACAATAGCGCGGACTCTCGATTCGATTCTTGCACAAAAGACGGATGCAAGTTTCGAAATCGTGATTGGAGATGACTGTTCATCGGATGGCACCGATAAGATTTGTCGTGATTATGCCGTTCGTTTCCCGGGTATAGTCGTTTATGTGCGTCGAGAGAAAAATATAGGCGTTGTTAGAAATTACTATGACTGTATTGCACGCTCCAACGGTAGGTTGCTTGCCGATTGTGCTGGCGATGATTATTGGACCGATTCTTTCAAACTGCAGAAGCAATTCGAATTTCTAACGACTCATCCCGATGTGACGATGGTTGCAACAGACTTCTTATGTCGCGACGAAGCCACTGGCGTATTATCACGACATCCTGCAGCCCATGCTCCTGGCGGAGTGAAGATTTTCGAGCGTGGCGATTTGCTGGCCCCTGTGCTCAGCCAGAAGCGCCTATTGCATCTATGCTCTGCGCTCTACCGGAAGGATGTGCTGCAACAGAAGATTAAGGAGTTTCCTGACATTTTTGTCAATCCGAGATTTACTGCGGAGGATCAGCAAATTGTATTAGCCATGTCGGATGAAGGTCGTGTAGCCCTACTCCCAGACATTACACTCCATTATAGTGTTGGCCAAGCATCGGTTTCCCATCCAAAGACATTCGCACAAAGATTTCTGTACTCGCTTAGTGCAAACCTCCAGACCAGAATCTTACAGCAACATTTCAATGTATCAGACGAGGATATGAAGGAACATTACTCATCGGTGCTCAATCATCTTGCGGCCATGTTCTTTCGTACGAGAAATCCGGAGTTTCGGCGCGAGTTTATATCATTTGCACGCACTCTGCCTGTCCGACTTCCTTTAAAAGGTAGAATATATAAAGGTCTTTCAGCCTTTGAGCCGGTATGGCGTCTCTCAATCCATATAATCCCTCAAATACATGGCCGACTCAAATAAGACACTCATATATTGTACGAATAGTTACCCTAGTGATGTGTACTCGGAAAAGGTGTTTGCAGACAGCGAATTAGAAGCATTCCGAGAATACTTCGACAGAATTATTTTGTTACCTGTTGATGATTTGGGCCATAAACTTGGATTCGAGAGTCAACTCCCTGATGGAGTAGAGGTAGATTGGTCGCTTACCCGACAGAAAGCAACACACTCACGACTTGTCAAACTGTTTTACATCTTTCATCCTTACGTAGTCCGCTCCTTGATTGATGTGACCAGAGAAGCACGTTCTGCAAGTCAATGGCTCAAGGGATTTATGCAGGCCGCGAATACTATTACTATTGCGCGGGCTGTTAAGAAGGTATTACACAATAATAAACTATTGCCTGGGAACTCGGTGCTTTATTCCTTATGGTTTCTTGACACAGCATCAGCCAACGCGTATATTGCCTCTAAATATGGATGGAAATGCATCACACGTGCTCACACGTCTGATTTGTATGACATTGACACCCATCGAATTTTTCGTTCAGCGGAAGTGAGACGACGTTTGCTCGGGCATATCGAAAGTGTCATTACCATATCTGAACATGGGCGTCGATATCTGGCCAATAAATTCCCGGAACATATTTCTAAGTTCAAAGTGATACGTCTCGGATCCAATAGGAGTATTCAGCCGGGTAGCTATAGTTTGGCTGATGGAGTCTCTCGCCCCTTGGAAATCTATACCGTAGCTCGTATAACAGATTGCAAGCGGCTTTCTCTTATAGTGGATATTATACAAAAAATCGCTCATTACACACCTGATCGCAAAATAAGATGGACTTTAATCGGTGACGGCGACTATCGACGCGAAGAACTTCTTGCTCAAATTGAAAGTGCCGATGAGCCGAATCTTGAGCTTCGACATGCCGGGCTATTGAAAAACGAAGAAATCCAGGAAATTTATGCGAAGAGACCGCCCCAGTGGTTCATGCTGATGAGCGATACTGAAGGATTACCGGTGTCAATGGGGGAGGCAATGTCTTATGGAATCCCGGTCATCACGACTGATGTTGGCCAAATTGGTGAACTGGTTGATTCTAAATCAGGGTTGATGTTTCCAGTCGACGTAGACCCAGATGAATGTGCTCGGATGCTTGCAAATATGATTTTTGATACAGAACGTCAACGCTCTATGAGCTTAGAAGCTGTTGCGGCATGGGAAAGTCGCTTCAATGCTTCTGTCCTCGCGCATCAAACTGCAGCTCTGGTCAACGCACTCCTATAGTGTTCATGGTGTCTGTATGTGGATATGTTGCTTCTGGAAGGGAAATATTATAATTGAAATGATGGATAAATGGATAAAAGGAATAAGGCTGTTACTGTTGTCGTTCCGGTTTTCAATCGTGAAGGATTGATTGTTCGGTGTCTTGACAGTATCAAGGCACAGACGTATCGACCGATAAACCTGATTGTTGTAGACAATAATTCAACTGATGGCAGTGCGGCAGTTGTGGGGGACTGGATTTCCACCAATGCCTCGGATGATTTCAGAGCAAAATTGCTTCATCAGCCGGTGCAAGGTGCTATGGCTGCCCGTCAGATGGGACTTGATGCTGTTGATACAGAACATGTGGTATTTTTTGACTCAGACGATGCAATGAGGCCCGAATTGCTCTCGACTGCGATGGAAAATATCGGAGATAACGACATTTTTGTCTGGCGCAGAGTCGTTCATGAAGCTGATGGAAGAGAGTTTATTAGCCGGATGTCCCGTGGCAATCTTTTACGGCGCCATCTGTTCAATGCCCTTCTTGCCACTCAAGTTTACATGGTGAGAACTGAGTTCCTACGCGAATGTGGAGGTTGGAATGGCGCACTTCGAGGCTGGAACGACTGGGAGGTAGGAACGAGGCTGTTGTTGCGCAATCCACGTATAAAGATTACGGATCAGCCGCTTTGCGATGTATACTGTCAGGAAGAATCAATAACAGGGGTTGATTTTCAGAGCAAGGCCGGTGTATGGGAGGAGGCTCTCGACACTATAGAAAAAGACATCAGGGATGCCAGTCCTTTAATTGAGAAGTGGCGCAGAGAAAAGTCTTCATTATATGAAGGCCATGATACCGATAGGCTCTTGGGTTATGTCAATTATCGGCGCGCCATCCTCGCTGCCCATTACCGAAAGGAGGGCAGAATGGATCTTGCGGTTCCTCTGATGATTAAAGCTATTGATGCGTATAGGGGAAATCCCCTCCGGCAGATACTCTTGAAATTAGTCTACCGCTATACTGCTGCGGGAGGTCGTGGAGCCTATTATTTGTGGCGATAAAAAATGATATTGAGTTAGATGAAGAAAGTAAGCCTTATAGTACCTTGCTATAATGAGGAGCGGAATCTGGACGCTCTTTATGTCAAACTGAGGCCGTTGCTTGACAACGGCTTGGGTTCTCGCGAGTATGACTGGGAGGTGATAATGATTGATGACGGTAGTCGCGATGCATCTCTCGCAGTTATGAGAAACCTCAGGCAAAGGGATGACAGAATCAATGTACTGTCGTTGTCGAGAAATTTCGGCAAGGAGTGCGCTATGCTTGCCGGATTTGACTATGCTTCGGGCGATTGCGCCGTTATTCTTGATGCTGATCTTCAGGATCCGGTGGAGGTGATTCCAGAAATGCTCAAGAAATGGGAAGATGGATACAAGGATGTCTACGGCAACAGGGAGACACGCGGAAACGAGCCGTGGGTAAGGAAAAGGTTCACTCTCGCTTACTATAATATCCTTTCGAAAGTGTCGAGTGGAGAGGTGCTGAGGAATGTCGGCGATTTCCGTCTGCTCGACAGATGCTGCATAGATGAGATATGCGGGTTAAGGGAAACACAGCGCTACACCAAGGGACTTTACAGTTGGATCGGCTTCAGTAAGTCTGAAGTCAGCTATGACCGTTCCGACCGGAATGCCGGGAAGTCCTCCTTCAGCTACCGGAAGCTGGTCAATCTCGCCATAGAGGGGATAACCAGCCATACCACCTCGCCGCTGAGGTTCGCGTCGGTCATGGGGATTGTGGTGGCGGTGGCGGCTATGGCGTTTCTCGTCTATGTCCTTGTGAAGACGCTGGTCTACGGCGATCCCGTAGCCGGCTATCCTACATTGATTTGCGTCATCCTCTTCCTCGGTGGAATCCAGCTGCTGTCGCTCGGTATTATCGGCGAGTATATCGGTCGGATATTTCTCGAGACGAAGGGTCGTCCGCCCTACATCGTGGCCTCGTTCAACGGTGCCAATCCCCATGAACGACCTGGGAAACACGCCGGTTGAGAGGGATAATGTCCGCGCGGTTTGGCAGATTGAGGAAAAAATCCTAATTTTGCATCATGATTCCGCCCGGAGTTAGAACTTTCGGGCCATCGCTTCCGTTTTTACTTATACACGACAACGAAATATACGACAACAAACCCAATTATAAAAGTCATGACAGATTACAAGAGTCTGGGCCTGGTCAACACCAGAGAGATGTTCGCCAAGGCCGTACACGGCGGATATGCTATCCCCGCATTCAATTTCAACAACATGGAGCAGCTTCAGGCCATCATCAAGGCAGCCGCCGACACCAAGTCGCCGGTTATCCTCCAGGTTTCGAAGGGAGCGCGCAACTATGCCAATCCGATCCTTCTCCGCTACATGGCCCAGGGTGCCGTGGAGTATGCCAGGTCGCTCGGCTGGGAGCATCCGCAGATTGTCCTCCACCTCGACCATGGTGACTCGTTCGAACTCTGCAAGGACTGCATCGAGAACGGGTTCTCATCTGTGATGATTGACGGCAGCCACCTCCCCTTCGAGGAGAATGTGGCCCTCACAAAGAAAGTCTGCGACTACGCCCACAAATACGACGTTACAGTAGAAGGTGAGCTCGGCGTGCTCGCAGGTGTCGAGGATGAGGTATCCAGCGACCACCACACCTACACCGACCCCGAAGAGGTGATTGACTTCGTGACGCGCACCGGTGTCGATAGCCTCGCCATCTCCATCGGTACATCGCACGGAGCCTACAAGTTTACTCCCGCGCAGTGCACACGCGACCCGAAGACCGGCCGTCTCGTTCCCCCGCCGCTGGCATTCAACGTGCTCGAGGCTGTGGAGAAGAAACTCCCCGACTTCCCCATCGTGCTCCACGGTTCGTCGTCGGTTCCTCAGGAATATGTCGACATCATCAACGAATATGGCGGCAAACTTCCCGATGCCATCGGTATTCCCGAGGAGGAGCTCCGCAAGGCAGCCAAGATGGATGTCTGCAAGATCAACATCGACTCCGACTCCCGTCTGGCCATGACCGCGGCTGTCCGCAAGGTCTTCCACGACAAGCCCGCTGAGTTCGACCCCCGCAAATATCTCGGACCGGCCCGCGACGAGATGGAGAAACTCTACAAGCACAAGATCATAAGCGTGCTCGGCAGCGAAGGCAAAGCTGAGTAACCAGCTGACCACCGGTGGAAACCGCTTCCGCCGCGACGATATCCCGGAGGGAGGAAATCATGCCGATTCCCTCCCTCCGGCCATTTTCACATACCGTCAGACTCATGGAAACCCTCGTAAGTGAGGAAATTATTCAAAAATCGACTTTTCTCTTGCAATAATGGCAGGACTTATCTAACTTTGTAAGATGAACGCGCACGCACGCAAGGTGTCGCGCGTCCTCAAAAAGAAGCATGCTTATATGAAGATACTAAACACCCAGGCAATCCAGTCCGTGGATCGGGCTACATGCGAGGCGCAGAATATCAGTACGATAGACCTGATGGAGCGCGCGGCTTCTATGGTGAGCTGCGAGCTGATAAGCCGGTTCCTGCCCGGAAAGCGGTTTGTGATCATAGCCGGCCCCGGCAACAACGGAGGCGATGCCCTTGCGGTGGCGCGCATGCTCATCGAGCAGGGTTACAAGAGGGTGGAGGTATTTCTCTTCAACGTGACCGGCAAACTGAGCCATGACTGTGAGGAAGAGCGAAACAAGCTGATTACCATCGATGGCGTCGATTTCTCGGAAATCAACCGCGCGTTCAATCCCCCTTACTTGGGAAAGAACGATGTGGTGGTCGACGGCCTCTTCGGCAGCGGGCTGAACAAGCCTCTGCAAGGGGGATTCCTGTCGCTTGCCCGATATGTCAACGATTCGGGAGCATACGTCGTGTCGATTGACATGCCCTCCGGTCTGTTCTGCGAGTGGAACAGCGAGGTGAATCTTCGCGATGTGGTCCACGCCAACCTCACCCTTACTTTCCAGCTCCCCCGTCTGTCGTTCTTCTTCAAGGAGAACCATCAGGCTGTGGGAGAATGGAAGCTTCTCGACATCGATCTGGACAGCGAAGCCATCAAGGGCGCTGAATCAGATTTTTACGTGATTGATTCGCACAATGTCGCCGCGCTGATGCATCCCCGCGACCCCTTCACCGGCAAGCGTGACTACGGCTCGGCCCTGCTGTTTGCCGGAAGCACAGGCATGATGGGAGCCGCCGTGATGTGCGCCCGCGCAACGATGCGTGCCGGAGCCGGCCTCTGTACCGTGCATAGCGCCAGGGGAGGTCTCCAGATCGTGCAGACAGCCGTGCCGGAGGCGATGTTCGAGCCTGACCGCAACGAACATTTCATCAGCGACATGAAGCTCCACCACAAGCATCAGGCCATAGCCGTCGGCCCCGGCCTCGGTACGCAGAATCAGACTGCTTCGGCCCTCCGTGAACTGCTGCAGCACGCCGATGCCCCGATGGTGATCGACGCCGACGCGCTAAACTGCATCGCCGCCCATCCCGACATGCTCCAGATTCTGCCTCCGAAGACGGTGATCACCCCCCATGCGGGCGAATTCGACCGTCTCTTCGGTGAACACCGCAGTTCCGAAAGCCGTCTGCGGACCGCGATAGAGATGTCCCGCCAGTACAACATCATAATAGTGCTCAAAGGGCATTATTCAGCTGTGGTAAGACCTACGGGAAGAGTCTATTTCAACTGTACCGGCAATGCCGGAATGGCCACGGCCGGTGCCGGCGACGTGCTCACCGGCATAATCGCGGCCTTCCTCAGTCAGGGCTACAATCCCGAATATGCCGCGACCATCGGCGTGTTCTTCCACGGTGTGGCCGGTGACATGGCCGCCGAGGAGCTCGGCGAGTTCGGTATGACGGCCTGCGACATCGCCGACCGCACAGGTCTCGCGATCCGCAAGGTCCTGCTCGAAAATAAAAGATAATCCTCCAAATAAGATATATGAATAAGTTGACCCTCGCCGCCCTCGCGGCCACAGTGATGACGGCAACCCCGGCTGTGGCGCAGAACACCAAGCTGCTCACCGCCGACCGACATAATGAATATGGACTCGTCTACTCCCTGCCTGTAACCGCCTTGAGGATAGATGTCACCGCCGAGCGCACGGTAAACCTCGCCGGGCCTTATTTCCAGTATGCGAAGAAATTCGTCGGCACCGACAAGGTGATAAGGGAGAATTCCGAGAACTGGACCATCACGAAGGTAAACATCGTCCCTTACGGTATTCCCGATGAGGACAACAAGTACCTGATGCAGCTCAAGCCGGGTGCGGTCACTTACATCTGCGTCGACGACGACGGGATGTTGCTCGGCATCAACAAGGAGGTGGGTATGACGCGACCCTCCGCACCGGAGATTCCCGACAATGCCGATCCGGTCAACATCCGCGAATATCTGCAGTATGTCGATGAGGATTTCATCGCCTCGCAGTCCAGCGTGAAGCAGGCGCAGATGCTTGCCGAGAACCTGATGGAGATCCGCGATGCCAAGACGTCGCTCACCCGGGGCACCGCCGAGACGATGCCCACCGACGGTCGACAGCTCGAACTGATGCTCGAGTCTCTGCGTCATCAGGAGGCTGCCCTGACCGCGGCTTTCACCGGCGCAAGCTATAAGGAGACGGTGGTACGCTCCTATACCTTCACTCCCGAGGATGAAGGCAGGACAGTGCTGTTCCGCATGAGCGACTTCGCCGGATTCGTCGATGCCGATGATTATTCGGGCGACCCGGTATATGTGGATGTGACCATCACCAGCGAGGGAATTCTCCCCGTCGATGACAAGGGTGAGGAGAAGAAGCTCCCGAAAGACGCCGTGATCTACAATGTGCCCGGGGCGGCGCGTGTGGAACTCTCGCTCCTTGGTAAGAAACTCTGCTCCACCGAAACCGAGTTCTCTCAGTTCGGCGTGCGGTTCGGCATGCAGCCCACGCTCTTCAGTGGCAAGAAGGAGCGCAGTTTCGCGGTGCTCAACCCGATTACAGGAGGCCTTCGCGAACTCGGTCAGGTATCCGAGGAATAATAAATCGGAAAGTTTGCCACTTTAGATGATGGATACTCCCCGGCATGTCACTCTCTTCGAGCTGCAGCAGCGCATAGGCAACACGCTGCGGCTCAACCGTGAGCTGCAGGATGTATGGGTCCTTGCCGAACTCAGCGATGTCCGCGTCAACGGAGGTCATTGCTACATGGAGCTTGTGGAGAAAGACCAGGCGGGCACCACTCGCGCCAAGGTCCGTGCCATGATCTGGAGCAGCCGTTTTGCGGTGCTCCGCCGGAAATTCCGTGAGGAGACCGGTCGGGAGATAGAATCGGGACTCAAGGTGCTTCTTCAGGCTTCAGTCACCCATCATAATCTTTACGGACTCTCGCTGACGGTGTCTGACATCGACACTTCCTATACGCTCGGTGAGATGGAGCGCGTACGCCGCGAGATACTCGAACGGCTTGCGCGCGAGGGAGTGATCGACATCAACAAACGGTGCGGGCTTATTGAAGTGCCGCAGAAGATAGCGGTGATTTCGGCTCCGGGAGCTGCCGGTTATGGCGATTTCATGAACCAGATACGGGCTAACTCCGACGGTTTCGTGCTCTACACTGTGCTCTTCCCCGCCGTGATGCAGGGAGCGAACACAGTTCCCTCGGTACTCGCTGCCCTCGATCTTGTGGAGCAGACCATAGACATCTGGGACTGCGTCGTGATAATCCGTGGAGGAGGAGCCACCACCGATCTCAACGGATTTGACAACTATGAGCTTGCCCGGAGGGTGGCCACGTTCGGTATTCCGGTGATAGTCGGTATTGGCCATGAGCGGGACCGCACGGTTCTCGACGAGGTGGCCGGAGTTCGGTGCAAGACTCCGACGGCTGTCGCGGCGTTCCTTATCGACCGGCTCCGCGAGGCATATTCACGCGTCACGACATTGGTCACAAGGATAGGCCATTATGGAGCCGATGCGCTCCGTGGTGAACGTGCCAGACTTGCGAACGCGGAGGCCATGATTCCGCTGATGGCTAAAAATCGACTTACGGCAGCCTCCGGTGAATTGGAGCGCCTCTGTCGGGTCGTATGTGACAGCGCAGGCCGTAGGGTGCAGCGCGCCGACAGCATGCTTGACAGAATCAATCTGGCGGTAAGCCGTGCGGCAGAGTCGCAGATCCAGAAAGAGGACCAGCGATTGAGGCGGATAGGGGATATGGCGAGGGTGCTGAGTCCTGTCAACACGCTGCGGCGCGGTTATTCCATCACGCGACTCAATGGCGCGGCTGTGAGGGACTTGACCGCTCTCGCTCCGGGCGATGTGCTGGAAACCGTCACCGCTGCCGGAAGCATACGTTCCGCGGTTGTTGATACGGCCGCCGCTCCCGAGGGAGAGACGGTGGACGGATAATCTATTGCAAATAAATCATTTTCATGGAAGAGAAAGGTTTCGTATATAAGGAGGCTGTGGCCGAACTGGAGTCTATAGTCCGCAAAATGGAGTCGGATACCTGCGACATCGACAGCCTGTCGGCCTACACACGCCGCGCCCTCGAATTGCTGAAGCAATGCAAGGATCGTCTGCGTGTTATCAACGATGATGTGGTGAAGTGCCTTCAGGAACTGAAAGAACAGCTCTCGCTTCCGGAGTAAGAGCTGTTCTCGAAAATTTCTGTAATCATCGTCTGTCGCAGTACTGCATGCGGCCGTATGATCTTATTCGCGGTAATAGACCCGTTTTACGCGGGGTGATACCGAGGTGAGCACCTCGTAGGGGATGGTGTCGAGCACATCGGCCAGCCGTTGTACCGGAGCCTCGCGCCCGAATATCTCCACCGAATCTCCCACCTTGCAGTCTATGCCCGTGACGTCGATCATGCATGCGTCCATGCAGATGTTCCCTACAGTCGGAGCTTCCTTGCCGTTGACAGTCACCGAAATCGCTCCCCGTCCGAAATGCCGGTTCATTCCGTCGGCATAGCCTATCGGTATCGTGGCTATCCTCGACTTCCTTTTCAATACCCCTCTTCTGCCGTAACCTATCGTCTCTCCTTCGTCCCATTCGCGTATGGCGATTATCATGGTGCGCAGGGTTGAGACCACGGCCAGGGGCTCTTCAATGTCCGGAGGCAGCGTGTTGGCTCCGTACAGCCCGATTCCGAGGCGCGCCATGTCGTAGTGGTGTTCCGGAAAGCGGAGTATTCCGGCGGAGTTCAGCACGTGGCGAAGGATCGGTTTCGGGTAGCGCGAGAGCATGTAGTCGGTATATTGACGGAACCTTGTGAGCTGGAGTTCCGTGTAGTCGTCCATATCGATGCAGTCCGCCGTGGCAAGATGCGAGAACACTGATTTCGCGGTTACCTCGCGGCTTGCTTCAAGGGTATCCATCAGCTTCGGAAGTTCCTCTCCCACGAATCCCATGCGGTGCATGCCGGTGTCAAGCTTGATATGCACCGGATAATCCCTTATTCCGTTCTTGCGTGCCTCCTTTATGACGTCGCGGAGCATGTCGAAACTGTAGATTTCCGGCTCGAGCCGGTATGCGAACATCGACTTGTAGTTCACCACCTTCGGATTCATCACCATTATCGGCATGGTGATTCCTTTCTGCCTCAGTTCGATTCCCTCGTCAAGAACGGCCACGGCCAGATAGGCGGCTCCGCAGTCCTGCAGTGTCTTCGCTATCTCGTAGCTGCCGGCCCCATAGCCGGAGGCCTTCACCATGCACACGATGCCGGTGCCGGTTGCGAGGTGGCTCCGGAAGTAGTTGTAGTTGGCCACTATCGAATCGAGATTTACTTCGAGCACGGTCTCATGCTTGCGGGTCTCGAGCATCTCGGCGATGTCGTCGAAGCTGAATTCCGGCGATCCCTTGAGCAGGATTGCCTCGTCGGAGAAATCAGATGTGGAGAGTGCTTCCAGCATTTCCGCTGTGTCCTTGTGGAACTCCGCGTTTCCGTCGAACCGGTCCCTGTTGCGTGTCAGCATCGGTCCGATTCCGATGAAGCGCGATACTCCGGCGCGCTTCACCAGAGCGGCGATCTCGCGGTACACCTCGTCCTGCTGCCCGCTTTCGTGGTGAAGGTCGCTGAGTATGAGTGTCGCGCTCTGCCCCGGGGTCTTGCGGCGCATCATGAAATCGAGTGCCGGACGCAGCGAGGAGAAGTCGGAGGTATAGGAGTCGTGGATTATCGAGCAACCGTTCACACCCTCGGTCACGTTCAGACGGGTTCCGATCTTGTGCAGTTGCGCGAACCTTGCGGCGATCACATCGGCGTCGATTCCCTCGTGTATCATGAAAGCGAGGGCATTGGCGGCGTTCTCCAGATCGGCGTCTCCGTCGAGCGGAGCCCGGAATTCACCGGATTCATCTCCATACCGCCATTCTGTCAGGCAATCATCGTCGGCGCAGGGATGTGCCGATAGCTGGAGTTCTGCCTTGGGGTTATTATGCAGGCTCCATCTCAGTTTCCGGATGTTGGGAGATACCTTGCTGACGGCGGCGTCGATGTCGTCATAATCCGCACAGTATATCGCGGTGCGTGCGTTGGGAGCGGATGTGAGAAGCGCTTTCTCGAGGGCTTTCTCCTCCATCGACGAGAAACCTTCGGAATGCGCGTCGCCGATGTTGGTGATGATTACCGCGTCGGGGTTGATGCACTCCGCGAGTGCCGCCATCTCCCCCTTGTGGGAGATTCCGGCCTCGATCACGGCGAGGCGTGCCGCAGGGTCTATCTCCCACATTGACAGAGGTACTCCTATCTGGGAATTGAAGCTGCGCGGACTGCGTGATATGTCGGAGAGTGGTTCCATCAGTTGGAAGATCCACTCCTTGAGGGTGGTCTTGCCCCTGCTGCCGGTTATGGCGAGGATCTTTCCGTTGAAACTGTCGCGGCGTGCCGCGATTTTCTGTAGGGCATCTACTGTGTTGTCTGTGATGAGGATGGTCGCGTCTTCCGCATCTTCCATGTCGGCCGGTATGCGGTTGGCCACGAAATGGCGTACTCCGCGGTCGTACAGATTCCGCATGTAGCGGTGGCCGTCGTTGGCTGCGGTGGGGATGGCGAAGAAAAGTGTGCTTGCCGGGTCGCCCAGCGACCTTGAGTCAATAAGCAGTTCCCGTATTTCCGCCTCTTTCCCAGGGGCTGCCTGACCGAGAATGCCTGCTATTTCCGATATGCTCAGTTTCATAACGATATAGGGTATATGACCTGTTGCCAATGCTTGGGCAGGGTCGAAACATCCTGCAAAATTACAAAATTTTTTCGAGCCCGGCATCAATAAATAAAAAAACGACGCGTATCACTACGCATCGGCTTTCCGGCTCACCCCGAAATCCTTCGAGGATTAACCATGTCCTAATTCTAATTTATTAATCCATAACTTTACTAATGCAACAATAAATTGTCAATGAAACGATATATGCGATTTTCCTTTTATCTTCCGGAACTCAATCCGGAAGCCTATTCTATCTGTCTGCCTATGAATCGTAGCATCACTGCTACACTTGTCAAATACGATGCAAAATTAGCAAATATTCGCAAAAGCACCAAATATTTTTGGAAAAATTTTAACAAATCGGGCTGTGAAATGCGATTTTGGTAAAATCATCCTGCTTTTTGGTTAAAAAAAGGTTCAATTGTCTGCCCTGCGGGTCTGTAGCCCGCAAGCCATCCGAAGGGCTTGTCAGAAGTCGGTATATCTGGCGGATGCCTCTTTCAGCCACTCGAGTCCGTTGTCGGCCGGCACAGTGCGGTCGATGGCCACGGGCACCACAGAGATAATGCCGTGACTCAGGCACCATTCGTCGGTCTGATCGTTGTCCGGCTCCTCATTCTCGAACTTTCCGGTCAACCAGTAGAATTTATTGCCGTGGGGATCAAGGTATTCCTTGTACTCGTCGTTCCAGTGTCCCTTGCAGGGCACAGCAAGCCTCATGTCGGCGGGTGTCCCTCCTATGTTGGGCACATTCACGTTGAGGCATATCCCGTCGGGCAGTCCGCGTTCAAGTATCATCGGCACGAGGATGTCGATGGCCCGCAGGCATGGAGTGAAATCGGCGTCGGGAGCATGGTCCGTGAGTGAGAAACCCACTGCCGGTATGCCGAAGGCGCATCCCTCCATCACCGCACCCATCGTGCCTGAGTATAGCACATTGACCGACGCGTTGGATCCGTGGTTGATGCCGGCCACCACTAAGTCGGGCATGCGGTCGAGTATGTGGTGCATCGACAGTTTCACGCAGTCCACCGGTGTGCCTCCCGTCTTATACATCTTCGCGCCGTGATAATCCTCAAGGCGCGTCACGGGGATGGGGCCGTTGACGGTGATCGCCATCGACTGTCCGCTGCGCGGTGCGTCGGGGCATACGGCCACCACATCTCCGTACCGGAGCAGCCTGTCTATCAATATATGGAGGCCTGACGCCTGATAACTGTCATCGTTGCTCACCAGAATGAGCGGTCTCTGTTCTGTCATAGGTGATTCTCTTTTTTTGGTTCCAAGGTCTTTTTGCCGAGAAGGTATCTTGCCGTCACCGCGTAGCGGTCTGTGCCGGGAAGCAGTGGGAAGATGTCCTCTGCGGGCAGCTCCCGGTATTCCTTTCTCATCTTGCGGAAATCTGAATGTGCCTTAAGTATGGCCTTTGCGTTCGGCACGTCCCCCTTCAGCAGGTTCATGCCGAAGGCCAGCGTGTCGGCAAGGCGGCGCAGCAGAAGGATGCGCTTCCCTTTCCGTCGCGGCAGGTTCTTGTGGAGCAGCAGCAGGTTGTTCCGGAAGTTCAGGTATGTCTTCTTCGGATTCCCCTGATTGAGCGAGGCTCCACCCACATGGTAGACGGCCGAATCGCTGATGGCAACCACCTTCAGTCCGGCGCGGCGTATCCTTACGCAGAGGTCTATCTCCTCCATGTGGGCGAAAAAACGCGTGTCGAGTCCCCCTGATCTTCGGTAGAGTTCCGAAGGCATCGCCAGACAGGCGCCGGAGGCCCATGCCACTTCGACGGGAGCGCCGTCATACTGCCCCTCGTCCCGCTCCAGACGGTCGAAAAGCCGCCCGCGGCACCACGGGTAGCCGAGCGCGTCGATGTAACCGCCGGCTGCACCGGCATATTCGAACGCCCCCCGGTCCTTGTAACTGAGTATCTTGGGCTGCACAGCCCCGATTCCCGGGTTCTTTTCCAGCAGGTCGAGCAGCGGTCGCCACCAGTCCGGAGTCACTTCTACGTCTGAATTGAGCAGCACCACGTACGGATAATCGAGAGCGGCCACCGCGCGGTTGTAGCCCTCGGCGAACCCGTAGTTCTCGCCCAACTCGAGCACCTTTACCTCCGGATGGTTCTCGCGGATCCAGTCGACTGAGCCGTCGGTCGATCCGTTGTCGGCCACTATCAGGTCCGCTTCGTCGCTTGTCGTATGTTTCGATGCTGTGGGCAGGAATTCCTTAAGCAGCTCGATGCCGTTCCAGTTGAGGATGATTACGCCGAGTTTCTTCATTGCTCTTTGGAGAGGTTTTCTGCGGTTATCTTTACTTCTGTCACCCTGTTGATGGCTTCCGGGTCGAAAGGAGCCTCTATTCTGATGTAATTCTCCGTGAATCCATGCATCGGAGCGTCCTGATGTCCCGGATGTTCCCAGAGCACGCTGGCCTCCTCCCCGATATGGCTATTTATGAACGCGGCATGTTTCTCGTCGGATAGGGCGGCGAGTTTCGCGGCGCGCAGATGTCTTTCGTGTGGATCCACGTTGTATCCGATAGAGAGGGCTTTGGTGCCGGGTCGTTCGGAATATGGGAACACATGCAGTCGGGTCACCGGCAGCGAGCGGATGAATTCATACGAGCGCTCCCACTCCTCCTCGGTCTCGCCTCGGGCGCCTGCTATCACGTCGACGCCTATGAAGGCGTCGGGAATGAGTCTGCGTATCATTTCGATGCGCGAGGCGAAGAGCGTTGTGTCGTAGCGGCGGTTCATCAGACGGAGCACGGCGTCGGACCCTGACTGCAGAGGTATGTGGAAGTGCGGCATGAACTTATGCGACTCTCCGGAGATCCATCTGATTATCTCTTCTGTGAGCAGATTTGGCTCTATCGAGGAGATGCGGTAACGCTCCACCCCCTCTACGCCCTCGAGAGCTTTCAGCAGGTCGAGAAGTTTCTCTCCGGTGTCGCGTCCGAAGTCGCCGATGTTCACGCCGGTGATTACAATCTCCTTGGCGCCTTCGGCGGCAGCCTCTTCGGCGATGGCGACGATGTCGGCGATCTTGCCTGAGCGAGAGCGGCCCCTGGCGTAGGGAATGGTGCAGTAGGTACAGAAATAGTCGCATCCATCCTGCACCTTGAGGAAGTATCGGGTGCGGTCGCCCCGCTCGCACGATGGACGGAACTCTCTGATTTCGGTGAAGGGTGTCACCTCAACTATCTGCTGTCGCTCCGCGAGCCATCGGTCGAGGAACTGCGTGATGAGCAGTTTCTCGTTGCTGCCGAGCACCATGTCGACACCCTCGATGGCCGCTACCTCCGTCGGCTTCAGCTGCGCGTAGCAACCCGTGGCCACGATTGTCGCTTCGGGCCATTCCCGCGCCAGACGGCGCAGCAGCTGCCGTCCCTTCTTGTCGGCCATCTCGGTCACCGAGCAGGTGTTCACCACTATCAGGTCGGGACGCTCCCCCTCGGCGGCGCGTGCCACGCCGCGCTCGGCAAGCATCTTGCCGATGGTGGAGGTTTCCGAAAAATTCAGCTTGCATCCCAGCGTGTGGAACGCGGCTTTCAACTGTCTTCTCTCTTTGTCCATGTAGCCGTCTTACGCAAAATATTGCAAAATTAATAAGAAATCCTATTATATAGGTGCGAAATGTGAAAAAAAAGAGGATAATACTTGACAAAGGCCCTTCCGATGTATTAACTTTGCAGTCGGAAAGCGTACTCGTTGCGCTAATATTACACATGAGGCGCACGAGTTGCGCTGAATTTTAATTTTGCACCCAAGGCGCACGAGTTGCGCTGAATATATATGAAAGAGAACAAAGAGGTAAAAATCTCTTATTGGGCCGCGCATCTCACCACGATAGTCAGCGTCACGCTGGTGCTGTTGCTGGTGGGGATCATTGCGCTTATATGGCTGAGTGCCGACGCCGAGACGCGCCGCCTGCGCGAGCGCATCGAGCTGTCGGTGGTGATGGCCGACAGTATACCGGATTCGATGGCCAGGGAACTTGCCGACAGAATCGCCGTGCAACCTTATTGCGGCACGGTGACTTTCGTCAGCAAGGAGCAGGCCCTGCAGAACTGGACCGAGGACACCGGCGAGAATCTTGAGGAACTCTTCGGTGTGAATCCACTGAGTCCCGAGGTGAATTTCTCCGTCAAGGCTGATTATGCATCTGTCGGCGAGATAGCCAAGATCAGGAAGAGCCTTGAGACGGTTCCCGGCGTGGAGTCGGTGGCCGCGCCCGATGCCTCTATGGTGGAGGCTATGAACCGCAACATATCGTCGCTGACGTTCATTCTGGCCGCCGTGGCGGTGATAATGCTGGTGATTTCGTTCGTACTCATCAACAACACCGTGCATCTCACCATCTATTCGCGACGGTTCTCTATCCATACGATGCAGCTGGTTGGGGCGACCAACGGCTTCATCCGGCGTCCTATTGTTGTGAACAATATGCTTAGCGGCTTCGTTTCGGGAGCGCTTGCAGCCGGTATTCTCGCCTTGTCGCTCTGGGGCGCCCGCAGCGGAAACGTCTTCGATGTAGCTTCGTTTATCTCATGGCCGGAACTCGCTGCAGTGGCCGGAGGCCTCGTGCTGCTCGGCATGTTGCTTTGTGCGCTCGCAGCGTTGATCGCCTCAAACAGGTACCTCAGGAAAGATTACGACGAACTTTTCAAGTGATTGCCCGCGTCAAGGCCGATTCGCCTGCCTTACCCTAAATTCTTAAATCAACGTAAAAAATCAGTTTATACAAACAATGTCAGGATTTTTCGATTTCTCAAACAACGACATTAAGAAAGTGTCCCGGAAGGACCGTCCTTTCTCCAAGACCAATTTCATGATGATGGGCGGCTGCCTCTTCATGATCGTGCTTGGCTTCATCCTTATGAGCGGCGGTGGTTCCGACGATCCCAATGTGTTCAATCCGGAGATATTCAGCACGCGCCGCATCGTAGTGGGCCCCACCATCACCTTTCTCGGTTTCCTGCTGATGGCTTTCGCCATTATCTGGACCCCGCGCGGTAAGGATGGCAAGGAGCATACGGTCTCCGCCGATGAGAAGCCGAAAACCGAAAACCCTGCGTAAATTATGGAATGGTTAGACGCCCTTATCCTGGGCATAATTCAGGGACTTACGGAATATCTTCCGGTAAGTTCAAGCGGTCATCTCGAGATATTCAAGCAGATTCTCGGAGTTGACCTCCCGGACGACCAGAATCTTCAGTTCAATGTCGTGGTGCATGCCGCCACGGTCTGCTCCACGCTGGTGATTCTCTGGCCTATGTTCTCGAAACTCTGCAAAAGTTTCTTCACCTTCAAGCGCGATGCCGACTTCTACTATGTGTGCAAGATCCTTGTGTCCTGTATACCGGTGGCCATCGTGGGATTCTTCTTTAAGGATTATGTGGAGAAGATATTCGGTTCTGGTCTGTTCATAGTGGGAGTATGCCTCTGTGTGACGGCCGCGTTGCTGTTCTTCGCGCACGTGAGCGACCTCCGCGCCGCCCGCAACGGCTCGGTGCAGCTGGAGCCGGCCTCCCGTGGCCGCGACATCACATGGTGGGATGCCTTTATCATCGGTTGCGCGCAGGCGCTTGCCGTGTTGCCGGGTCTCAGCCGTTCCGGCTCGACGATCGCCACCGGCATATTGCTCGGCGACCGTCGCGACAAAGTGGCCTCCTTCTCTTTCCTCATGGTCATCATCCCGATTCTCGGTGAATCGCTGCTCGATCTCAAGGATATGCTCTCGCCGGGGTATGTGGCTGAGACGCAGACTGGAGTCCTTGCTCTTGTGGTCGGTTTCGTGGCGGCGTTCGTCGTAGGATGTGCTGCCTGCAGCTGGATGCTCAATCTGGTGAAGAAAGGGAAACTCGTATGGTTTGCCATCTATTGCGTCATCATGGGTGTGATCTGCATGCTGTGGCAATAAACGACAACGAACTGACAAAGGGAATGGATTTTATTTCGGGAGAGATAATAAGTATCGACAAGCCTCTTGGCTGGACATCGTTCGATGCGGTGAAGCGCTTGCGCGGCGCGTTGCAGCGACGTCTGAACGTAAGGAAATTCAAGGTGGGTCACGCAGGTACTCTCGACCCTCTCGCCACCGGTGTGCTGGTGGTGTGTACCGGCCGCGCCACCAAGCGCATCGACGAGCTGCAGAACGGCACGAAGGAATATGTGGCCGAGATGCGTCTCGGAGCGACCACGCCGAGTTTCGATCTGGAGACCGAGATCGACGCTCGCTATCCGTGGGAACATATCGACGAGGAGATGGTGCGCGGAGTGCTTCCTCGGTTCACGGGCCACGTGATGCAGGTCCCTCCGGTGTTTTCTGCGGTGAAGGTGGATGGAAAACGTGCCTACAAGTTCGCACGCAAGGGCCAGGAGGTGGAGATCAAGGCCAAACCGCTCGAGATAAGCGAGATCGAGATGCTGTCGCTTGCGGATGACAGGCTCACGTTGAGGATTGTCTGCAGCAAGGGCACATACATAAGGGCATTGGCGCGCGACATAGGCGTGGCCCTTGGCTCGGGTGCTCATCTCACCTCTCTGCGGCGCACCCGTGTCGGCGACATCTCCGTAGAGGATTGCCTCTCTCTCGATAAAGCGATAGAAATGATAGGATCCTGTCCCCTGGAATTCCCGGAAGGATATCAGGAATGAAAATATGGCCGCACGTGTGCGGCGACAAGAAAACCTGCCGCACGTGTGCGGCGACAGAATGAAAAAATATGAAACTGTCTCAATTCAAATTCAAGCTCCCGGAGGAACGCATCGCTCTTTATCCTTCGGAAAACAGAGACGAATGCCGTCTGATGGTGGTTGACGCCAAAACAGGAGAGATCAGCCATCATATATTCAAGGAGATAATAAACCTCTTCGATGAGGGAGACGTTATGGTGTTCAACGACACCAAGGTGTTCCCGGCCCGCCTGTACGGCAACAAGGAGAAGACCGGTGCCCGCATAGAGGTGTTTTTGCTGCGGGAACTGAATGCCGAGCACAAGTTATGGGACGTGCTGGTGGAGCCGGCGCGGAAGATAAGGATTGGGAACAAACTCTATTTCGGAGAGGATGACTCGCTGGTTGCGGAGGTCATCGACAACACCACCTCCCGCGGACGCACGCTGCGCTTCCTCTACGACGGTCCGCATGATGAGTTCAAGGAGACTTTGTATTCCATGGGTGAGATGCCTATTCCGGAATATATCGACCGTAGGTCCGAGCAGCTCGATATGGAGCGCTACCAGTGTATCTACGCGCGCAACGAGGGGGCCGTGATGGCTCCCGCTGCGGGGATGCATTTCAGTCGCGAACTGATGAAACGGTTGGAGATCAAGGGTGTCGAGCGCGGATTCCTCACTCTTCACTCAGGCCGGGGCAATTTCAAGGAGATAGATGTGGAGGACCTCACCAAGCATCGGATGGACAGCGAGGAGATGATGGTGGATGAGAAGCTCGTCGAGATCGTAAACGCCGCAAAGGACCGAGGCTCGAGCGTGTGTGCCGTAGGCACGTCGGTGCTTCGGGCCCTCGCCACGGCCGTGTGCATGAACGGGCATCTGATGACTTTCGAGGGATGGACCAACAAGTTTATCTTCCCTCCGTATGACTTCACCGTCTGCAATGCCTTGATTTCCAATTTCCATCTGCCGTACAGCACCATGCTGATGATGGTCACTGCGTTCGGAGGCTACGATGTGGTGATGCATGCCTATGATGTGGCTATAAAGCAGAAGTACAATTTCGGGGCATACGGCGACGCCATGCTCATAATGCGATAAGTGCCAGCCTCCGCCAGGGGGTTGAATGTCCGGCTTCCTTACGGAAGCTGGCGTTTCCTATCTTGCGGTGCGTTCGGTCAGGGCCGAGCGCACCGCTTGCGCTCTCTCCTCGTCGCTGTCGTAGTTGCTTCCCAGAACGTCGGGAAAGAAGAACAGCCTGAACACGAGGAAGAGTACTGCGAGTTTCAACAGGATTATTACCCACAGCGATTTGCCGACGGTCATGCTTTTGAATCCTTCCACATAGAACCTCCATACCCTTAAGGGCCATGGTGTCTTGTCATTGCTTTCCGATTTCATTTATCTGAAGACTTCTGCGACCCCTGTGTTAACATTTTTTTGTGGGAAGGGGTCTGATACAACGCAAAACTACGAAAAAAGGCCGATATTTCCAAAAAAACAGGTGGAAATATCGGCTTATTTCTCTGAAAAACAAAAGATTAATTGTCTCCCGACAACTAATCCTCTAACCTTAAATCTAATACCATGAAAAACACGGTGCAAAGTTATATAAAAATTCGCTAACAAAAAAATAAATTTTTAAGAAAATTTGTGGCAAATTGATTTATTTGTGCGAAAAAAGATGCAGATGTCCATCATTCGAACACTTCTGCAAGAATTTTGGGAGATTTAAGCGAGTTCAGGCCCGGGAAATGGATGGCGTAATATTTAAGGAGCGTGTCAAGTGTCTTGCGGCGCTGGCCGGCGGAGAATCGGAAGCGTGTGTAGTTGGCGAGATTCATCCGCGCGAGCAGCATCAGGGCCGGCATGTCTGCGGGTGCGACCGTGTCTCGGTGTGGCGGAGGCAATGGTGTGGCGGTTCCCGCCTGCATGTCAAGCCAGGAACCGGCGGATGCGTTCTCGAGGTCAGGAAAGATTCCCGCTGTCTGCAGGAAGGATATCAGAAACGCTATGTGGAAATTGGCGGTCCCTCTGCGCGACCGGTCGAGGATATGGATGGATCGGACCATGAAGTCCCACGCCTGTGGGTCAGGCCCGGAATGCCGGCAATAGCTGTTGATGAACTCCGCCATGAACATCGCTATGGCGCTTTTTACCGGATTGAAATAGATGTCGGTCCATGCGTGCGGGGAGGAGAACCTGCCGAGCAGCTGCAGGTCGCGGTCTCCTCTGATATTGACCTCCGCCTCCACCAGCGACAGCAGCTGCAGCCCGGCCCTGCGCATGGCGGCGGTGCGTCCGGTGCCTGTCGGAGAGAGAAACGCCATCCTTCCCCGGTTCCGTGTGAAAATAGTCACGACATTGTGGCGGTCGTTGTGACGCACCACATCGGTGACTATCCCTGTGATTTTCTCTGATGCCATGGCTGCAAATTTACAAATTATCGCGGAACGCAACAACAAAAAAACAAAGGCTGCGCCAAAAATTCATTTGGCACAGCCTCTCACAACCATCCTTCTCCGAGGAGTTTCCACTCTGTACTTTTTTATACGTTGTCCTCAGCGCGCATGAAGTGCTGATAGGGATGCGAGCATGCGGGACACTTTGCCGGCGGTTCCGTGCCTTCGTAGATGTAGCCGCATACGAGACACTGCCACTTTACCGGTTTGTCACTTTTCCATACGGTGCCGTCGAGGATCCTCTGACGCATCTTGTCGAAACGCTCCTTGTGGTGCATCTCGATGGAGGCTATGGCGCGGAATGTCTTGGCTATCTCCTCGAAGCCCTCTTCATCGGCAACCTTGGCTGCGTTGGTGTACATCTCCACCCCTTCCACCTCTTCCTCGTGCGAGGCGATGGCGAGGGTGTCGACAGTGGGGGAGAGTATGCCCGGGTCAACGGCGATCGCCGATGTGTTCACGCCTCCCTCGGTGAGGAGCTTCAGATATATTTTCGCGTGGTGCAGCTCGTTGGCCGCTGTCTCGTTGAAGATGTTGGCATACTGGAAGTAACCCTCCTTCTGTGCTGTGCTCGCAAAATAGGTGTAGCGCGAATACGCGCACGATTCCGCGACGTATGAGTTCGCAAGATTGGTTTCGGTCTTGGTCCCGACCAGGCTTTTGTTGTTTGCCATAGTATTGTCTTTTTTATAATCCTTGATAATCAAAATTCAGCAGCAGTGCAGGCGGTCCCTATCCCGAATGGCCCCTGGCCTTTCCCGCACTCTTAATAACAACGCCGACCTGCCTCGGATGGTTCTCCCCCGATTCCACAAAATTCAACTAACATCTGTTTGGTATGTTTATGCGCTAAACGCGCATAAAAAAGTCTATTTCTTTTCCCAAAGAAATAGACCGAAACCTTAATCTTAATTTAATACTATGAAAAACACATCGCAAAGATACGAAAAAATAGGTATACGGTGCAAATTTCTGAACCTTGAAACCGCAAGATTTAACATTTTTTAATAATTTTGGATTATTTTT
>CAJUBC010000019.1 GCA_910584545.1 uncultured Muribaculaceae bacterium | reverse complement strand
GATTAAACACTCGGCTCCTCGGAGCCGCTAAAAAAATAACCGAAGTATTGTAAAGAATATAATGGCCGAAAAAGTCCCACTCTCGAAGACATTATCGATTTTCATCAACGATTCGAGGCCATACATCCTTTTCAAGACGGTAACGGCAGAGTCGGCAGATTGATTATGTTCCGGGAATGCCTCCACTTCGGCCATGTGCCGTTCATCATCACCGACGAGTTGAAGATGTATTATTATAACGGCCTCCGGAACTGGCCCAAGATAAAGGGTTATCTCATGGATACCTGTCTGAGCGCCCAGGACAACTTCAAGACTCTTCTCGACAAATTCAGAATCAAATACTCTGATGAGGCAAGACTGGTCTGATATGCAGGGCGTTTTCGCACCGGCGGAGGACTAATAGACAACTTTGGCGAGGATACCGCTCAGGCGAGCGAGGAGAATGCCGTAATTGGTCATCGGAACGCGCTGCCGCCGGGCTCTCTCCACACGTGACAGGATATGCCGGCGGTTGAACATACACCCTCCGCAATGGACCACCAGCGAATATGGCGTCAGGTCGTCCGGGAAATCCTGGCCGCGCACGAATTCAATCTCCAACCCCTCCCCTGTCTTGCGACGCAGCATGGCCGGTATCTTCACCCGGCCTATGTCCTCGTTTTTCGGAGCGTGGGTGCAGCTTTCCGCTATCAGCACGCGGCTCCCCTCCCTAAGTCTTTCTATAGCCGACGAACTCTCCACAAAGTAGTCGATATCTCCCTTGTATGCCGCCATTAGTATTGAAAACGAAGTCAACCGACTGTCCGCAGGTTTCATGGCATACACCTCCTTAAACACTTGCGAGTCGGTGATTATCAGCGCGGGAGAGGACGACAGTCCTTCGAGTGCGCGGGGCATCGTGGTCGGAGTACAGCACACCGGCACACATCCTCTGTCCAAAAGCTCGCGGATGGTCTGCACCTGCGGCAGGATAAGACGTCCAGCCGGTGCCTGCGAATCCTGGGGCATCACCAACAGCACCACGTCGCCTGCATCGACCAGCCCGCGCAGCAGACTGACATCACCCGTATCTGAAGACATGACCCTGAGCAACGCCTCTATCACACCTTCTCGGCTCTCCTCCGGTCTCTGTATTGATGTAGCTACAGATCCCTTCGGCACCACCCCACGCAGATCAGCCTTGGAGACTACCTCAACCACAGGTATTTTCCTTTTCTCGAGTTCCCTCCGCCATTGCGCTTCTCCCGCCTCATCATGGCCAGTGAGAAGGATGGCGATGTCGGCGGTGTCGAGAGCCTGACGCGTGGAATCCACCCGTCGACCGCCGAGCTCGGACTCGTCGTTGAAACCGGCGGTGTCGATCAACACACACGCCCCGAGACCCGGCAGTTCCATCGGCTTACGCACCGGGTCGGTGGTGGTGCCGGGAATATCCGACACCAAGGATGTCCGTTGCCCCGTGAGCATATTTACCAGCGTCGACTTGCCGCTGTTGCACGCCCCAAGCACTATTATATGTGTACGATTGGCCGAGGCCACTGTCTGAATCATATTCACTTTCCTTTCAGAACCTGAAATCACGTTGTCCCTCCTCTATACGCTTCAGATATTCCTCTGTTCTCTCGCGTATTTTCGGATTGGGAATGCTGTCGAGACTGCTTCTGATCATGGCGAGCCCTTTGCGGCGAGTCGACTCCGAAGCATAGTCCTGCAGGTACTCCATGAGTGTGAGCATCGCGTTGGGCCCGCAGCAGTTGGCTATCTGGCCATTCTTAAGTAGGGTCATGAACCGGTCGCCGGTGCGCCCCTCGCGGTAGCAGGCAGTACAGAAACTGGGGATATGGCCTATATCGAGAAGCCAGCCGACCACCTCGTCGAGCGTACGCGTGTCGGAGACGTCAAACTGCTGCGTCTTCTCCGGCTCCTCCGCATATCCTCCCACGGACGTGCGCGAGCCCCCGCTTATCTGTGAGATACCGTAGTCGATCACTCTCTCCCTGACGGATGGGGACTCCCGCGTCGACACTATCATTCCGGTGTAAGGCACGGCGATCCGGAGCACGGCCACGATCTTACAGAAGAGGTCGTCGGAGATTGCATCCGGGAAGTCATCGGTCGAAATGTCATCGGCCGGACAGATACGCGGCACGCTGATGGTGTGCGGGCCGACTCCGAACTTCGCCTCGAGATGCTCGGCATGCATCAGCAGTCCGATGAAGTCATAGCGGTACGTATTGAGCCCGTAAAGCACCCCGATTCCCACATCGTCGATGCCGGCGGTCATCGCACGGTCCATCGCCTCGGTGTGCCAGGCGTAATCGCTCTTCGGTCCTGCGGGATGAAGCTTTTCGTAATTGGCTTTATTATAGGTTTCCTGGAAGAGGATGTAGGTGCCAATGCCGGCGTCGCGCAGCCGTTGGTAGTTCTCTATCGTGGTGGCCGCGACATTCACGTTGACTCGCCTTATGGCGCCGTTGCGGTGGTGAATGGAGTAGATGGTCTTGATTGACTCGAGGATATATTCGAGCGGATTGTTCACCGGGTCCTCCCCCGCCTCGAGGGCGAGCCGCTTGTGGCCCATGTCCTGGAGCGCTATCACCTCGCGGCGTATCTCCTCCTGCGTGAGCTTGCGGCGCGGTATCGTGCGGTTTTTCACATGATAGGGGCAGTAAACGCAGCTGTTGATACAGTAATTCGACAGATACAGCGGCGCGAACATCACGATGCGGTTACCGTAGAAGCGCTGCTTGATGTCGCGCGCCAGCTCCTTCATGCGCCCGCAAAGCTCCGGGTCGTCACATTCGAGCAACAGCGCCGCCTCCCGGTGAGTCAGTCCCTTGCCAAGCGCCCCCTTGCGGAGTATCGACTCCACGAGACCACGGTCTGCTGCATTGGCAACCGCATATTCCATGGTCGATAGAATCTCGCCATGGTCGATAAATTCGGTGGCTACCGATGATTTAGGATCATACATTTAAAGTCTCCTTTCTCAAAAGTTAATTGATAACCGGCTGCGTCGAGTTCCCGCTTAAGGGTGTCGAGCCCCTCGATGGACTCGCGCCCCCGACACGCCTTGCCGTCGTATAGTGAGTAGCTCGCCCTCACCTCCGATGGCGAGGCATTGGGCATTACCACATTGGCTCCAGCAAGTATCCCCTTCACCCTTCCCTCCCCACCAAGCGTGGCGAGGGCCGTCGTGGCCGGTATGTTGGCGTTGGGAAACATCAGCCTCAGGATTGATATCAGCCTGAGCGTCATGTCGACGCTTCCGGGCGGAAAACAAGCGAATGGCGTGGCGCCATGGGGAATGAAAGGGCCGATCCCTATCATCTCCGGTTCAAGATCGGCCATATACTCGAGGTCTTCCGCAATTTCTCCTGCGGTCTGAAACGGACTCCCCACCATTATACCGGTGCCGGTCTGGTAGCCGATACGCTTCAGGGTCGCGAGACAGCGCAGACGGTTGTCGAGCGACATCTCCGGAGGATGCAGCCTTGAGTAGTGGCGGGAATTGCGGGTTTCGTGCCGCAGAAGATAGCGAGTGGCTCCCGCTTCAAAAAAAGCCTCATACGCGGCATCAGGCCATTCGCCCAGCGAGAGGGTGATGGCCGCATCGGGGAACCGACCGTGTACCTCCGCCACCATGGAGCATACCCTCTCCACAGTGGCGGCGGGGTCCTCACCTCCCTGGAGTACGAATGTGCGGAATCCGGCGTCATGGGCCCTCCGGCAGCACTCCACGATTGTGGCCGTATCGAGAGAATAGCGGCTGAGGCTACGGTTGTCGCGGCGCAGGCCGCAGTACAGGCAGTTGTTGCGGCAGCGGTTGGTGATCTCTATGAGCGCCCGGGCATAGACCTTGGAGCCGAATACGACGCGGGCCACGCGCCTGGCCGCCTCATGGAGAAGCTCCACATCTTCCCTGATGGCCTCAGGGTCAAGCAGGTGACGGTATTCCGCTGATCCGCGTAGATGTCGCTCCGCCGTCAGCCTGATTACCAAATCTCTGTACGACCCGGTCATAAGCGTTCCTTTACAACTGTCAGTATGTCTTATTCTTCTTGAGGATTTCCTTATCGAAACGCCGCTTGCCGTCGGCAACTGTGGTGCCCGAGCTGGGGCCGGTGATGCATCCGCCCTCGCAGGCCATCACCTCGATGAAATTCGCGGGGGCTTTGCCGGTCTTCGCAAAAGCGCCGAGCATGGCTATTGACTTCTTGTTAAGGTCGGCCACCTGCATGGCCTTCAGCGCCTCGGTGTCGAGTTTCAGATAAGACTTAACCGCCTCCGTCACGCCGCCGGTGCGTGCAAAGCCATGGGCCTCGCGCACAGACTCGAACTCCGGATCGGAAGGCTGCGACTCCTTGAGATCAATGTCGTAGGCATCAAACAGCGAGGCGAGTTCCTCGAAAGTCATCACGAAATCGACGGCCTCGTCTCTCCGGCCTTCCATGCGCTTGGCCACACAGGGACCGATGAATACGGTGATCGCGTCGGGATATTTCTCCCTGACGATGCGGGCGGTATAATACATCGGGGAGCCGGTCGACGACACGTATGGCTTAAGTCCGGGAAGATGCTTCTCGGTGAGCTGTATGTAGGCCGGGCAGCAGGAAGTGGTCATGAACGGCTGTCCCTGCTCCATCTTCTCAAGGAGTTCCTTACCCTCGTTCTCCGTGGTAGCCATAGCGCCTTGGGCCACCTCCACCACATCATAAAAGCCCATGCTCTTCAACGCGCCGTACACCTGGGGCAGAGTGGCCTCGAACTGGCCGAGCACTGCAGGCGCGACCATGGCTACCACTTTTCTTCCGGCGCGGATGCTCTGCAACACGTCGAAAGTCTGCGAGATCTCGAATATGGCTCCGAAGGGGCAAGCGTTCATGCATTTACCGCAATAGATGCATTTCGACTCGTCGATATGCTCTATGCCATGCTCATCCTTGGTGATGGCATTGACGGGACATGCCTCCTCGCAAGGAACCGGGATATAGACTATGGCGTGGTAGGGACAGCTCTTGTGACAGATGCCGCAACTGATGCACTTTTCATGGTCGATGCGTGCCTTGCCGGTACGCTCGTCGAGACTTACTGCACCTTTGGGACAGTTGTGGATGCAGCTTCGCGCCACGCATCCCCTGCAGAGATTGGTGACATCGTATTTGATCTGCACGCACGAAGAGCACGCCTCGTCGATCACGCACATTATATTCTTCTTGAGGCTCTCCTTGACGGGACGCTTGCCATCCTGACGGGAAAGGGCCATACGCGCGTATTCCGACAACGTGGTGAGCTCATCGGTCTCGTCGCTCATGTCGAGTCCGAGCAACGGCAGGGATTTATATTTCCAGACGGCCCTTTCCTTGTGTACACAGCATCGTCCAGGATGTTTGGAATGACGCGGGCTCAGCTCGAGGGGAAGACGGTCGATACTTTCCACCAGCCTGCCCTCTTTCCAGAGTCTCACAAGCTCTGTGAGAAGACGGTGGCGCACAATCATGGTGTTGTTTTTATAAGCCATGGTTCTTCAGGTATAGATTTTCAGGTATAAAATTTAAGGTATGGATTTCTCCAACCGATATAGATTTAGTACAGTCCAAATTCAGGCGTAAAGTTACAAATTTTAGTTCTGATTACGAAATAAATCGGCAATAATCTTGTTAATTACTCACGGCAAGCCTATGGATGGTGGAACAGACATTGACTTAACCATACCTGGTGTCTTTTCGGTAATTAATACTTTTGTACGGAAGAATCAAAATCCGATGCGGGATTTATTTCCCGCATCGGATTACTGCCTTGTTGAACAGACAACTATCTAAATATCAATAAGGTGTGTTCTGAGGATCGAAATTGGTCCAACCTTTCATCCAGTTGTCAGATGCATCGCGGAACGCACCGATGTATCCGCCTTTGCCGTCGCTGATTTCGGCAGAGGGGCAATAGTTCTGACCCGTATTGGAGGGATCTGAAAGGCCCAACAGATTTTCTTCCATTACCCTGTTGCCGAGACCCGCGAGGAAAAAGGAATGCGAGAACGAAACTATCGAACGGTCTTCGGATTTAGTGGCGTAGTCGAAAAAGTAGTCTTCATACTCCTTGTTCTTGTCAGTCCCGAGCGCGTCCATACCGGAGAATATGCAATTCTCAAGTTTGAATTCGCCCGCTTTAGCATAGGCTACTGTCTGTCCCTTTTCTCCGTCGACAATCAGTCCGACAGGGAACCCAACGGCAAGCAGATTGGATATATTCAGCTTGCTGCTACGACGAATCTGAACGGCAGCCTGAAATTTGCCGAGTTTGGAACCGTTATCGGGGAACATATCTCCGGCAGTGATGTAATCTGAAGTATTGGCAAATCCGGTATTCTTTGATGTCATGGGACCGATCAGAGTAACATTACGGAACCGTGCGGAAGTGAAAGGAGTAGTCTCGGCGCCGCTGGCGTTGTTGTCACTCTCAAAGCCGTTTGACTGCGACGTGTCGGCAATGCGGGGATCACGAACCGAAAGACAGTAGCTGACTTCTCCGTCGAAACCGTTATCAGTATCGAAATCATCGTCCCAACCCTTGTAGGCTATCAGATATGAGCAGTTGGCAGAGCCACCGAACCATTCAAAGGAGTCATCGTTGGAATACGACACCTGTATGTGGTCGATCCTGGTGCCGCTGCCTACGGAACCGAAAGTCACGCCATTGATTTCCTTGTCCGTGTCGAAAGGGTAGCCGGCAAACTCAACACGGATGTAACTGTATATTCCGGAATTGTCAGACTTGACGTTGCCGCCATGGATTGTCGTGGGCCCACCTTCAATCTGCTGTGTGCCCTGATTGTTCAGGCCTTTGCCGCAGACTATAAGTCCGCCCCAGTCGCCGGGTCGACGCCGACCTGGAGCCTGTGCGGATGTCATCACGATGGGTTCCTGCGCGCTTCCCTTCATCTCGCAGTAGCCGCCCGGCTCCACGATGAGAGCTGCCATTGTCTCTTTCTCTCCCTTGATGACCGTTCCTGCAGGAATACGCAACGTGGCACCCTCGTCGACATACACCCAGCCCTTGAGGAGGTACGTGCCTTTCTCGAGAGTGACGTCTCCCGTAAGATGGAAGTTCTGCGCGCCGTTGCCCAGCTCGTTTCCGTTGAATACAAGTCCGTCGCTGTATGCTACGTTGCCCTTGTACGTCACTTCGGGATTGTCATCCTGCGGTTCAGGCTCATCCTTGTCAGTTGAGCAGCTTGCAGCGAAAAGACTCATCGCGCAAACGGTTCCCGCCATGAAAAGGCGGCCAAACTGTTTTGTCATTTTTTCCATAAAATTCGGATTTGGTTTAACAATTGTCTTAGAAACTGTATGCTATTGAAAGATTGAAGTTGCGGCCCGGTTTATAGCTCCGGGTAACCTCTTCGATATGTTTGGTTTTATCGACAGTCACGATGTCTTCAATCTGTTTGAAGAGGTACCGCTCGGCAAGAATGTCGCGCACGGAAACTTTCAACTCCCAGTGACCCAACTTCTTGCCGAGCGACAGATCGAGTGAGTTGCGTGGCATCTCGTAAGAGTTGGGGATGTTTCGTGACGATCCATCCGCGCCTGTGCCGTATTTGTTGCCCACCCCTACAATGCGCTTGCCGATGCGGTTGTAGAGAACCGCAGCCGACCAGCCGGAACGGTTGTAGAACAGACCTGCATTTATCAGATACGGAGACTGCCCCTGCATGGGGCGGTCTATGTTGTTGCCACCCTCAAATGTCACCTTGCTCTTGATGAACGATGCGTTGAACGAAAGACTGAAATCATCCAGTCCGATGAATCCCAGATTCTTACGGATGTCGACCTCGATACCGAAGTTATCGGCTCCTTTGGCGTTGATATAGGAGTACACCAGGTCGGTACCGCCCGCTACGGTGTATGTCCATTCAATAGGGTTACTGAATCTCTTGTAGAAGAGAGCCACCGATACGATCTCCCCTTTGGATGGATACCATTCATATCGGAGATCGAAATTCTGGATGTATGCAGCCTTCAGGTCATGATTGCCCATGACGCTGCTGCCCAGGTCAAAGTCATAATAGACTGTCGGGGCAAGCTCACGGAATTCGGGACGGTTTGTAGTCCGTCCGTAGGCCGCTCTCAACTGATGAGCCTCGCTGAATCTATAGCTCGCGTTGACCGAGGGAAAGAAATCCCTGTAATAATAATGGGTGTCCTGAAGGCTGGACTCCGACTGACGTGTATTCATACGCAGCAACTGATCCACATATTCATACCTTACTCCTCCATAAACCGTCAGGGCTTCCCAGGGGATATTGATACCGACGTAACCCGACATCTGGGTGCTGCTTGCCTTATAACTGTTCAGGTAGTTGACGTTCTCGTAGATATACAGCTTGTCAGGTCCGAAATTGTCTGGAGTGAGGACCTGACCGGGAATATCATCAGAGAACTCAAATCCTTCATGGAGATTATTGTCGGGCTGCCATCCGTATTGGAACTCGCGCACATCGTATGTGCGATTACGGTATTCCGCATAGATTCCTGCTTTGACCACCGGCCTGAACACGTCTAAATCAATCTCCTGACGGTAATTGGTGTTTAGAGAAGCGGTATGCTCGCGCAGACAAGTAAACTCACGGTTAATGCGGTATATGCCCATACGGTTGTCGGTGCGGTCGGTAAGCTGAATCAGACGGCGGTCGGGCATGTCGCGGTCGGAATAGGCGTATCCCACACTCCAGTCCCATAAAGAAGCTGAAGTGAACTCATGCCGTCCGGTGATCTGTGTGTTCAATGTGTTGCGTGCCGAGTAGTAATACTCCATCTCCTCAATATTGTCAGGCTGTGCGTTGAATCCGGCTCTGTCTGAATACCGGTTCTTGACAATCCGGTTATAGATTGTCTTCCATTCATACCGATGATTGTTGTTTTCAGGAAGAAACGAGAGATTGAGCATTCCTCCTGTTTTCATGTCACGGGTATATTGGTTGTCGGAAGCCTTCCTGAGACATACTGGTGTTTCGTTCGCTATGTCATACGGCCCATAGAGCGAGTTCTCCACATCAGTCTGTGTCCTGTATGAATTGGAAAAGTTGAGACTTGCCAGCAGACCCAGAGTACCAGCTGTATCGAAATGCCAGCGGTTGTTATAGCTGAGATTAAGTTTCAAATCTCCGACAGGACGGCGGGTATGGATTTCCCATTCGTTGCTGAGACCGTTGCCAAGCACGTCTATGCGGTTGGAATATCCGGGATATGTCGCCAATGGGGAACTGAAATTCCCGTTGTAATATTTGCCACCACCCTTATAGTATTTGAAATCGCGAAAATGGGTCATATCATTCACCGATGTCCCCAAAGAAATGTGGAATCCGTTGTAAGTAGGTTGATACCTTGTCCTGACCATTAAGAAACCTCCCGTAAAATCAGATGGATATTCAGGCGCCGGACTTTTGACAATGACTATATTGTCGAGTTGTGAGCTTGGAATGATGTCGAATGAGAAAGCCCGGGAATCGGCTTCGGAACTCGGCACGGCGCTTCCATTCAGCCACACGCTGTTATATCGTTGTGAAAGCCCCCGCACCATCACGAATTTGTCGTCGATTATCGATATTCCCGGCACTCGCCTTATTACCTCCGAGGCATCCTTGTCCTGTGTCTTGGCTATCTGCTGCGCCGAAACTCCGGTCTGAACCACATCGCTCTGCCTTTCATCATCGATCATTGCGGTTTCCGTGTCTTTTCTGGCTACTGCCGTCACCGTTACCTCAGATAAGGATGTCGCATCCGGTGTCATTGGAATGTCAAGAACAGTATCTCCATCAGGCATTACAATGTTCGCTACAACCGTTGTGTCGGCATATCCAATGTAACTCACTGTAATATTAAAGTTTCCATCCTTCATATACAGAAAGTAATGTCCATCTGCGTCGGTTGCTGTCCCCCTCTGGACTGATCCGGCCCTGACTGTAGCTCCGATTAGTGGTTCTTTTGTTGTCCTGTCGAAAACGATGCCTCTCACTACTCCCGCCTGAAGTGGAATGCATATCGGAGCAAGAGACAGAAATGTAAGGATAATCTTTGGGTTCATTATCATATCTGATTCTTTTTCGAAAGCAAAATTAGGCAAGTCTGATTGCACGATTATGTCCTAAAAGTTGAATTAATATTAAACTCCGTTGAGAAGATATGTCTGTAGTTTCAGTGCGGGATCTCGCGGAAATTATGTAATTTTGTACCGGAAAAGACGTGCAAAACATAATGAAGGCGATTCTTAAATTATTGGTCGGGGTTGCGATCGGTATTACGGCGGGGCTTTTTATTGCTGCAAACCTGATTGCATGTTTTACAGATACTACTTTTGCAGAGTTTATAACTAAGCTGAAATCGACAGACTTCGGCGAAATGATGCTTGCCGCGGGTGTCGGCATCCTGGCATTCCTGATCTCGCAGATGTGTCTCATCATTCTGCATGAGACAGGCCATTTGGTATGCGGCCTGTTGTCAGGATACAAGTTCATGTCTTTCCGCATCTTCAGTCTCACATTCATCAAAATCGACTGCAGACTGCGGATCAGACGTTACTCTATAGCCGGAACCGGTGGTCAATGTCTCCTGACACCTCCGGTCCTGCCGTTGGAAAAGATTCCCACCGGATGGTACAACTTCGGCGGGGTACTGTTCAACATCGTTGCCTTGCTTGCGGTAGTTCCGCTGTTTTTTGTCAAACTGAATCCATTTCTGTCGGAATGCGTGGTGATTTTCGCATTGACCGATGCAATGCTCATTCTGCTCAACGGCATACCGATGAAAGTATCCGGCGCCGGGAACGACGCCTACAATATGCTGTTGCTCAGAAAGAATCCGTTGGCAAAGCGCGGATTTGTCATTGCGCTGAGGTCGAACGCGCTTCTCCAGCAAGGGGTGCGCCCTAAAGATATGCCTCAGGACTGGTTTGCCGTTCCTGAAACCATCAATTACCGTGACCAGCTTGAGGTCTCCATCCCGATGATGGCGGCCGGATGTCTTATCGATGAGTTGAGATATGCTGACGCGCGAACCGCCTACGAGAATCTAAACAACCATAAAGACGAGATAATCGGACTTTATGTCAAGGAAATAGCATGTGAGCTTGTCTTTCTCCGTCTGATATGCGGGGACATAGATGGAGCCAAGGAACTCCTCGACGAAAATCTTAAGCGCTATATCAAGACATACCGAAAGGTGATGTCGTCGAAAGAGCGGATTCTCTGTGCCATAGCCTTGAAACTTGACGGAAACCGGAAAGAAGCAACCGCGATATACGGCGAGGTGAAGAAGCGCCGTCAGGACTATCTGCTCCAGGGCGAAGTAGACAGCGACCTCGCAATCATGAGCGACATCCTGACTCACAGAGAAACTATTGAAATTAACGGTACGTTATAAAACTGTTGGAACAATTATTGAAACATAATAATGAAGTTTTTTTGGCGAGCGGGAGGCCGCGCATTAAGGGGAACACCATGTTTGAGATGTGCAATATGCCGATCGCCACATCACAACACCGGAACATAGCATACGGACGGCGGAATGGTGAGGTCAGTCAGGATCAGGAAAGACGTGATCGTCCCTGGCGCCCAAATTTCATCAGGTAATAGATTTCATTAATCAACTTCTAAATATGGCGGACACGATGACACCGGAGCAGCGTCACAACTGCATGGCTGCGATCAAGGGAAAGGATACGAAACCGGAGCTGATAGTCCGGAAGTATCTTTTCTCACGCGGTCTGCGTTTCCGCATCCAGGTCAAGAAACTGCCGGGGCGCCCTGATATAGTCCTGCCGAAATACAGGACGGTGATATTCGTAAACGGCTGCTTCTGGCACGGACATGAGGGATGCAGATATTACCGTCTGCCAAAGTCCAACGTCGATTTCTGGCAGGAGAAGATAGAGCGCAACAAGGTCCGTGATGCCCGCAACGAAGCGGAACTGAAAGCCCTCGGCTGGCGAGTACTCCGCGTATGGGAATGCGACATCAGGACAATGGCGGGACGAAGTGAGTATCTGAACCGCCTCTACAATACGATTGCCACTCCGATTCAATCGTATTCCCTTGATGAAGATAGTGGCTCAATGTCTATAGCCGCCGAGCCGGAATCCCACCAAATATACGGTATATGCACAAGAACAAGAGAAACATGAAGAAATTTGTGAAAGTTTCAAGGAGTTTTGTGAAACAGTAATTTCCGGGAATTGTTGTAATTTTGTGACAAATCATGAAAACCCGGAATATGGATACAGTAGAACTTAGAAATGGAGTAGTGATGCCGCAGATCGGCTATGGTGTGTATCAGGTAGATCCGTCGGAGTGTGAGCGATGCGTAAGCGATGCCCTGAAGGTGGGTTACCGCATGATCGACACAGCGCAGGCCTATCACAACGAGGAGGGCGTGGGCGCGGCGGTCGCCAACAGCGACATCCCGCGCCATGAACTGTTCTTAGTGACGAAAATATGGATTTCCAACTACGGTTACGCGAAAGCGAAGGATTCCATTGATGAGAGTCTCCGTAAGCTCGGAACCGACTACATCGACCTTATGCTGCTCCACCAGCCTTTCTGCGACCGTTACGGTGCGTACCGCGCTCTCGAGGACGCCTACAGGGAAGGGAAATTACGCGCCATAGGCGTCAGCAATTTCTACCCTGATCATCTGATCGATCTCGCAAGCAACGTGGAGATTCCGCCTATGGTCAACCAGGTGGAGACCCATGTGTTCGACCAGCAGGTCAGCGCCCGGAAGTATATGGAGGAGTACGGCTGCCACATCATGTCGTGGGGACCGTTTGCCGAGGGCCGCAACAATTTCTTCACGAACCCTGTTCTTGTTGGCATCGGAAAGAAATATGGCAAATCGGCGGCACAGGTTGCTCTGCGCTGGCTCATCCAGCGCGGTGTAATCATCATACCGAAGTCCGTGCATGTGGAGCGCATGGAGCAGAATCTCGACATCTTCGATTTCGAGCTGAGCGAGGAAGACATGAAGGAAATCGCCGGCCTCGACACCGGTAAGAGTCTTTTCTTCGACCACCACGATCCGGAGGTCGTGAAGATGTTCATGGGCTGGCGCTGACAGGACTCCTCTGAATGTGAGCGGGCCTTCATGACAGAACCTTTAGGCCGATAATTGAGAGGATAAGGGTTGTGATGAAAAAGATGCGCCAGAATGTCGCCGGTTCGTGGAAGAACACGATTCCGACAATAACGGCACCGACCGCTCCGATTCCTGTCCATACGGGATAGACTGTGCCGATAGGCAGTTTCTCGGCAGCCTTTGCCATGAGGAACATACTCAGCGACAATGCGACAAGAAATCCTAACCACCACCATATCAGATCATGTCCGGCCGCTGTCCTGGTTTTTCCGAGACAGAATGTAAAGCCGACCTCCATAAGCCCGGCCAAGATAAGAATAATCCAGTTCATCGATGACTGTTTTTAATCCCTTCCCCACGAAGAAAGGGTTTTGGTTATCCTAATCGAGGGCAGCAAGCAATCGGCATCCGGTTGTCGGCTTGATTCTCGGCGTCTCCTTCCCAAGGTTTCCGCAAAGTTAGCAAAATCTTTCCGTTCTCGAAAATCATGGACCTTAATTATCAGATGAAATAAACTTATCCTTTCGCTGGGGCTGGCTCCGGGCCGCGAAAGACCCTTGCCGCAATCGACAAATGCTGGAGCGTCTAAACACCGATTACATCGACCTGCTTTATGTCCATCAGCCCATAGGCGATTTCGTAGCAGACTGGAAAGATATGGAATATCCAGGAGAGCCTCTCGGCGATGGCGCCCCTGCGTTAACATTTTTTGTGGGAAAGGGGATAATTTGGGGGATATATTTTTTTTATTTATCTTTGTACAACCTTTGGTGTCGCCAACAGTTCCATGGGTAGATATAGATATGAAAGAGAGTATTATCATAAGGAATTTCGGCCCCGTCAACGAAATTGAAATATCCGATATTAAGCCGTTCACTGTATTTGTCGGAAAATCCGGCATCGGCAAAAGCACCGTAATAAAGGTGATTGCCCTTTTCCGCTGGATTTTCAAACGCGCATCATTGAGAGCTTATCTCAAATTGTCCAACATCACGGTTTCTCCATTCAAGTTCGATTTCAGAGAATATATCAAAAACGGCGGAATGGAGGGTTACCTTAAGCGGTCCACCGAAATAATCTACCGTATGGGAGACTGTGTCATCTCCTATTCTCCGGCATCCGGACTTTCTGTAGGAACTATACCCTCTTGGGAAGGTATAAGCCTTGAGAAAATCTGCTTCATAACCGACAAGCGGAACATTCTGCCGGATCTGACCAGTGGCGGAACCACAATCTCTATAGCG
Source organism: uncultured Muribaculaceae bacterium (assembly GCA_910584545.1). Taxonomy (GTDB): domain Bacteria; phylum Bacteroidota; class Bacteroidia; order Bacteroidales; family Muribaculaceae; genus Lepagella. The sequence goes on along the minus strand of CAJUBC010000019.1, from coordinate 21,933 downwards.
AACTTCTATCTCCGGGAACTTGTAAAAGATTATCTTGACTCGGTTGAGAAAGTGAACCACATGCAACTTTCTTATCTGGACATCGATTTCAGCGTTAATCCATCGGCACCTAAGGCCCGAAGGTATATGATTTCGGGACATGATGCCGACGGAGAATACCGAATCAAGCTTCAGGACGCATCTTCCGGCACTCAGACTGTTGTTCCTTTGAGCGTGATTGTGGAGTACTATTCACGCCGTTATGATTTCGTTAAAGTATTCAATCAATCAATCGTCAAAGCTTTGGGGGAATCTGACAATCTCGCGCATTTCAACGGTAGCCGAAATATCGGAGACCTTCCCAATCGACGCGTCAACTTCCATATCGAAGAGCCGGAATTGAGTCTGTACCCCGAAAGTCAGGTCCAGCTCCTCGAATTCATGATTGATGCCTTGAATTATAATGAGCGCGATTATACAGTAAGTTTTGCGATCGCTACACATAGCCCTTATCTTATAAACCACATGAATTTATTGGCTAAACGATATCTTACAGATTCTGGCGGGACAAAACTCGCATTCGAAAGAATGGCTGTCTATGAGATTATCGATGGCTATCTGAATGATCTGGCTGTAACGGAGCGTGGAATATTCGATACCTCGTTGCTATCCGAACCAATCGACAGCATTTACACTGAGTTTAATTCTCTTTGACAGAAGGCTCGAATGTTGACGACTATAGCACACTCCATCCACGACTTACTCTCAGCTGAGAAGTCCGCGGCCCTTAATGGCACGACACCCATCTTCCCAACATTGAGAATCGAATCCACAACCATAGCTGAATTCGATATAATGGACAAAAAGCCCACGATCATTCAAGTCGTTGGCAAAGGAGCCGCAACCTATCATAATGCAAGTGGACGAACGATAAGTATATTTGACTACGAGAACTTTGTAAACAATCTACATCCCATCCTACAGAAAAATGAAAGGAGGCCTGATTTTATTGCTATCGACAATGATGCGTCTAAAATCGTTATCAATGAATTAAGCACAGGAAATCCGAAGTCTAAAAAATCGGATGCTATCTATCAAATGAATCATTTGGTGCAATTATTGAAAAGGTCATTAATCTGGGAAAACGTTGTAGCCATTCCGGAGAAAGAATGTGTCTTCTCTTGTAGGCAGAATTTCGCATCTACACCACAGAATACATCAGGCAAAGGTATGGCTGACAGTTTCGGTACAATCCAGACACTGTTGGCGGGACCGATAGAACTTAAATTCCAACCCATCACAAAAGCCGGTTTCAAGTTATACCAAAGTGACTGTGTCAATTTCTAACGATTCTCTTATATCAAGTGGGCCCTGAGATGCAAGAAAGGAAGAACAGGATTGTGACGAGGAGGTATGAGACTCCTTGCGGAACGCTTTTGCTCGGTTCTTTCGGGGACCGGCTGTGTCTTTGCGACTGGCAGACGGAGAAGCACCGGAAGCGTGAGGACCACAGACTTTGCCGGCTGCTTGACGCCGAATTCGAGGAAGGCTCTTCTGAAGTTTTAGACAGGACAATCAATCAGCTTGACGAATACTTCGGGGGAATCCGGCGTAAGTTCGACATCCCGCTGCTGTTTGTCGGGACAGAATTCCAGAAGAAAGTATGGCAAGCACTCCTTGCCATACCTTACGGAAAGACCGTTTCATACGGCGCGATGGCGCGATGGATAGGAATGCCGAAAGCCGTTCGCGCCGTTGCAAACGCGAACGGAGCCAATTCCATATCCATACTCGCACCCTGCCACCGCGTGATAGGCAGCGACCAGTCCCTGACCGGCTACGGAGGCGGACTCGCCGTAAAGGAATATCTCCTCAAACTTGAAAGACAGGACTCCTGATTCACAAGAGTCCTGAGAGTCACACCAATCGAACTTGACCGACGCTTTCCGGAATCAATCGTAGCACAATATCTTGATGTCTTCGCGATACGCATTATCCATTGACGGTGTATCTCAGCAAGACGGTGTTGCCCATCCTCTCCACCTAGTTCTCCTCCTAATAATGTATAGTTTCATTTGCTAGGTATTTGTTTGCAGCGAAATACAAAAAATCCACCATACCATCATTATAACGATATCCCTGCAAAATTTACCTAATCTGCAATGATCGCTTATCGCTCGTAGCCTATCGGGTTATTCATCACCGGAAGCTGGCGGGCTGTCAGGCCTAAAAGAGTGGCGATTGCGGCGGAATCCATCGTGGCACGGGGAACGGTGGCTAATCCTTCCGATACGCATGCCAGATTCAGGTTCTCGCAGGCTATGCCGGCATCTACCAAAGCCATGGCTGTTGTCTGCTCTCCCTCCGGTAGTCCCGCCATATCGGCGACGAAGACGACCGATACCGGCGCATCGAGTACAAAGTCCTGAGTGAACGCTTCCGCTCCGGCTATGAGTTTCCTATGGTCACCCTCTTTGGCGAGCGAGAGGGAATGTGACGCAGGCTGATACTCCCATACTCCATCCTTATCGAAAACGTACAGGCGTATCTCCTGACGGTTCAGCGCGGTCGGATTGCTGCGGTTGGCTGCTACTCCGAAGCGACCGGGAGCCGCATCCGGGCGGTTCACGCCTGCTGTCAACCAGAGGAGCTGACCTAACGTGGAGTCGGCGATCTCGCGCGACCGGTCAAATTCACGGATACTGTGTCGCTTGGCCACCACCTCATTCATCGGCATTCCTCCGCTGAAGGAAGGTGAAGGTAGTTTTCTTTCCTGTGCTGTCATAATCAAAGAAGTAATCATTGCCAGCGCCATCACCGGCAATCGAAGATGTTTAACTGAAAAATGCATCTGTCTAAAATGGGTTACTCCAATATAACGCAAGGATTGCCTCCGAAGTTGTTTCAATGTTGTTTCCAGCCTAATTTCATTGCCAATTGCAAAACTTTCGCTAAATTTGTGAGTGAATAGATATAACAACCGATGAATCGGCTAAATCTGTCTTCACAAAAAACGCAATGTAGTTTATTATGTTCTATAAGATAATTGAAAGAGAAAGAGATAAATGGCTAAACTCCCCGGGGTGCGTCATTACTGAACTCATATCTTATATTGAACATCAACACAAGATGCGTGATGCCCAGATTGAGTCTATCAAAACCTATCTCTACCTTAAAATAGAATGCGGGAATCGCCCCTTGTGGGAACTATTCGCCTCAGGTAAATTCAATTCCACAAATGTCGATGACCTCGAGGTCAATAGGGCAACGCGGGAAATCCTTGAATCTAATCCCGCTGCATTGGCATTGTGGGAATATGCGACCATACCCGATGAAAATGGCAATATCAATTCGCCAAAAATCAGGGATGCAATTAAAAAGTCGCCGGACTCAATTGACTATGTCGGTATCATCAAAGAGCTGTTTTTCAATGTACGTTATCCGGATTATCTGTTCAGCATACCTATGGGTGCCGGCAAGACATACCTGATGGCTGCTTTGATTTATCTGAATCTTTATTTTGCCATAGCCGAGCCGGACAATCCGATATTCGCTCACAATTTCATCCTGTTCGTGCCCTCCGGATTGAAGTCTTCTATTGTACCGAGCCTTAGGGACATCCAGAATTTCAATCCATTATGGATTCTTCCCGATCCTGCCGCATCACAGCTGAAAAACATCATTCAATATGAATGGCTACAAGAATCATCATCGGCTTCAAAGAGCAATATAGTGAAGAACCCCAACGCCCGGAAAATAAGCTTTCATGTAGCGAAACAAAACCTCATGGGCCTGGTGGCCGTGACCAATGCCGAGAAAGTTATACTTGACAGGGTTGACAAAGACTTCGATATTGACGAGTCCCTGCTTAAGACCCTTAGCGAAGAGAAACAGAAGGAATATCTCGCTACGATACAGGCAAATGAATTGCGGGAACAGATCGGCCTCATACCCGGATTGTGCATACTCATTGACGAGGTCCACCATGCCAGCGATGACCAGAAGCTGCGCAAGGTGGTCAACAAATGGATGGAACAGAGCAACTTAAACTCCGTGCTCGGTTTTTCCGGCACACCGAATATGGATCCGCCCGCAAGGATTAAGATTACAGAAGACCTGACGGTCAAATGCTCACGGTATGCGAATGTCGTAACTTTCTATCCGCTTATAAAAGGTATCGGTAACTTCCTTAAAATTCCTATGGTGCGTCATTCCAACCTTGACTCTACGGAAATAATAAACAGGGGGTTGCGAGAGTTTTTCGACAGGTATTCCGATACTGTCTATTCAGGCGGTATCCCGGCAAAAGTGGCCGTCTACGCTCCTTCAATCAAAGTCCTTGAAGAGGAAATTTATCCGACTGCATACGCTTTATGCGCGGAAATGGGAATTAACCCAACCGAGACAATCCTGAAGTACCATAAGGGGAATTCAACCTATAGAGTGGACGATGACGCTCAGTTTGAATTCTCCACACTCGACTCCCCGACATCCAGGAAGCGGATCATCTTGTTGGTAGGCATCGGCCGGGAGGGATGGAACTGCAAAAGTCTTACCGGCGTGATACTGTCTCAGCGCAATGCCTGTCCTCAAAACATGGTGTTGCAGATCAGTTGCCGTTGCCTGCGAGAAGTCGATAACGCCAAGAGCGATACCGCTTTGATATGGCTGAATAAATTCAACGCGGAGAAACTCAATCAGCAATTGCAGGAACAACAGTATACCACCATAACCGAATTCGGTGGCAAAAGGCCCGAGGATATCATTTCCAGAAAGCGTTATTCCCGCATGGAAAAGCTGGGACTTCCGAAAATAGATTATTATCAGATAAGGATAAACTACAACACGGTCGAAACCAGGCAGGTCGAGAATATCAGTGAGTACCTGCGTACCTATCAGTTACCTTATCTGGATTCCAAAGTGATATACACACAAGGATTCGATCAATCCGATACCGCATCAGAAAGTGCTTCGGGATATGCACTGCCCCGGATTGCGAATTTCCGTCTATGGCTCGACCTGATTGTCAAGGAGGGATTGGGGCTATTGCCAATCAAGACTTTGACACAATATGAGACGGAACTGAAGATGCTGTTTGACAGAATCACCGTAAACAGCGGTGATGGTCCTGTATATGATCCGGAAGTCGACCAGAACAAAGTACGCTCCGACATAAGAGTCTGTTTCGCATCGCGTAGAAGTTTCAACTCATCAGAGGAACTTATCCCGGCAGAAGCATCATTGTTGAAAGTCGATGCCTTTAAAACTCACGATGAAGACAGCAGGCCTGGAATCTATTCCCCATCTCCGGAAAAAGTGGATGAGATAATCGACAGTGACAGCAAACCGGCAGAACAAATTCCTGAAGAAGTAAGGAAATATCTTATCGAACATAATCTTCCAGTCCCGGATGTGGAGGAATCAATCAACAACCGTACATATCATTATCTCCCCTACCATCTCGACAGCTCTCTTGAGAATGATTATCTTGAAGGCATCATCAGACACATGAAGAGCAAGGAGATGGCTGATGTCGAATTCTATTATAACGGAGACGAAACTCTGACCGAGTTCAGAATAAGATGCTATGAAAAGCATGGACAGGTATGGAAGATGCTCGGTTATTATTATCCGGACTTCATACTGCTAACCCGCAATTCAGATAATGCAATCGACAAGATTGTGATTGTCGAGACAAAAGGAGAAGGATTCGCCGGTAAGTTTGAGCCACGGAAACGCTTTATGGAAAACATATTCGTAAAGTGTAACAATGAACAGGCCGGTTATCCTAAGTTCGATTTCCTATACATTGAAGATACCGACGATGAGGAAGTTCGTCTTCAGAAGACCATCGACAGAATCAAGAAATTCCTTCTAAAATAATAAAGCTATGGCTATAAAATACGTTCCATATTTCCCGACAACAGTTTCAGGTCAGGCTGTACTCGACAACTTCACGCGTACGCAACGAATCTTGAAATACAAGGAAAGCGACAAGGTCACCGAGCGCATCGTCAGGGGAATGCCACTTTATGAGGTAACGGAAATAGAAAGCGTTGGAGAAAATACTTCTGAAAACATGATTATCCATGGAGAGTGTGTTTCCGCATGTGCGTATCTCAAGGAACAAGGTATTAAGGTTGATTTAGTATATATCGATCCTCCCTTTGCAAGCGGCGCGGACTACGCGAAGAAAGTCTATGTCCGCAGGAATCCACTTATCGCCAAAGCCGTCAAGCAGGCAGAGCAGGAACTTGAAGATGACGAGCTGAAGGCATTTGAAGAAAAAATGTATGGCGACATCTGGGATAAGGAGAAATACCTCAACTGGATGTATGAGAATCTTATGGCAATCCGCTCCGTAATGAGTGAGAACGCATCCATCTATGTACATCTTGACTATCATATCGGCCACTACGTTAAGATTCTCCTCGACGAAATCTTCGGAGAAGATAATTTCAGAAATGAAATTATCTGGAAACGCTCAACTGCACATAGTGACGCTGAGTTTTATGGCAACAACTTTGATTGCATCTATTTTTATACAAAGTCCCAATTTGAGTATAATTTTAACACAATATTTCAACCATACGATGAATCATATATTGCCAGATTTACTCAAATAGATGAGGATGGAAGAAAATGGGAAAGTGGAAATCTTACTGCCAAAGGTTTAAGCGGTGGTGGTTATGATTATACATATAAAGGATGTCGCTCTCTATGGAGAATGCCCATAGAGACAATGAAAAAATTGGATGAAGAAGGAAGACTTCATTTTACAAAAAATGGAGGAATAAGATCTAAAGTCTATTTGGATGAGCTGCCGGGAATGCCATCTCAGGCAATGTGGCTGGACATTAAACCTATAAACTCACAAGCCAAAGAAAAAGAGGGCTATGCCACCCAAAAGCCGGAGGCATTGCTTGAACGCATTATCAAGGCAAGCAGCAATGAGGGAATGATTGTCGCAGACTTCTTCGGAGGCAGCGGAGTCACAGCCGCTGTTGCTGAAAAGTCAGGTCGCAAATTCATCCATGCCGACATAAACATCAACAGCATCCAGACTGCCCGTGACCGTCTGAAAACCAATGGAGCAAGTTTCTCTGTCAAGAAAGTGCAGGATGGTGTAACGCTATATCGCAATCCTATACAGACAAAAGATGCCATCACCCGCATAATACCTGGTCTCAGAGTGGATCCGACAATCGGCCCGATGTGGGTCGGCAGCATCATGGATACCAAATACGGTGCGTCTCCTGTCTATGTGCCGGACTTGATGGATTCGTCATCAAGGATTCTCGACATCGTGACGATGAACCGTATCGTTAATGATGCGATGACTCAATTGCCACCAACGGTAAAAAGGGTTATTGTATACTATGTTGACATTATCGATCGTCAGGAACTCGATGACTTCATCAAAGATAACAACGACACAGTGATAGAAATCGAGCTTCGTGACCTTAAGGAACTTCTTGATAATGCTGTCCTACAGGATGATGTCGAATATATAGTTAGCGAGGACCCGATGAAAATACCGGATATTTTCACCGTTTCAATCAACCGCTTCTATAGCGATAGAGTCAGCCATAAGATACGGGAATTCAATGAAAAGTCTATAGCTAACGCCAAAAAGAAATATACTCCTATTGAATTAAGCCGGGAGGGTCTTGAAGCCATCGAGATGGTTTCGCTCGACTGCGCTACAGCTGACCCAAACGCTCCTTGGCATAGCGATGCTGAAATCAAAATCGAAAGAGACAGTACAGTCACAATCAATGGTCGTAAAACAGCTGATTTCTGGGATGGAAAAATTCATGCAGAAACCCAACCTCTCCGTATGAAAATCCGCAATATATGCGGTGATGAAACTATAATTCAGTTACAGTAATGGCTATTAAATTAGCCTTACGACAGAGGCATGATTAATATGTCCAGCTGAAATTATGGTAAGATTATCCGTGATTTTGGTCTGTATTTTATAGGCGGGAACGGTTAACTTTGTAGCTTTGTTCTCAGTTATAAGTATGACATCGAAATTTGCGAGTCATACATACTTAAACCCCAATTTATATGAAATGGAAATTATCAAAAATCTTTCTGTCGGCGCTGATCGCCGCTACAGCGACGGGCACTGCCGCAGCGCAGCAGGTGGCTCCGACCACCTCGGATTCCGTCGCCACCGTCTATTTCGTCAAGAACATCACTCCCGAAAATCTTGTGAAAATCTACGACGCACTCGACCGCAAGGCCACAGGTAAGGTTTGCGTAAAGATTTCTACTGGTGAAAAGGGAAATCCCAACCATCTGTCTCCGGCCCTTATCGCACCGCTCGTGCAGAGTCTGCACGCAACCATCGTGGAGTGCAACACCGCATACGCCGGAGCTCGTACCAACGACAAGGACCACACCGAACTGGCCCGCGAGCACGGATTCACGGCAATCGCCCCCTTCCATCTTCTCGACAGCGTCGCATCGACAGCCCTCCCCGTCGTAGACGGCAAGCATATCAACTACGCACTCGTCGGCAAGGACTGGCTCGACTACAACTTCACCATCGTGCTGTCCCATTTCAAGGGTCACCCGATGGCCGGATTCGGCGGTGCCCTGAAGAACATGGGAATCGGGATCCAGTCCAGAGAGGGAAAGGCCTGGGTCCACTCCGCAGGCAAGCATGACGACCCCAACAAACTCTGGGGCGACGGTATGCCGGCGCAGGATGACTTCCTCGAAACAATGGCCGAGGCTGCCAAGGCGGTCACCGACTATGCCGGAGACCGGATCCTCTACATAAACGTAGCGAACAATCTTTCGGTGGACTGCGACTGCGTGGCTCACCCGGCACCGGTACAGATGGCCGACATAGGCATCTTCGCTTCGCTCGACCCGGTGGCCGTCGACCGCGCCTGCGTGGATGCGGTAAAGGCTTCGCCCGACCATGGCAAGATCCACCTTGAGGAGCGCATGGCATCGCGGGACGCCACCCACGTGCTCGACTACGCCGAACAGCTCGGCATGGGTACCCAGAAATACGTCCTCGTAACTATCGAATAACAGAAACTATGCCCTTATTCAAGAGGCTGTGTCAATTATTTCAATGTTAGGCACAGCCTCTTAAAATTATTTCGGAAATGAGATTCCATTCAATTGGCTTCTTCGCCGCGCTATTGTTTATATGTTTCGGGTGTAGCACCAATATCAGGCCCGATAAGCCGTCACTCAAGGAGAAGCTGTATGCGCTGACCGATACCGTACCGGGAACTGTCGGCATCGCTATCATCAGCGATACCGATACTGTAACCGTAAACAACGGCGTGCATTATCCTATGATGAGCGTATTCAAACTCCATCAGGGACTGGCTGTCGCCTCCACACTCGAAAAGAGAGGGAACTCCCTTGACAGCCTGATCACGGTCCGTAACGAGGAACTTGACCGTAACACATGGAGCCCGATGATTGAAAAATATGTCGAGGGAGATTTTAAAATATCGGTCAGCGAACTGCTTGAATATTCGATAACAAAAAGCGACAACAATGCGAGCAACCTGCTGTTCAGGCACATCGTATCTCCGCAAAAAACCGATGAATTTATCAGATCCATAGCCCGGGATACCACTTTCCGGATTCAGCTTTCCGAGTCAGAGATGAAAGCTGAGCCGATGCTCAGTTATCTCAACTATACCTCTCCCCTCGCGGCCGCACTGCTGATGCGTCAGGTATTCGAGCAGCCATTGGTAGCCGCCGGATATCAGGAGGCTATAAAACACGACCTCTCGGTCGTGACAACCGGCCAGGACCGGCTCGGATCGGCAATTAAGGATGACGACATACAGTTGTTCGCACATAAAACCGGCAGCGGATACCGAAACAAGGTCGAAGAACTGACGGCTCATAACGATGTCGGTTATTTCCGGCTGAAAGATGGCCGCAGCTACTGCCTCGCTGTCTTTATCCGCGATTTCAACGGTTCCGAGAATGAAGCCTCAGCCGTGATAGCCGACATCTCGAAATGCGTATACAGCCATTTCACGAGCCATTAGAGCTTGTTCAAGATGCCGCTGTATTTCTGAAATAAGTCATATAGATTTACGTTGGTTGAAGTGGATTGGGGCCTTATTATGAAACTGAGTAAAAAAGCATTGATCGGTTATCCGGCGGGTATCCTGACCGGTATCACATACGGACTTAATCCGCTGTTCGCAATGCCGTTGCTAATGGCTGGAGCGGCTGTGCAGTCGGTATTGTTTTTCCGATACGGCATCGCGGTCCTCCTGCTTGGCATATATCTGCTTGCACGACGCGAGAGTTTCAGGATAGACCTCCGGCAGGCCGGCGTCCTTCTCGTCTTGGGTCTGTTGTACACCTCAAGCAGCCTCTTTCTGTTCGAGGCATACCGCTACGTAGCGTCCGGTCTGGCTACTACTCTGGTTTTCCTATATCCGGTACTGGTGGCAATCATCATGGTATTCATGGGAAAGATACCGTCGTGGCCTGTATGGATGTCGATTGCGGCCACATTCGCAGGAGTGGTGATTATGACCGATGGCGGTGGTGACGGATCCACAAACGCCACTGGCGTTTGGCTTTCGATCTGCTCCGCTCTTGTTTACGCGTTCTTCATAGTGATAATAAACCGCAGCAAGGTGATTTCCGGAATCAGCAATACACTGCTCACATTCTACGTCCTGACTGTAGGCGCATTTGTATTCTTAGGCATAGCGGCATGTTCCGGCAGCTCATTGACCGACCATTTGTGCAGTCTCCCCGCGATACTCGACCTGATCGGATTGGCTGTCCTCCCTACCATAGTGTCGACAGCCACTCTCGCCGTGGCCACCCGGAACATCGGAGCCACCAAAGCATCTGTCTTAGGTGTGTTCGAGCCGATCACCGCCATCCTTGTCGGCACCCTCGCCTTCGAAGAACCGCTCACCGCCAACATCATGACCGGCATAGCCATCTCCATCATAGCCGTGACATTCATGATCTACGCCACAAAACGGTAAAGCGGCACGCAAAAGAATAGTGGGTTTCATATTCGGGGAATTGGTGGAGTCACAGAAATTTTGTAATTTTACGTCTCCAAAATAGGATAATGACAGGAGTAAGATGGAAAAGATAGCAAGCTTTACTATAGACCATGAGCGTCTGGAGAGAGGAATATTCGTTTCGCGCCGCGATGTCACACCTTCGGGCGATGTAATCACTACTTTCGACATACGTCTGACTCGCCCCAACCGTGAACCGGCGGCACGGCCTGAGGCTCTTCACGCCATGGAGCATCTGGCGGCTACTTTTCTCCGCAACCATCCTCAGTGGGGTAGCAGGATAGTATACTGGGGACCGATGGGTTGCATGACCGGGAACTACCTTCTGCTTTCAGGCGACTATAACAGCGAAGACATTCTGCCGCTGATGAGGGAAACCATGGAATTCGTTGCCGATTTCGAAGGCGACATACCGGGAGCCTCGCCGCGCGACTGCGGCAACTGGACCTTCATGGACCTTCCCGAAGCGCGCCGTATAGCCCGCCGCTACCTCGACGAAGTCCTTGCCTCCCCCCGCCCCGAAAACCTCACCTACCCTGAGTAAGGTTTAGCTTAGACCCTTGTGTTAACATTTTTGTGGGAAGAAGTCTTATTTTGTTTCTGTTTTGGCACAAATTTACAACAAATCAGAAACAAAACCAAAAACTATGGCTATTTTTAAGATACTCACCATCAACATTCGCTTATTTTCGGCTTTTCTTCGTTATGCCGGGCGGAGGTCGGTGCCGGAGGGGCGCTGGTAGAGGCGGAGGGAGAAGAGGTGGACGGAGGCTATTATCTCGTCCAGGATGTCGGCCTGGGTGTGCTCGTAGTCCTTCCAGTCGGTGTTGGAGGTAAAAAGATAAATCTCCACCGGGATGCCGTCGGAGCCGGGCTGGAGTTCCCGCACCATGTTTATCATGTCATCGCGGAAGCCACTGCTCTCAATCAGCTTTCTCTCCAGATAACGGCGGAACAGCGACAGATTCACCTGTTCCCTGTTCAGGTCCACTCCCTTGACCCAGTCCTGTCCGACAAAACGGCTCTGCTCCTCCACCGTGAGATAACGCACCGAATTGACATCGATGTTGAACGACCGTTTGATGCGCCGCCCGCCGCTACGCTTCATATACTCGTAGTTATGGAATCCTCCGGAAAACAACGCATACGGCGGCACACTCGTGACGGCATTGTCCCAACCACGTACCTTTACCGCTGAAATCGCCACGTCAATCACCGTACCGCTCACGCCGAGCTTCGGGACTTCCACCCAGTCCCCCTTGACGAGAGACTTGTCGATCGACAGCTTCACACCGGCCACAAGATCGAGAATCGTGTCCTTGAATACCAACGAGAGTATGGCTGCCATGGCTCCCAAACCCGAAAGGATATAAGCCACATTGCGGCTGAGTACAATGCTGAGTATCACGATGACAGCGATGACCGTTGCCAATATCTTTATAAAATTGCGGAGTACAATCAGTACATGAATCTCCATTCCCTGTTTCTCCGATGCCTTATAGACCGTATCCGACATCCTCAGCACGAATATCAGAACCGAAACCACGAACAACGACTTCAGCGTCTTCATCAGGACCGAAGCCCAGCTGATCGACATATAGAGCGAGGCGGCAGGCAACAGCTTCATGAACATAAAAGCTATCACCATCAGCGAAAAACCCTTTATCACACCGTCAGAGATGATATACTCATCCCACTTGGTAGGAGTCTTGCGCGTGAAATAATGTACGACCTTTTTTATCGGGGATGCGAACAGCCAATAGACGGCACCGGCGATGACGAACACACCGAGCCAGAGAGTCACCGTCACCGCCAGACGAATCATGGAATCGGGCATTCCGAGCGACTGGAGCCATGATGCGAGAACTATATAGTATTCGGGAAACATATCGATATGTGATTTAATGTATTAAGACCCCATCCCACAAATAAGCATGGTGACTGCGGGATGCAGCGCTATCCGGCAAAATTAACAATTATTTGCCATCCGCGCAAATCGACCGGCTATCCCCGTACCATGTGCAGCAATTTTCCACCAGCTGCCCTAAACCTGCCGCTGAATCAGCCGCTCTAAAAAATTTTGCTTTTGTGCCTATAATTTATTACTTTTGCGAAAAACAACCCGTACCCTGATGAACAGAACCATACTCGCACTGACATCCCTCGTGGCTTTCGGAGCCGCAGCGCAACAGACCATAGGTCTCAACCATGATGCACTCTTCCCGCGTCTCGAACGCGACTCTGTCTTTTTCTCCCTCAACGCTCCCGGCGCCCGACAAGTGAGTGTGACCGGCGATTTCTCCGGACCGATGACGCTCGGAGCCGACAGCCTGTGGCACGCCGCTTTCCCCATAGCCGGACCCGACCTCTACATCTACAACTACAATGTGGACGGAATGACGGTGACGGATCCCGCCAATCCATACACAGTGCGTGATATTGCACATCTATTCAGTTATTTTATCACTCCCGGAACCGGATACCTCGCCGGAAATATACCTCACGGCAGCCTTACGCGCGAGTGGTATCACTCGGACAAACTCGGAATGGACCGCCGGATAAGCGTCTATCTTCCCGCCGGCTATAATGAAAACACCGACAGACGCTATCCCGTATTCTATCTGCTCCACGGCATGGGAGGAGATGAGACCTCATGGTCCGAATTGGGCAGGGCGACGTATATCCTCGACAACATGATAGCGTCCGGCAATGCGGAACCGATGATAGTGGTAATGCCCAACGGCAACGCGCGTCAGGAGGCCGCCCCCGGAGAAACCACAGAAGGACTCTACGCCACCACCATGGACCGCTCGGTATCTCCCCGCGATTCGTTCGAAGGCTCCTTTGGCGAAATAATCGACTTCATCGACAGCAATTACCGCACTGTTCCCGATGCGGCTCATCGCGCCGTGGCCGGCCTCTCCATGGGAGGAGGACATACATGGCGTCTGCAGCAGCTCATGCCGGAAACATTCGGCTATTACGGAATATTCTCCGGAGCGGTGGGCTGGAAAGGCAACCCGGACCTAATGAAAGGGGATGACCCGTCGCTGCTGCCCGCATCGCCGCTTCCCCGGCTGTACTATATAGCCATAGGACGCGACGATTTCCTCTATCCTCTCAACAAGACCTTCCGGGAGTCGCTGACGAAAGCCGGAATACCATACACCTACGAGGAGTCGGGCGGCGGACACGTCTGGACCAACTGGCGCAGATACCTTACCGGCTTTCTCCCTCTGCTCTTCAAATAAGAACCTGTCCCGTCTTCAAAAAAAAGACCTGTCAAATCAATATACCCGATGGCAAAAGATAAAAAGACAAACGCGGCACGAATCCTGGACCGCGAGAAAGTGACATACCGACTGGTGCCTTACGAAGTAGACCCTGACAATCTCGCCGCAGACCATGTGGCGGAAAGCCTCGGCGAGCCTATCGAACGGGTATTCAAGACCCTTGTGCTGCGTGGTGACCGCACAGGCCTCTTCGTATGTGTCATAGCCGGAAACCGCGAGGTGGACCTCAAGAAAGCGGCCAAAGTTTCCGGCAACAAGAAAGCGGAGATGATAGCCATGAAGGAACTGCTCCCCGCCACGGGGTACATCCGGGGAGGCTGTACAGCCATAGGTATGAAAAAAGAACTCCCCGCCTGGTTCAGCGAGGAGTTCACATCTTTTCCTGAAGTATTCGTAAGTGCCGGTCAGCGCGGCCTTCAACTTGCGGTGAATCCCGAGGATTTCATCCGCGTGGCCCGGGGCACACTGGCCGACATCACCACCTGGTTCAGAGAAGCGACACGGAACGACGGATGAACGCCGCGAGCGCCTCGCCGCGAAGCAGGTTGCTCTGGAGCAACGCAAGGTCGATGATCTGCTTTACCAGAGGTTGCCCGGCAGCATAGTCAGCGATGATCTTCTCCTCATTGTTTCTGGTGGTGCCAACCTCTTTCTCGATTTCGGAGATCTTGTCGCGGAGTTCCTTTTTCTCGCTTTCCTCCTTTTTCGAATCCATCTCCTTACGCAGCTTCTCGATTTCGGCGTTGTCGCCCTCCACTTTGTTGCGGAGTGGAACCACCTCTGTCTCAAGAGCCTCCACCGCGTCGGCAAGGATTTTCTTCACGGCCGGCTGCTCGGTATTGACCACCAACGCATACATGTCGGGCATCTGTCCGTAGAAGTTCATGCCCTGCTGCATGGCGGCCATCTCCTTCATGCGTCGCATCATCTCGTTCTGCGTCACTGTCGCAGGTGCGTCGCCGGCCGACAGCGAATTGTACTCCACAATGAAGTTGGTGTTCTCGATTGTCGGAATCTGACTGCGGAAGATTCCAGTCAGCAGATCGGCCTGCAGCGGAGTGACATCGGCGCTCTTCTCATCCTTCTTAGGAATGAGACGCTCCGGAGTATCGGAATCGACACGGACGAAACGGGTCTTGCCGAGTTTGCTCTCGAGCATCTGGATCAAGTGCTGGTCCAGCTGACCGTCGAGGAGCAGTACATTGTAGCCCTTCTCCTCGGCTCCCTTGCTGTAGGAATACTGCGCGGTGCGGTCCGTGGCGTAAAGATAGACCACATCACCCTCTTTGTCGGTCTGTGTAGGCTCGACAAGAGTGCGGTACTCCTCAAGAGTATAGTAATGGTCGGAGATATCGCGGAGCAGGAAGAACTTGCTCGCCGCATCGTAGAACTTCTCGTCGGTGAGCATACCGTACTTGATGAAGACCTCGATGTCGTTCCACTTCTTCTCGAACTCAGCGCGGTTGTCGCGGAACATCTTGTCAAGTTTCTCTGCCACCTTCTTCGAGATGTAGCTCGAAATCTTCTTCACCTGCTGGTCGGCCTGCAGATAGCTGCGGCTCACGTTCAGCGGTATGTCGGGAGAATCGATCACACCCTGCATGAGCATCATGAACTCGGGGACCACACCCTCCACCTGATCGGTGACATACACCTGGTTGCAGTATAGCTGTATGCGGTTGTGACGGATGTCGATGTTGTTCTTTATCTTGGGGAAATAAAGTATACCGGTGAGAGTGAACGGATAGTCCACGTTGAGATGGATCCAGAACATCGGGTCCTCCTCGCCGGGCTTCAGCTCGCGGTAGAACTTGAGATAATCCTCATCGGTGAGGTCGGCCGGCTTCTTTGTCCAGAGCGGCTCGGTGGCGTTGACCACCTTATCCCTGTCGGTGTCGACATACTTGCCATCCTTCCATTCCTGCTCCTTGCCGCTGATGACCGGCACTGGGAGGAAGCGGCAGTATTTGCGGAGAAGTGTGTCTACACGCACCTGCTCGAGGAATTCCTTGTTGTCGTCGTCGATATAGAGTATCACGTCGGTACCACGGTCAGCTTTCTCGATCTCGTGCATCTCGAATTCGGGGCTGCCGTCGCATGTCCATTCCACGGCCTTTGCACCCTCCTTGTAGGACAGAGAGCGGATCACGACCTTCTTCGACACCATGAACGCAGAATAGAAGCCGAGTCCGAAATGACCGATGATGGAATTTGCCGTATCCTTGTATTTTTCCAGGAATTCCTCGGCGCCTGAGAAAGCGATCTGGTTGATGTAGCGCTCGATGTCATCTGCGTCCATACCGATTCCGTGATCGGACACCGTCAGTGTGCCGGCCTCTTTGTCAACCTTGACACGCACCGACATATCGCCGAGCTCGCCCTTGAAGTCGCCGAACGACTCGAGAGTCTTCAGTTTGCGGGTGGCGTCGACCGCGTTGCTCACCAGTTCGCGGAGAAATATCTCATGGTCGCTGTATAGGAATTTTTTGATTACGGGGAATATGTTTTCAGTAGTAACCCCAATTTTGCCTGTAGCCATATATAAGATAACTTTTTGATTTCTTGTCGTAATTTGTATGCAGCTGACTAATCAGCTTCTATATACGGTAATATCAAATACCGTGCCATAGACTCCGGCCCACAAAAATCAGCGACCCCTGCGTCAGCATTTTTTTGCGGGAGGGGGGATATGACTGCCTTCGTTATAACAAGCGAGACCCCCGGAATTCCTTCCGGAGGTCTCTTAATCAATGTTAAAGACTCAAAAACTGAGTTTATTCGGCTTCTTCCTCTTTGTTCCAGGTAGCGGAGACAAACTCATACTTACCCTTCGCCACGCACTTGAAGACGATTGTCTGCGGGTCGGTGGTTTTGCCGTTGTAGCTGTAGCAGTTGATTGTTACGGTAGGCTGAAGCTCACCGACAGGCGCAAGGTCAGGATATAGCTGGGCGAGGACACCGGGGCCGACCTCCTGCTCGAAATGCATCTGCTCGGTGCGTACAACCTCTTCATCGCTCATCGAACCGTAAGCCTCTGGATTCTGCGTCTTGGCCGAGCTTGCACGGAAGTCGAAGTTGCCCTGATAAGCCGACGCGCCGGTATAGTAGTCGTTGTTGCCGTAGCTGGTCACATACTTGGCTCCGTCGGGCACATTGGCGAGCACCCAGTCAACGCAAGGCTGGAAGAATGCCTGGCTTACGGGCTGGTTGCGTCCAGCGGGGAGATTGAGGGTGATGGAGGGATCAAGCTGCCACTTGCCGTCGCGGAGCACGAACTGGTTGGTGACGGTGGTCACGCCGTTGCTCTTGATGGTGTCCATCCATTCGGTGCCGGTGAATGTATACTGTGTGCATGCATACTTCGTCTCGCCTCCCGAATAGTAGAGGTAAGCCACGAACTTAATGTCATCCTTCTGTGCATACGGGAATGAGCGCGAGAGGTATGTGGGGAGGAATTCCGCGGGAAGGCTTCCTGAAAGATTCCCCTTGCTCTGGCCCATAGCTTCGTAGTCAGCGGGCTGAAGCACCACGACATCGCTGCCTGCAGCTGACCATTTTGAGCCGTCGAACACGTATGCGGCGTTACGCTGAACAGATGCAACGGAAGCAACACGGCGCGCTGACCTGTGGTTTGCAGCCTTGGCGGCATCTGCCACATCGGTCACCACGAAATTGGCGTTGACAATCTCATTGTCATCAACCTTGGATGTAGAAGTCTGTGTAAAGTAGCCGAGAAGCGATACCTTCTTGCCGTCGGTGAGCTTGGCCTTGACGGCATCTGTGGGATTATACACGCTTCCCCTGGCGGCTGTCGAGCCGTCGAGCACAACGTTATAATAATTGCCGTCGATAACCATCGTTCCGGTTATATGCGCGTAGACTGCAGGAACCGGGTCAGCGTTCTTATTCGCCTTAACCAAATAATCAGCTGTAAGCTCCACTGGTTTCGGGTAAGTGTAGGTCTCCTCTCCGAGCTTCACCATTGTGGCGTTGTTGTAGTCGATCTGCAGGCAGTTCTTATATGCAGCGACGGCCCCGTTCACCTTTACCTGGTCACCGACATGATAGTTGTCGGCGGGGAAGGAACTCGAGTATACAAGGATGGAACCACCCTTGTCGGTTACAATGGCACCGCGAGTGCAGAGAGCCGTAACGATTCCCTGAATCTCCACTTTGGCACCTACGGTAAGACCGGAGGATATGGCATCCGACATCTCGAATACCTGTCCGAAGTCAGGATCGGTGTCAGCCTCATTGTATTTCACCACGCGGTATTCTCCAGCAGTTGCATCATCAAACACATCGGCAAGAATGCCCGGGATAAGCGTTGCCGCCGGATAAGAGGGAGAGAAGGCCATGGCGTAATCCTTGGTCGAGCCGTATGCTTCCTGATAATCGCGCTCGCTTACCGTGTACTGCACGTCTCCGTTAAGGCCCTTCATCTCGGCGGGAAGATCGGTGTCGGTCTCGCGATATGTCAGATTGATGGCCGATCCGTCGCCGAGGGTATAGTAGCTGAAGAGGGAATCCTTGAGCAGGTTCGGGATATATTTCTCCGCAGAGATTGCAGGGTTGAGATATTTGTTGGAGCCGACAGCCTTGAGTTCGGCCTCCACACCCTCGGCCTTGGCGAGAGCCTTGTTGAAACGGTTTTCGGCGAGCCGGGTATAGTCATTGTCGGTCAGCTCATACTTTACGGTCTGGACATCGGTGGGGTTCACTCCACCTTCGAATCCGTCGAGCTGGTTGTTCCACGCGTCCTCGGAGCATGCGCCGAGCGCGAGGGCGACGCCTCCGATCAGAAGAGCCCTTGATATATTGGTTTTCATATCTTACTTAGAAATTGATTTTGAGTTTGATGGAATATGTGCGGCCGAGTGCGTAGAATACGCGGAACGCGTTGTCCCATGCGCCAGCGGTTCCGGAAAGTGTGTATGCGTCCTTGACGTAGTTGTAGTTGCATACGTTGTTGACGTTGCCGATGATTGTAGCGTCGACACCACCGATCTTGAAGCGGTAGCTTGCGAAGAGGTCGAGTTCGTTACCCCATGGAATTCTCCAGGGATCGGCCACCTCGACTACAGAATTGACGCTGTATGAGCTTGAGGAAATCTCATAATCGGAATAGTTGCGTGCCGATGCCGTCCAGTCGGCACCGATACGGAAGCCCTTGAAGGGCTTGAAGGTGACGCCGAGATACCCTGTGGTCTGTGCCGAACCTCCTATCTTGCGGCCCTTCTGCATCACGGTGGCCCATGCGTGGTCCGGTGCGAGAATGCCGCTGGCCACCGTACCGCGCATGTCGGCCATAGGCTGTCCCGTCTCAGAGTAGAAGTAACCGGTGGGGTTGGAATCCCATACCCAGTCTCCGACTGAAATCATACCGCTGAGTTCCATCCAGTTGAAAGGCTTCCAGGTAGCGTTCACCTCCACACCGGCATGACGTGCGTCCACGCCGCTGAGAGCGAGCGAATAGTACTGTCCGGCAAGCGGACCTTCCTTGATCTCGCCGGAACGGACTGTGGTCTTGTCGCACTTGTCCATCCACTTGGTGTAATACAGATTGACGTTCATCTGGAAGTTGCGGTTGTGGAATCCGTAGCCGAGTTCCACCGATCCGATCTTGGCGTTCTTGGCCTCAGGATTGACTGCGTTGCTTGTCGCAGCCTTGAGGAATACACCGTAAGAGAAGAAGGGGGCACGGGATATGAAACCTCCGTTCACGAACACGTTGTTGTATTCGTTGATGTTGTAGTTGACTCCGGCCTTGATGGTGCCGCCGACGAAGTTCTCGGTTGAGGAGCGCTCATGCTCCTTGTCATAGTAGAAGTAGTCGCGCTTCCAGTAGCTTGTGTTGTTGAGCGTTCCTGCGAGAACAGCAGTCAGGCGGTTGTCAAGTCCTGTGTATTCAAGCTGGGCGAACAAGCCTTCCTGCGCGGTGAATCCGTCGTAGTTGCGGTATACCACGTCGCCTACGCCAAGTTTCTGAAATACCCAGTCGGGATCGAGGGCTGCGGAGTTGTTGGCGGCAATCACGGACCCACGGTTCTCGAAATTCACATAGTACTCACCATCATAGAGGTCGACGATCTTGTTGTTGTGATGGCCGATGTAATAACGGACATCGATACCGCCGGTGAAAGCGAGAGTCTTGGGGATGAACTCGTTCTTATATGTTGAGATCAGTCCGTACCATTCATGGTTGTTGTTCGACGATGACATGATCATGTTCGAACCGGTGGTGGAATTCGCGTTCATCTCCTGGATCGCGGCATAGTCGAATGTGCCGTCGGGGCAGCGGAAGAGTGAGGAGAGCTCACCCTGTGAAGCGCCGTACCAGCTGGAGTTGGAGAGCGATGTGCCGTTGTAGGTGCCGTGTCCCTGACCGGAATAGCCGCCACCCTGGGCGAAGGATACATATACCGATGTAGAGAGGCTCGACTTGTAATCGATCTGCCAGATATGGTTGAGCGAGATCTGGGGTTTGTGATAGAAGTTGTAGCCCGAGTTGCGATACTGTCCATGGCGGTCGTAACCTACTGTGGGGTTATAAAGGTAGGGGCTGCGGCCGTCCATATAGTTGCGGGCCTGCTGCCAGCCTTCGATGGTGAGACCATCCTGCGAGCTGCGCTTGTAATGGGTCTGAGGCGAACCGAACGCTGTCAGCGAGAGCTGGTGGTTATCGCCGATTTTCTTAGATATATTGGCGAAATAGGTATAGGAGTTGAACTGTGTTCCCTCTACCATTCCGTCACCCCAGCGGCGGGAACCGAGGACCGTGATGGCCCATCCGTTCTTCATCAGACCGGTGGAGGCGGAGAATCCGAATTGATTCATCAGGTCGTTACCCATACCGTACCATGCTGTTCCGCCTCTCTTGGCATCGAGCGAACGGGTGGTGATGTTGATTGTACCACCGACAGAAGGAGCCGACACAAGGGCCGCGCCAAGACCGCGCTGTGTCTGCATGTTGCTGGTCACGTCGCTGAGGCCGGCCCAGTTGCTCCAGTAGACACCGCCCCACTCCATGTCGTTGATGGGTATACCGTTGATGAGCACGGCCACGTTCTCCGACTTGAAGCCGCGCATGTTGATCTTCGAGTCTCCGAAACCGCCTCCGTCAGGAGTGGCCCAGACTCCGGGAGTGGTCTTGAGGATTTCGGGAAATTCCTGCGCACCGAGTTTGGTGTCGATTGTGAGCGCATCTACCTGAGAGAGCGCCACAGGAGTCTTGCGTGTACGGGCCACGGACTGCGTGACTACCACATCCTGAAGCATCTTGCTTTCGGGACGGAGCTCGATAACGCCCATCTTGGGAGATACGGGCACATTCTCGTCGAAATAACCGAGATAGGAGATTTTCAACGTCTTCGTGTTGTCCGGAACTGTAATCTTGAAGTTTCCGTCAATATCTGTCGGAACACCGGTTTTGGAACCGGGGACCGCGACCACGGCACCGACCGCAGGTTCACCCTGCTCGTCGAGCACCTGTCCCCGGCATACCACATCGGCCATCGCGTTGAGCGAAAACGCCGACGACGCCAGCACGGTGGCGCCCGCGAGAATCATTCTCTTCATAATTGCTGAATTTAGTTATTGTTGTAATTAATTTT
>CAJUBC010000018.1 GCA_910584545.1 uncultured Muribaculaceae bacterium | reverse complement strand
GGGGATTGATAGCCGATTTGTTGCTAAATTTGCGCACAAGATTCAGTTAAGCCATTTCTTTAATGAAACCGATAAAATGGTATGTGCGCGATAAGTCGCAGGCAGCCTGAATTCGCGATTCAGATTTCGATATAGTCGGTCTGTAATATTATGACGTGGCTTATCTTATAACGTGAAACAGCAATAACAATATAATCAACACATTATGAAACAGAAACACTTGTCCGTGATGTTCGCGGCCATAGGGCTGGCGGTATCCGGACTGTCGTATGCCGGAGTAGTCCCCCAATACCGCTTCCAGAATGGCGGCAAGGGCTATGAGCCGCTTGTAGACGCGGTTGTGCTCAAGAAACCGGGTAGCACAGTAGTTTCGTCCTGCTACATTTTTCCGAAGAATGAAGTGGTGAACGCATACAAGGCCCCGGGCTTCCCCATCGGATTCGATTTCCGCTATGCAGGTCAGACTTTCAACCAGTTCGCGGTCTCACCCAACGGAGCGATTCTGTTGGGAAAAGATGAGGTGCAGTTCACGGGTCATTCCGGCCTGATGCTCTCCAGCCCTGCATATGGAGAAGAGAACAAGTTCGCGATTCTGATGTCTCCCATCATGGGTGGCGTGCGTAAGGGCGGCGTCTCGTACAAGACCGATGGCGAGGCCGGGTCGAGGGTGCTTACAGTTCAGTTTGAGAAAATGTACGTGGATGAACCGAACGTAGCGTTGCCCCACCAGGGGGCTTTCTCTCTTCAGATCCGTCTCTACGAAGCCGATGGCAGGATAGAGATGGCATTCCGCGAGGATATCAATCTCTGGAGCGACAATGGCCTTACCGTGGGACTCCGGGGATGGAACCTGCGTGACCAGATCGCAGTCGCGAGCGCCGGCCTCGGCTCCGAACCGAGGGCGTTTGCCTCGAAAACAGTGGAACTGACTGACCGCAGTTCATACGTGCGTTGGCTGAGCAATGAAGACGGCGACGTGACTGATGTAAACTATACTTTTCTGCCGGCTGAGAATGTACCCAACACCTCCAAGGCTCCGACCGGACTGACCGTCACGCCATCGGGCCGCGACCTTGATGTGGCCTGCGTGCGGGGAGAAGGTGCCGACGGAACCCTCATCGTGTATTCCACAAGTCCCTTCACCTCTACCGATATGCCGGTGTCCGGAATCAGCTACTGTCCCCCCAATTCCATGGGAGAGATGACGGGCCGCGTAGGAGAGGCAGTTGTCCTTTACAATGACACGGAGGAGAAGCCCGCGGCGACTATTCCCGATATCCCGGCGAACACCACGGTATATGTCAGGGCGTACAGCATGAACGGATATCCCAACTATTCCGAGGAGGCGATGGCGGAGGCCACCTTCGTGACGACCCAGAATCCGCCATCGAATTTCATATCGAAATCGGGCTCCAGAGGCGCCCAGCTTTCATGGTCGAGCCTGTATCCCGTGATTTTAGCCACCACCACAGAGCATCCTCACTTATTTAAGGACAAATACGTCGGAGTCTTCGGACAGCCAGGGGCAGATGTAGCCGTCGGCGATGAAATCCCCGGAGGTGGCAAAGTGATCTATGTCGGAGAAGATTCATCAATGACACTTAAGGTATCCGATATGGTGGCGAACCGTCCCAACTACTACAGGATATGGAATGTGAAGAACGGCGTTGTGTCATCTACTGCCTCCGATGCACTTGTAGTGCCGGACGCCACGCTTCCATACGAACCGGAGGTCGAGTCATGGCAGATAGGTCTGTCCCCTGCGACCTGGGAGTCGAATCCGGAAAACAGCGGATTCGTGCCAAATTACCGTGAGGGTGACGGAGAGATGGCTTTGCGCGGAGGCAGCTTCAATCAGGTTATGACCACATTGACAACTCCTCTGATACCGCTTACAAAACCGACGACACTGAAGTTCGAATTCTCTCTCGAGACATTGCGCGATCCCGAACAGGTGCAGCCTGACGATTCCGAAGAATCCGGAGGCGCGACCGGACAGAGTGTAGAGATTCCCCAGGGTTATGAACCTGGTTGGTTCGGTAGTGTTGATGGTGCCGGATTGCATGTCAAGGTCGGACCTACAGGCGCGGAGACGCTCCTGAAGACCATCACTGAATATGATGGTACGATGACGATTTTCAACGAAGACAAATACGAAGAGGGCAGCTCAACGTTTATCCCCGTCGAGATAGAGATTCCGGCTCAGGATCAGCGTTCTAAAATCTCCTTCTCTTTCCTGACGGAAAAGAATAGCATAATGTTCCTCCGCAAGATCACAGTCAAGGACGGTATTGGCGCCGGTCTCGGTGACGTTGCCGGAGAGGGTGTCCTAAAAGTGACTTCCTCGGAGGGAATGATAAGCTTCCTTTCCGACATTGAGCGGGAGGTCGAGGTGTTCAACCTTCAGGGAATGCGCGTGGCCCTGCTGAATCTTGAAGCAGGTGTCGGTAGCTCCCTATCGCTCCCCTCCGGCATATATATCGCCGCAGGAGTGAAGGTAGTTGTAAAATAACCGGAAATTAAATCCAGAGATTCAGTCCTGCAGACCTCGACCGGTCTGCAGGACACCAGACAACATAATAACAAAACAATAACTTATTGATGAAAAAGCTGATTCTTTCATTGGCGGTAGCTGTCTCTGCAGCGTCCGCCTGGGGAGCGGATGGTGCGTCTCTGAAGAAGTTCGTCCTTCCGTCGGGATTCACAAGCTCCCTTTCAGACAACGGCAAATGGGGAACCTGGCAGCCCCCAAGTGGAGACGAGACCGATGCGGTGGTGTCGCTGCTCAACATCGCTACCGGCAAGATTGAGGTCCTTCCTCTCGATGCAGATCAGAAGGAAGCCGGATGTATTGCCAGGGCCAGCGATGTGACCGATGACGGCAAGATTGTGGTCGGAAGCTTTAACGGTCAGCCTGCCTATTACAAAGATGGACGCTGGAACATTCTTCCTCTTCCCTCAGGCAAGAAAAAATGGAGCGGAGAAGTGACCTCGGTGACTCCCGACGGCCGCGTCATGGTCGGCATGATAACCAAGGGAATGACACTCTTTGAGGGCATTGTCTGGATTGACGGCGAGATCAGGCCTGACGTCAAGATTCCGACGCATCAGGATATGTTTGACCTCGGCATCATCGACAAGGGAACTCTCGATGAGCACCTCCAGGGCAATCTGATTTATCCTAACTCCTATTTCTTCAAGGTTTCCGCCGACGGCCGGAGAATAGTCATCGGTCTTGACCACAACTATCCCGGATGGGGTGCCTCCTATATCGTTTATGATCTCCAGACAGACACATATCAGTGGATCAGAACCGAAGACCTCAAGGGCTACAATTTCGTGGATGGCGCGTACATGAGCAACAACGGCAAATGGATCGGTGGACATGCTGTGACCGAAGGCATGGATGGTTTCGAGCAGCAGACGATATACCGATTTGATGTGGAGAACGGGAAATTCGAGTATGTACGAGATATTGCCCAGGCTTCCGTAATCGACAATCAAGGCCGTTTCCTCTGCGCGCTTTCGGCCGATGGTGTCGTAAGCAACCTCTACGTTCCCGCCAATGGTCTTATGGTGGATATACGTCAGATTCTCCGCCAGAAATATGACATCGATTTCGCCGCGGAGACAGGCTGGAGCACCACAGGATACGCTATGAGTGTGGATGACACCGGCAAGACGTTGCTTGGAATGGCCGAGATGCGTCAGTCGGCGTACTCGCTCACGCTTCCTGTTGATTTCTGGGAGGCTGCGGCAGGTGTGAACCTTCTTGACCAATGGAGAGCAATCCCCGCTCCTGGCAGCGAGATGTCGCAGGTGGACAATCTGCTTGTGTACCTCAGCAACAATGCCGATGTTGACGAAACCAAGTCGATGGCCATATATTGCGATGGCTCAAAAGTGGCAGAGACAAAGAACATAACCAAGGCCAACAACGCCGGAAGCGCATGGAGATTCACCTTCGAAAACCTCATGTTCGAGGAGGGCAAGACCTACGAGGTAGTTGTTCCTGAAGGCCTCTTTTTCGTAGCCAACAGCGCTTCGAAGAGCCCTGAGATGCGCTATTCCTACAAAGGACGTAAGAACGAACCCGTGGCTCCGGTAAGCTACGCTCCGGAACCCGGAAGCTCCGTGGTAGAGTTCAGCATGGTCAATCCTCTGGCCATAACATTCGATACCGAGCTCACGCTGAACAAGGACGCGATGGGAGAGTATTTCAAGAACGGTTCCGACAAGCCCGCCGGCAAGCTTGCTCTCGTGGTCAACGGCCGTACGCTCTATGTATATCCCGTGGCCTCGGTCAAGATGTTCGAAGGTACAGACTATACATTCAGGTTCCCTGCGGGAGCCGTGACCGATGTTGCGGGATTCTGCGGTAACGAGGCTTTCGACCTGACATTCTCAGGAGCTTACCAGACTCCTCCGCCCAACCCCTCGCATCCTTTCGAGTGTGACTTCAACGACCCTAACAACGCTCTTTCCCAGTTCCTTCAGTATGAAGGTGACCATCAGACTCCCGCGGATGATATGGCGGCTCTCGGTTTCGATGCCGACAACACCCCTTGGAATTTCTCGGTACGCGACGACAACGCCTACGACTATTGCGCGGCTTCGCATTCCACTTACAAGCCCGCCGGCAAAAGCGATGACTGGCTGGTTATTCCCCAGCTTTCCATCGACAACGAGCAGACCACCCTGTCGTTCGACGCGCAAAGCTACAGAAAGAACAAGAAGGATGTCCTGAAGGTGATCGTATGGAAATGCGATGACCGCTACAACACTCTTTCCCGCGATGTAATCAACAGAATGCGCGGCGAGGGCACAGTGATCTTCGAGCAGCAGCTCTCTCCCGGTGCGACAGAAGGTACGCTTGCCGACGAGTGGCAGCATGTATCGCTACCTCTCGCGGCTTTCAAGGGAAGCAAGGTGTATATCGCGTTTGTCAACGAGAACGAAGACCAGTCGATGGTATTCCTCGACAATGTCGATGTGCATTATGAAGGTCGGTTCATGATGGGCGCAAATGTCCCCGATGCTTTAGTCAAAGCCGGTGAGATGGAATTCAAGGCATTCGTGACAGCCGGAAGCAGCATCGAGAAACCGTTCAGCCGCATCGAGGCGACTGTGGAAATGCTCACCACCGGAGCCACGGCCACATATGCGGCCGATGTCAACATCGCGGCCGACAAGACCTACGAGTTCACGTTCCCCGGCAAGGTGGCCGTGAAGCGCGGAACAATCAACGACTACCGCCTGACCGTAAGCCTTGACGACGAGAAGCAGTCCATCACCGGACAAGTGTTCAACCTCGACGAGGAATTCACAAAGAAAGTGCTTGTGGAGGAAGGGACGGGTTCATGGTGCGGTAACTGCCCCAAAGGTGTGCTTGCTTTCGAATATCTCGAGAAAGCGTTCCCCGGCAAGGTCGTTCCCGTTGCCGTACACAACGAAGACCGTCTTGCGTATTCAGATTATGACAGGTTCCTTGCTCTGGGCGGCTATCCCGCCGCAAGAGTGAACCGTAATTCTACGGTGACACTGCCTATGGGCGAAGAGGGATTCATCTCCTCCACAGGCGACCAGACATGGACAGACCATGTGATCAAGGAACTCGACAAGCCTGCTATGGCCGCCGTATCCATTGACAAGGCCCGCGTCAGCACGACTTCCCTCAACATCGAGATGAACGCCACCGTGAAGTTCGGTATCGAGCGCACCGGCGTCAACTATAACGTGTTTGTGGTGGCTCTCGAGAAGGGCCTTCCCGGAAGTCAGCACAATTACTATTACAATTCCGAGGATCCCATCTATGGAGAATGGGGCGCGAGCGGTACACTCGGTGCCCAGGGTGAGTATGCGTCGGTTGAATACGACCATGTGGCCCGCGGCATCGCAGGCAATTCCTTCTATGGAATCAACGGCCTTATTCCCAAGGATGTGAAGCCCGGTGAGGAATACAAGGTGAATGTTGTGTTCGACCGTCCCGCTACCGTGCGCGACGACAGCAATCTCTCGCTTGCCTGCGTGATCATCGATGCCGCTACCGGCAAGGTAATCAACGCCGACAGCATAGGTGAGCTTGAAATCACAGACGCTGAAATCAACAGCATTGACAGCATTTCGTCGGAAGGAATGGAAGTCCGCTTCACCTCTCTCTTCGGAACTGTCTATGCTAACGGCGAGGCCGACGGAGTGGAAGTATACACTCTTCAGGGAGCCCGCGTCGCAAACGAGGGCCTCTCAGGACTCTACATCGTAAGGGCTGCCGACGGCAACGGAGGCGTGGCTACAGCCAAGATGATCGTTAAATAAGTATCAGATACTATAGGGAAAAGATTCCCTGACCCTTGTAAACGGGTATCGGTTTTCATAGACCGGTACCCGTTAATTTTGTGCCCGGATGGCAAATCCATATCATTATAACCATCATCTATCCAAATCAATCGTAATCCATGACTTCAGAAATCGTAAATCTAATTTCAGGTATGGGGTCCGCAGTGTTCGGCTGCTCCACTCTCGTGACCTACCTGCTCTACCGCCGGGCCAGCCGGCGTATCAAGAACGCCGAGGCAGTCACCGCTGAAATCCATGCGGAGAACCAACGTATCTCCTCCCTCCACAATTCGCTCGATGTGGTCAACGACCAGCTTCAGGAGGCTCTGCGTGCCGGAGCCGACAAGGACCGGATAATCGAGGACAAGACTCGCCGCATCCGTGAGAAGGATGAGGAAATCATCAGCCTTTACAATAAGCTCCTGATGTGCCGACAGAGCAAGATCCGGGGGCTGCAGCAACAGAAATCCAATTCCAAGACCAATTCTAAAAATTCATGACCATGCGCAACATAGACACAATACTCATCCATTGCTCCGCCACACAGGCGGGTAAAGACTTCACCGTAGCCGATATCGACAGGTGGCATCGCTCAAGGGGATTCGACAGTGTGGGATACCATTATATAGTTTATCGTGACGGAACGTATGTCCGTGGGCGCCGTGATGACGCTGTGGGCGCCCACTGTCCTCAGGAGGGGATGAATCGCCGTAGCCTTTCCATCTGCTATATCGGAGGACTCGACAGCCGTGGAGAAAATCCTGCCGATACCCGCACTCCGGTGCAGCGGCGCACCATTGTCACGCTTATCCGCACGCTCCTTTACCGCTATCCGTCGATTATCCGTGTATGCGGCCACCGCGATGTGAAAGGTGTGGCGAAAGCCTGTCCCTGCTTCGATGCCGAGAAGGAATACGCGCCACTGCTGAAGAGTGTGCGCGATGCGCTTGCGCGTATGGCCTCAACCGTCAACCGAGGCAAACCGTCGCGGAAAGCTCTGGTGGCCGTTCCTCTTCTGATTGCCGCCTCCATGATTCCCTCGGCATGTTCCCCCAAGAGCATCTCCGATGTTCCGACGGTAGTTACTGTCGATCATTCGGCAGTACATGCCGACGCTTTTCGGATGGAGGCTTCAAAAATCGATTCGGTATGGATTCGCGATTCTGTGTACGTCCGCGACTGTGGCGACACGGTGCGGATGGAGGTGTGGCATTGGCGTGAGCGTGACCGCTTCCGGAGCGGGTCAGAGGTAAGGAGCAGCAGGGATACGGTAGTGAGGGAGATTCCTGTCACGGTGGAGCGTCGCGTGGAGATTCCGGTAGAGAAGATGGTGGAAAAAGAGCGCCCGCTTCCTCGATGGAAACGGGCGCTGATGGCTGTCGGTATTATACCGTTGGTTTATTTGCTCTTCAGGATCTTGGCACTGTTGCCGAGAGCGTCACGCAGGATGTAGATTCCTGCGGGAAGGCTGTCGGTGTCATTGCCGAGGCATCGGCCGGAAAGGTCGTATACCCTTACTGTCTCTGCGTCGATTGCGTCCATGTCGCGGATGCAGCCGATGCCGTTGGTGGAAATCTCAAGGAGATTGACCTTGGCTCCGTTGGCGATTTCGCAGTTCACCGGATTCTTCGGGTCGTAATTGCCGATGAAAGCGACAACCTGCATATTGGCGGGACTGCATCCTTCCGGATACTCGAGGGTGCAGGAATATGTATAGGCGGTTCCTGTCCATTCTGCCGGTGCCCCCCATGTGGCGTTATATGCCCGGGTCACGTGGTTGTGGAGGTAGCCGGTAGATGCGCCGGCCTGTCCGGGACGGTCGCTCGGCTTTACATTGTCCTCCACTAAATATACCGTCACGCGAGGATTCTCAAGCTTTTCGAGGACGCTTTCGCCCGACACGGTCACCTCGATCTTACGGGTCTCCTTGTCGTGATGGCCCGTGACAGTCAAGCTATACAACGCGGGAACATCCTGCTCACGGGATACTTTCTCTTTAAAGGTTCCTACGGGAAGGTTGTTGAAGACAGGTGTGTCGTAGGCCGGACCCTCCTCCTTGATACGGTCCAGCATGAAGCCTGGCGCGTAGGTATAGAGCTGTCCCATGTTGTTGTAGTTGTTGAAGAACCATACATAATCCTCGTCGCAGGGGAGTGTGAAGCTATCCGTGTGGAAACCTGAGTGATGGCACACGATGGCAAGACGCGACTGGCGGTCGGCATCCATACCTTCGATCATGTCATGCAGCGTCTGTGCCGCCGCAGGACAGTTCGAGCACAACTCTGTGGTGAATTCCTCGAGGATCGCGGTGCGGGGGAATACCTTATTGATTACAGGAAGCGTGCATACCTCGCGCTCGTTATCTGCCGGTGTCTCGTCGTCGAAATCATCCGGTTTCTCGATGGAGGCCATGAACGTGTACGTTTTACCGGCTTCAAGGTTCTTGAACTGCATGGCCTGGAGGTTGGAGCGCTCTATACCGTAGTTCAGTGTCTGGTTTATTTTCTTGGTGAAGACGTTTTCAGGATCTTCCTTAGGCCATACCTTGAGCGTGTAGTAGTTCACTCGCTCGATGCCTTCATTGCGCACCTGATAGGAAAGCGAGATTGTCGAATCGGTCAGATAATAGTCTGTGTCGAACGACGCTTCTGTCAGTTGCAGATCATGCTTAGGCAGATTGTCGCCTGATATCAGCGCTTCAATCGAAAGCACTCCGAGGTCGGTGCGGCTTGTCCAGTCCGCTCCGGGCAATTTCACGAAGGAGCCGTTTGCGGATGTTCCGTCCACGAACGACACCACTGCGGCTTTCTTGGTCTGTTCTACGGTATAACCCACATAATAGTCCTTGCCGGACTCGATCGCTACCGGGGACTTGAACTGCATTACGTTCCAGCCTGTGCGTGGACGCTGTTTCGAGTGGAGGTCGATGACGGTGTCGGCGAGGTTCTCGCCGTCAAGGCTCTCGCGTACCCACGCCGTGAGGCGCAGTACATTGAGTTTGTTGGCAAGGCCCGCGTTGACTCCTGCGAACGCATCGCCTGAAAAGCGCTGCAGGTCGGAGGCACTCAGTTTGATTGCCGCTTCTACAGTCGCAGCCCCGTCAACCTCGAGACCGCTTTCCGATGCGACCTTTCCGTTACAGTAGCCGAGTTTGTAGAAAGTCTGCGCCGAGGCCATCCCCGGAATGAGGATGGCCGCGAGCAGAATTATCAAAGATTTAAGTTTCATTTCATTATGTTATTTAACAATGACTTTGGCACTGTTCTCGCCGGCACGAACCAGGTAGATGCCCGGTTCGAGGTAGAAGTATGCGTCGTTACCGCGTACGGCACCCGAGGAAACCACGCGGCCGTCTACGGTGGCGATCATGTATTCATCGCCCTCGCATCCGGTGATTCTGACTGCACCAGGAGCCGTGAAGATGGCCTCCTCGGCTGCTGCTGGAAGCAGATCTATACCGCTGGCTCCGGACACCTCGACACCTGTCATTGCGAAGAAGCTGTTGGTGCTGGTGATGCTGGTGTCGATCATTACCTGTACCCACGGCTGGTTCATGTATTCCTGTGGGAACGTGAACGATACCTTGGAGATTTCATCGGCACCGTTGACCGGCAGAGTGCCAAGTTTGTACATTGATGCCTGATGGAAAGTGGAGTAACAGAGGATGTCGACCTGCGCGGCGCGTTTTCCGGTATAGACATCCATAGTGATGGTAGCGGATGTCTCGTCCATTGTCGAGAACCTCGGCATCGACACGCGGCCCATGGTTCCGGCGTCTCCTCCGCAATACATCGCGATGGTTTCGTTGTTGGAGCCGAATATGTCCGGAGAGATCTCCTTCAGGTAGTTGAATGTCCATTCAGCATAATAGTCCTGCGAGAAGATTCTCCAGGGCTTGGTCTCATATATGTCGGTCGGGTTCTTGAAATGGTCGGAATAGGGGAGGGTATATGCAGGACCTGCCCATGCGGAACCGGACATAAGCGAGCTCGAACCGGCCACGTTTACGGCCTGGATGCCGATGTACCAGTAATCCTGTGTGCTGGGTGTGAATGTGTATTCGCATTCCTTGACATTGTCGAGAAGGACCCAGTAGTTGGGATATGCGTGCGGGTCGTAGTAATAGATATTGTACGAGAGCTGCTCGGGGTTGATGTATCCGCCGTTGTCGCCCTCCTCGGGAGCGTCCCACTGGAGAGTGAAGTTGAGCATGTCGTCAGAGATGATGCCCCGTACGTGAGACACCGGTGCGGGCGCGGTCTGGCCGGTGAATACCTTTGCGATGGTGCTCGGGCTGTTCTGGCCTTTGTCGTTGGTGATCACGATTTCGATTTCATTCTCTCCCTGTACTGTCTTTACGTCCACCTGGGTGCTGGCACCGGCAACTCCATCGACTGTCACCTTGTCGACTGAACTCGACACAGTGGCTTTGAGTTCGGTTCCCTCGGGAATGGGATTGCCGTTCACAAGAGTGGTCGGGAACGTGAAGGTTACGGTTGCCTGAAGCACGCCTTGCTGTGCGGCCACAACGTTTGTGACTGTGGGAGCGGCAGGGCTGGTGGGAATCACACCTCCGTCCGACACCTCGATGTTCTTGACGAGGATGCCGGCCTGGTCTCCTTTCGATTTGCAGTGGATACCGATGTAATAGATGCCAGACTCGATCACGCTGAACGATGTGTGGAAGTTCTTGTATTCCGATATCAGGTTTCCGCGCTGGTCATACGCACAGGGTACCGATGATGTCTCGACGAGGCTCTCGATTGCTCCTTCGTAGTCGGGAGATGTGGCGAGTACTACCTCGATGGATTCTTCCGTGAAGTTCGGTGACCATGCGGATGCGTCCATCGAGAATCCGTAGATTTTCTCAGCGTTGTCAAAGTACATCGGCGGCAGGAAAATATAGTCGTCCATGCCGGTCTGGTTCTCTGTGTATTTGGAGTAAAGGGCCTGGCGTTCGGCGTTCCATGTCCAGGTGATGTTGTCCTTGTTGTTGTCAGATGCCTCCATCAGGGAGAACTCGGCTTCTGTGGGTGAGAATCTCACTGTGGGAGTCATGTATTCTCCGCGTTTGATGCCCTTTGAGGAGGCTGTCTCGCTCTCATTGCCGTTGCTTACAGCTACTACATGTGCCGTGTAGAGAGAGAAGTTCTTGGGATCAGCGAGAGTGTAGTCGCAGCTGGTCTCGCTTGTAGTCGTGGAGAAGGCTACGTTCCCGAACACATCGGTCACGGATACCTTGTAGGTCATTGCGGCTAAGTCGATGTAGCCTCCGTTGACGCCACGTTTGGGAGCTGTCCAGGAAACGCTGAAGTTATTGATCACCACATTGGTGGGCTGCTGAGGGGTGTCGAAGCCGATGAACACGCGGCGGTATACGGGATCGCATGTCTGGTCATCGGCCGTCACGCTGAGACCGAACTCATGGTTGCCGACGGGAATGTCGTCAAGTCTTGTCGTGACTGATTCTCCGGGGGCTGCCGTGCCCTCCCGGCATGCCTCTCCATCAAGAGTCAGATTCCATGTCAGCGACGCGGGAAGTTGCGATCCGTCCTGAGTCACATTCGGCATCGTGAAGCGGATCTCTCCGGAAACGCTTCCTTTCTGGAAGTCGATCGCATCGATGATCGGTTGCTCGGGGGCGGATGCGATATACTTCTGGTCGGGTGTGACGAGCCAGTCTAAGTTGGCGCTGTCGTCGAGATCGCATTCTTTGTTGAACTGGCCGTCGGTCGTTATGGTGTATAGGGATGAAGACTGGTCATAACCGAGATAATTCCAGTAGAACAGGTTTTCCACCGGTGAATACGCCATGCCCGCCTGGAAAGATGCATGGTTGGTCTTGTCGGGGACATCGCTGATCACAGTCTGGTTGCCTTCGGCATCCATGCTCACGAACTGGTTGGAGGTGTTGATTCCATAGAACAGGCGTGTCTCGGGGTTGTAGGCCAGGGATATGAGGGTATAGTTGGTTCCGTTATATTTCTTGACGGTCTCGAATTTCGTCGGGTTGTTTATAGTGGAGCGGATGAGTTGCGGACCCTCGGGGGAGAAGAAGTAGAAATATCCGTCGTGAGGATTGTACGCGAGCGCGGTGCATGCGTTGATTCCTGTAATTTCGTATCTCTCGACCACCTCTCCGGTCTCGAAGTTGACTTTCATGTAGCAGGGCCAGCCCATTTTTGTCAGATCATCGTTGTAATACGTAGTGGCGTATCCATAGAGATATCCGTCAAGATAGAACACGCAGTTGTAGCGGTCAAGGTAAGGGGCTCCGGGGTCGGTGTACTTAAGTTCAAGTTCACCGTACTGCCCGATTTCATACACTCCGCGCGGAGGATTCATTGAGCTGACCGCGTTAGAGGATACAAATCCATAAAGATTTGTGCCTCCCGCAGTGGTCCGAGATGGTACCTGCGATGCCTGCAATGGAGAGGCAAGCAGCAGGCTGCCGGCGATTGTCAGTAAGCAATGTCGCTTAAAATGGCTCATAGTGTTATAGTTATATATCGGTTCTGTGAGATGATGGAGGAAAGCCCGGTTCAGAACCTATCAACCGATGCCGCCCCTGATGTTTGGTTACAATTGCGTCAAAAGATCATTTCGACACTTTAGACCATCCAAAATTAGTGATAATTTTGCAAAGGAACAACTTTCTTATTAATTTTGCAGTTCAAAACGAAAATTTTCTATACAGATGAACGAATTAGCCCCCAAATACAGTCCCGCCGAAGTGGAGGACAAATGGTACTCCTACTGGATGGAGCATAATCTGTTCCATTCGGAGCCTGACGACCGGGAACCATACACGATCGTGATTCCGCCGCCGAACGTGACCGGCGTGCTCCACATGGGCCACATGCTCAACAACACCATTCAGGACATCTTAGTGCGTCGCGCGCGTATGACCGGCAAAAACGCATGCTGGGTGCCCGGCACAGACCACGCAGCGATTTCCACCGAAGCGAAAGTGGTGGCCAAGCTCGCCGCAGAGGGAATAGAGAAGCATTCCATCTCCCGCGAGGAGTTCCTGAAGCATGCCTGGGACTGGACCGACAAATACGGGGGTATCATCCTGAAGCAGCTGCGCAAGCTCGGAGCTTCGTGCGACTGGGAGCGCACCGCCTTTACCATGGATGAGATCCGTTCGGAATCGGTGATAAAAGTGTTCTGCCGCCTTTACGAGAAAGGTCTGATATATCGTGGCGTGAGGATGGTTAACTGGGATCCGCAGGCACTGACCGCCCTCTCCGACGAAGAGGTCGTTTATAAGGAGGAGCAGAGCCATCTGTTCCATCTCAGATATAAGGTGGAGGGGGAGGACCGCTACATCGTGGTGGCCACCACCCGTCCCGAGACCATCCTCGGCGATACCGCAGTCTGCGTCAATCCCAATGACGAACGCTATGGTTGGCTCAAGGGGAAGCGCGTCATAGTGCCCCTTGTAGGCCGCTCCGTGCCGATTATCATGGATGAATATGTCGAGATGGATTTCGGTACCGGATGCCTCAAGGTGACTCCGGCTCATGATGTCAACGACTACATGCTCGGAGAGAAATATGATCTCCCCTCCATCGACATCTTCAATGACGACGGGACCATCTCTGAGGCCGGCGGCATGTATGTCGGCATGGACCGCTTTGAGGTGCGCCGCAAGATCATGGAAGACCTCAAGGCCGCGGATCTTGTGGAGAAGGTGGAGGACTATGTCAACAAGGTTGGCCATTCGGAGCGCACCGATGCCGTGATCGAGCCGAAGCTCTCGATGCAGTGGTTCGTGAAGATGGAAGGCCTGGCCCGCCCGGCTCTCGAAGCCGTGGAGGATGGCGACATCAGTTTCGTGCCCGCGAAGTTCAAGAACACCTACAGGCACTGGATGACCAATATCAAGGACTGGTGCATTTCGCGTCAGCTCTGGTGGGGCCACCGCATTCCCGCCTGGTTCCTTCCCGGCGGTGGCTTCGTGGTGGCCGAGAATGAGCAGGAGGCCCTTCTCAAGGCCATCGAGAAGACCGGCGACGCGTCACTTACTCTCGCTGACCTGCGTCAGGACCCAGACTGTCTCGACACCTGGTTCTCCAGCTGGCTCTGGCCGATATCGCTTTTCAACGGCATACTCGAGCCTGAGAACAGCGACTTCAAATACTACTATCCCACTTCAGACCTTGTGACCGGTCCCGACATCATCTTCTTCTGGGTGGCGAGGATGATCATGGCTGGATATGAGTTCGCCGGCGACAAGCCTTTCAGGAATGTCTATTTCACCGGCATCGTTCGCGACAAGATCGGCCGCAAGATGTCGAAATCGCTCGGAAACTCTCCAGACCCGCTCGAGCTGATAGAGAAATTCGGTGCCGACGGTGTCCGCATGGGTCTTATGCTGGCCGCTCCCGCCGGCCACGACATCATGTACGATGACTCGCTCTGCGAGCAGGGACGCAATTTCTGCAACAAGATATGGAATTCGTTCCGTTTGCTCAAGGGCTGGGAGGTCGACGAGAGCGCCGCGCAGCCCGAGAGCTCGCGTCTCGCGGTGGAATGGTTCGAGTCCGCCCTCGGCAAGGCAATGGCCGAGATGGATGACCTCATGGGCAAGTTCCGTATCTCGGAGGCTCTGATGACCGCGTACCGTCTCTTCTGGGACGAATTCTCAAGCTGGTATCTGGAGGTGATAAAGCCGGCATACGGTTCTCCTATCGACGGTGCCACATACAAAGCCACTCTCGGTTACTTCGACACTCTTCTCCGTCTGCTCCATCCTTTCATGCCGTTCATCACCGAGGAGCTCTGGCAGCATCTCGCGGAGCGCGCCGATGGCGAGAGCATCATGTATGCCCAGCTTTCCGAGGTACCAGTAGTGAACGAGAAGCTTATTTCCGGATTCGAGCACCTCAAGGAGGTGGTGGCCGGAATCCGCACCGTGCGCAAGCAGAAGCAGATCAAGCAGCATGAGCATCTTTCGCTCGAGATAAAGGGCGCGCACGACGACAGTCTTGACGCGGTGCTCGTGAAGATGGGCAATCTCAGCTCCGTCACCATCGTCAGCGAGAAGAATCCGACGGCGGCCGCGTTCATCGTCGGAGCCGTGGAGTACAGCGTGCCTCTCAAGGACAAGATCAACGTGGAGGAGGAGACTGCCAAGCTGAACAAGGATCTGGATTATTACACCAAGTTCCTTGCCGGAGTGGAGAAGAAACTCGCCAACGAGCGCTTCGTGGCCAACGCCCCGGAGGCTGTCGTGGCGATGGAGCGCAAGAAGAAGAGCGACGCCGAGGAGAAGCTCGCCACGATCCGTGCGGCCCTCGCCACCCTTGGCAAGTGATCAGTCCTCGGTAAAATAACTCATATAATTAGAAAAGTTTCGCATCCTGCGTGATGCAGAATACTACATAACAACAGAATCGAAATGAAAGCTTACGTTTTTCCGGGCCAAGGCGCCCAGTTTGTAGGTATGGGCAAAGACCTGTACGACAATAACCCTGAAGCAAAAGAACTTTTTGAGAAGGCCAACGATATTCTCGGATTCCGAATCACGGACCTCATGTTCGACGGTACGGAGGAAGACCTCAAGCAGACCAAGGTGACACAACCCGCCATCTTCCTGCACAGCGTGCTGCTGGCCAAGAGCCTCGGCGACGAGTTCAAGCCCGATATGGTGGCCGGCCACAGCCTCGGCGAGTTCTCGGCGCTTGTTGCCGCAGGAGCACTCAGCTTCGAGGAGGGGCTGAAGCTTGTGGCAAAGCGCGCCCAGGCCATGCAGAAGGCTTGCGAGGCACGTCCCTCGACCATGGCCGCCGTGCTCGCGCTTCCCGATGAGAAGGTTGAGGAAGTCTGCGCCGGTATCGACGACATCGTGGCCCCAGCCAACTACAACTGTCCCGGACAGGTGGTGATCTCAGGTACAGTCGAAGGCATCGACGCCGCTTGCGCGCAGCTCCTCGAGGCAGGCGCGAAGCGCGCCCTCAAGCTCAAGGTGGGCGGCGCGTTCCACAGCCCGCTGATGCAGCCGGCGCAGGAGGAGCTCGCCGAGGCCATCGAGGCGGCGGAGTTCCACACTCCCGTATGTCCCGTCTATCAGAATGTCGACGGCAAGCCCCACACCGATCCCGCCGAGATCAAGGCAAACCTCATAAAGCAGCTCACCGCCCCCGTACGCTGGACATACGACGTGCAGGCCATGATTGCCGACGGTGCCAACGAGTTCATCGAGCTTGGCCCGGGCAACGTGCTCCAGGGTCTGGTCAAAAAAATTGACCGCAACGTGGCTGTATCAGGTCTTAGCTAATGAATATCGCGATTGTAGGCGCCAGTGGCGCCGTCGGCACCGAGTTTCTCCGCGTGCTTGACCAACAGAATTTCCCGGTTGACGGGCTGCGCCTTTTCGGCTCAGCCCGTTCGGCCGGAAAAACGCGTATGTTCCGCGGCAAGGAATATGTGATTGAGGAACTTACCCGCGACTCCGATTTCTCCGGCGTGGACATTGCGTTCACTTCGGCCGGAGCCTCGGTATCCAAGGAATATGCCGATACAATCACCCGCCACGGCACGGTGATGATCGACAACAGCTCTGCGTTCCGCATGGATCCGGACGTGCCACTCGTGGTGCCTGAGGTGAACGGAGACGACGCGTTGGTGCGCCCCAGGAACATCATAGGCAACCCTAACTGCACCACCATCCAGATGGTGGTGGCGCTCAACGCCATCGAGAAACTGTCGCATATACGCAGCGTGCATGTGGCCACCTATCAGGCGGCCAGCGGCGCAGGCGCGACCGGTATGGAGGAGCTTGAGCGCCAGTGCGGCGAGATTTCCCGGGGAGAGAAAGCGTCCGTCAGCAAATTCCCGCATCAGCTCGCCATGAACGTGATACCTCAGGTGGATGTCTTCACCGAAAACGACTACACTAAGGAGGAGATGAAGATGTACAACGAGACTCGCAAGATCATGCATTCCGACATCCGCGTGTCGGCCACATGTGTCCGCGTCCCGGTGATGAGGGCGCATAGCGAGGCCGTATGGCTCGAGACCGAGCGTCCCGTAAGTCTGGAGGAGGCCCGCGAGGCTTTCCGCACCGGCAAGGGTATCGTCTTCGTGGATGAGGAGAGGGATGGTGCCCGATGCTATCCGATGCCGCTCGATGCCGCAGGCGCCGACCCTGTGTTCGTGGGCAGGCTCCGCAAAGATCTCGCCGATGACAACGGCCTCACGTTCTGGGTTGTGGCGGACCAGATCAAGAAGGGAGCGGCTCTTAACGCTGTGCAGATCGCGCTTTATCTTATTGAGCGCGGCATGAATCGCTGATTCGGGGGCATGGGGATGGCTCCGGCTTCAGAATACCGGCCGGAAGTTGTAATTGTAATTAGTAAAAACAATATGGAAACAAACGAGCGTCTCGACATAGCGCGCCGGATAGTGGAGCAGACCGGTTCGAGTCTTTTCCTCACCGGCAAAGCCGGTACGGGTAAAACCACCTTTCTTCGTAACCTGCGTAATTCCACCCGCAAGAGAATCGTAGTGGCCGCGCCTACGGGCATAGCCGCCATCAATGCCGGGGGCGTGACGCTGCATTCCTTTTTCCAGCTTGACTTCGGCCCTTTCATACCCGGGATGAAGCGGAACAAGGAGATGTACCATCGTTTCAACAAGGAGAAGATACGCATGATCCGCGGTATGGACCTCCTCGTTATAGACGAGATAAGCATGGTGCGCGCCGATGTGCTCGATGCCGTCGACGACGTGCTTCGCCGTTACCGGGACCGCACGCTCCCCTTCGGCGGAGTGCAGCTGCTTCTTATCGGCGATCTGCAGCAGCTTCCGCCGGTGGTGACAGAGGCGGAGCGCGAGATTCTCGCAGCCCACTACGCAAGTCCGTATTTCTTCGACAGCCACGCGCTGCAGCAGATCAATTACGAGACCGTGGAGCTCGACCGTGTCTATCGTCAGAACGACATGGATTTCCTCGGGCTGCTCAACGCCATCCGTGAGAACCGCGCCGACGCGATGGTGCTCAATCGCCTCAACTCCCGATGCGACAGTAAGTTCGATCCCGACGACAGCGAGGGTTACATCCGGTTGACCACCCACAATTATCAGGCTGTCAGGTTCAATAGCGAGAGGATGGAGGCACTCCGTTCGCAACCGGTCATGTATCAGGCCGAGGTCAAGGGTAATTTTCCGGAATCGTCCTATCCCGTGGATCGCGATCTCGTGCTCAAGGAGGGCGCGCAGGTGATGTTTGTCAAGAACGATACCGAGATGCCGCGTCGGTTCTATAACGGTATGATAGGCCATGTAACCGGGTTGACCGACACCTCAGTCACCGTTCTCCCGGTGGGTAGCGAGATGGAAATCGACGTGCAGCCGATGGAGTGGAAGAACGTGAAGCTTGTCATCAACGACGCCACTAAGGAAATCGACGAGAAGGAGGAGGGTTCTTTCCGTCAGTTCCCGCTCAAGGCCGCGTGGGCGATAACCATTCACAAGAGTCAGGGTCTCACATTCGACAGGGCCATCATCAACGCCTCGGCAAGTTTCGCACACGGACAAGCGTACGTGGCTCTTTCACGATGTCGCAATCTCGCCGGTCTTGTACTGAACGCTCCTCTCACGAGTTCCGCCATTATCTGCGACTCTACTGTGAGCGCCTTCATGCAGAATCACTCTGGCAAACCCGATGAGCAGCACGTGGAGACGCTCGGCAAGGAGTACGCTCTGGCATCGCTGCTCCAGCTGTTCAATTTCCAACCTCTCGACGCCGCCCTTGCCGGAACTGTGCGCATAGTCCAGGAGAACTTCTCGAGGCTCTATCCTACCATAGTCGGTGAATTCGTGGATTTCGCGAACTCCATCAAGGGACCGGTTTCGGAAGTCGGCATCAAGTTTGCAAGACAGTGCAGGGAGATCGTTGACGCTGCCGACGGAGATATCTCGGACGAACGGGTTCAGAAACGCATTAAGGAGGCTGCCAATTATTTCATGGGGCAGCTGAACGGGTTCGATGAGATTCTTGAGAAAATCCCGCGCAACCATGACAATAGACGCGTCACGGAGAAGCTGCGTGACCGTATTGAGCTGCTCACTGATCAGCTCAACCTCAAGCGTCGTCTGCTCGAGGCATTTGCCGAGGAGGACTTCACCAAGGAGCGTTACCTCGACCTCAAGGCCTCTGTCCTTCTCGATAACGGTATGTTCAAGACTCACCGGAAGAAAACCCCCGCTGCGGTCAAGTCGGAGTATTCCAAGGACAACGTGAATCCCGGACTGTACGACGCATTAGTGAAATGGCGGTATGCCAAATCTCTTGAAATCGGCAAGCTCGCCTACACGGTGCTGAACAACCGGTCTCTTCTTGCGGTATCGAACTATGTGCCGAGAACCACCGATGACCTTCTGGCGCTACCGGGCTTCGGTCAGGTCACCGTCAATAAATATGGAGAGGAGGTCCTTAAGGAAGTCGAGAAATATCTTGAGGAGCACGGCGATGAAATCAATCCGATGCCACTTTCTCCGGGTCAGAAGAAGCGGAAAAAACATCACGATTAAAAACAATTCCATCCGGTAAATAAAGTCCGTGCGGGTTTGTAACCCGCACGCGAACTATTAGAACCCAAGTAGGTTACAAACCCGCTTGGGCTTTTTTCTGAGAACCCTATAGATTGAAATAGAAAGTCCCGGTAGAAAGCACCGTATAGAAACTGTATTCCACGTTGCGCAGATAATAGTCGGTATTATAAGCGGGAACATCCACGCCCTTGTCCCAGCTCTCGGTCCAGGGATTCCATGCGTTGAGCACGTTCACACTGTACTGTACGCCGTTGTACTGATAGCTGACCACAAGGGGCAGCACTCGCCATACTCCCTGCGCGTCGTAACCGCAGGCTATCACCTTCGTGATG
Organism: uncultured Muribaculaceae bacterium; assembly: GCA_910584545.1. Taxonomy (GTDB): domain Bacteria; phylum Bacteroidota; class Bacteroidia; order Bacteroidales; family Muribaculaceae; genus Lepagella. Next base: position 16,564 of record CAJUBC010000018.1, on the reverse strand, counting down.
CCCTGATTCTGGAAATTGCCTGTATTGACAGTAGGGCTTACAACAACCGAAGGCGAGGCCTCCCAACCGTCATACCATGGGCTTCCCCAATAGGGAGGGGGAGGAGTCTGCGTCCAGCCCATGCCCATGCCGGGTCCTGTATTCGGCTGGTAGCTGCCTCCTGCGCCTGGCGCCGGCAGACTGTTCTGCCCGAATCCCGTGGACACCCCGGCCATCAGTGCCACAGCAAGCATCAGCGCTCTCGTGATGCGTCTGTATGTAATAATGTGTTTCATAGTACGGTCTTTTATGTATATAACAATCCATTGGGAGAGTTGACACAGCGAAACGATAAAAAATCGCCCCGAACTTCACAGTCCGGGGCGACTACACATATAATGATTAATACTCTCTTTGTTTACTTTATCTTAGCGCGTGTGGAGTCCCAGTAGAGATAACCGATCAGGAGTAGGTAAGCCACGCAACCCAGAATCTGGGTGGTGCCTGCGGCGATAGGACTCTGGTATTCGAATCCGGCGAATCGAGTGATTGCAGCGAACACTCCGAAGAGCGCTCCGCCGGCAATCAGACCGGATGCGAGAAGCGTTCCTCTGTCGCGACGTGCATCGCTTGTCTTCTTATCCTTGGAGCTCTTGGCCACGAAGTAGGATATCGCGCCGCCCACGAGCATAGGGGTGTTGAGCGACAGGGGAATGAACATTCCGAGGCAGAAGGGGAGGGCCGGAACGCCGAGCCAGTTCAGGATCAGGGCGAGGATGGCTCCGGTCATGTAGAGAATCCAGGGGGTGTCGCCGCCCATCATGAGGGGCTCGATCACCTTTGCCATCGCGTTGGCCTGGGGAGCAACGAGAGCGTCGTCGCCCACGAAGCCGTATACCTTGTTGAGGACCATGATCACGCCGCCGACGGTGGCAGCCGAAACGAGGGTTCCGAGGAATTTCCATGTCTCCTGCTTCTTGGGAGTGGAGCCGAGCCAGTATCCTATCTTCAGGTCTGTGACGAATCCTCCTGCCATCGAGAGGGCAGTGCAGACCACGCCTCCGATTACCATCGAAGCCACGATTCCTGATGTGCCCTTAAGACCGATGGCCACGAAAATCGACGATGCGATGATAAGCGTCATGAGCGTCATTCCCGACACAGGGTTGCTGCCCACGATGGCTATCGCGTTGGCTGCGACGGTGGTGAAGAGGAACGCTATGACGGTCACTACCGCCCAGGCCACGAGAGCCTGCCAGAACGTATTGATCACGCCGAGCCAGAAGAACAGGAGCACCACGATCAGAGCCAGTACGATGAAGAACACTACCTTCTTCATCGAGAGGTCGGTCTGCCAGCGTACTTCGGCAGCCTTCTTGGCACCGCCCTTGAACTCACGGCCGGCAAGGCCGACAGCGTTGCAGATGATGGGCCAGCTCTTGATGATGCCGATGACTCCGGCCATGGCGATACCTCCGATACCGATCATGCGGGCGTAGTCCTTGAATAGAGCGTCGGAACTCATGGCCACCAAGGTCTCGTTGCCGTAGGTGCCCATCAGCGGTATGACTATCCACCATACGAAAATCGAGCCGGCGAAGATGATGAACGCATATTTGAGTCCGACGATGTAGCCGAGACCAAGCAGTGCTGCGCCTGTGTTGCAGCTGAGCACCACCTTTGTCTTCTCGGCGATGGTCTGGCCCCAGGAGGCCGCCGTGGTGGTGATTGTCTCAGCCCACCAGCCGAATGTGGCTACGATGTAGTCATAGATACCTCCTATCAGCGAGGCGATTATAAGAGTCTTGGCCTGGCCCGACTCGCCGGATGCCGCCGCCTGCTGGCCCGAGATCAGAACCTGGGTCGTGGCTGTCGCCTCCGGGAAGGGGTACTTGCCGTGCATGTCCTTTACGAAATATTTCCGGAACGGGATGAAGAACAGGATTCCGAGGATGCCTCCGAGCAGCGAGCTGAGGAATATCTGGTAGAAATCCACCATGATGTCGGGGTAGGTGCCCTGAAGGATGAACAGGGCGGGGAGGGTGAAGATGGCTCCGGCCACAATCACTCCCGAACAGGATCCTATCGACTGGATGATCACGTTCTGACCAAGCGCGTTCTTTTTCTTCAGCGCGTTGCTGAGGCCGACGGCTATGATGGCGATAGGGATCGCGGCCTCGAACACCTGGCCCACTTTCAGGCCGAGGTAGGCGGCCGCCGCGCTGAACACTACGGCCATCAGAAGTCCCATTCCCACCGAGTAGGGAGTGACCTCCTGCTGCTCATGGGCGGGCTTCATCACCGGGACATACTCCTCGTCGGCCGCGAGCTCGCGGAACGCGTTCTCGGGCAGACCGGTGTCGGTGGTGTACACTTTTTCTTCTTCCATGTTATCGTTGTTCTTTTATGAGTTTTTCGGATTAGTCGGTTCCGCACGGTTCTGTCGGTGCTCCGGTGATTGTCCGATGCAGACTCGCTCTGACCATTATGATGCAAATTTACGAAAAAAAACCGAAAGTCATGCAACTTTCGGTTTTTTATCTGTTTCGGGAAGGCTGCGGGAGCCTTCCCGGTCACGTTTTGAGGCAGGATTATGCCTTTTTGATCTTCTTGTAGCCGTAAACAGCGCGGTCGCCGAGCTCTTCCTGGATGCGGAGAAGCTGATTGTACTTGGCCATACGGTCGGAGCGGCTTGCGGAACCGGTCTTGATCTGTCCGGCATTGGTCGCGACGGCGATGTCGGCGATGGTGGCGTCCTCTGTTTCGCCTGAGCGGTGCGAGATCACTGCGGTGTAGCCATTGCGCTGAGCCATCTCCACCGCGCGGAGGGTCTCTGTGAGCGAGCCGATCTGGTTGACCTTGACGAGAATTGAGTTGGCGCAGCCGTTGGCGATTCCCTTCTCGAGGTATTTCACGTTGGTCACGAAGAAGTCGTCACCTACGAGCTGGCAGCGGTCGCCGATGAGGTCGGTGAGGATCTTCCATCCCTTCCAGTCGTTCTCGTCCATGCCGTCCTCGATCGAGTCGATGGGGTATTTTGTGATGAGCTCCTCGAGATATTTTGCCTGCTCCTCGCTTGTGAGCTTCTTGCCGTTCTCCTCCTTTACGGCACCGTTCTTGAGGTGGGTGTAGTCGTATACACCGTCATGATAGAACTCAGAAGCGGCGCAGTCGAGACCGATGGTGATGTCCTTTCCGGGCTCGTAGCCGGCCTTGCGGATGGCTTCCACGATGACGTTGAGCGCGTCCTCGGTTCCCTCGAGCTTGGGAGCGAAACCGCCCTCGTCACCTACTGCGGTGGAGAGGCCGCGGGCCTTGAGCACACTCTTGAGGTTGTGGAACACCTCGGCCCCCCAGCGGAGACCTTCGCGGAAGCAGCATGCGCCGACGGGACGGATCATGAACTCCTGGAAGCAGATGGGTGCGTCGGAGTGGGCGCCGCCGTTGATGATGTTCATCATCGGGACGGGAAGAACGTAAGTGTTGGATCCGCCGATGTGGCGGTATAGAGGTATGTCCAGATAGTTGGCGGCTGCCTTCGCTGTCGCGAGCGATACGCCGAGGATGGCGTTGGCGCCGAGGTTGCTCTTTGTGGGGGTGCCGTCGAGGTCGAGCATGATCTGGTCAACGCCGATCTGGTCGAGGGCGCTGTGGCCTTTGAGGGCCTCTGCGATCGGGCCGTTCACGTTGGCAACTGCCTTGAGGACACCTTTGCCGAGATAGCGGCTCTTGTCACCGTCGCGGAGCTCGAGTGCCTCGTTCTCGCCTGTGGAGGCGCCTGAGGGTACGGCTGCACGGCCCATGATGCCGCTTTCAAGAATCACGTCTACTTCTACTGTGGGGTTGCCGCGGGAGTCGAGTATCTCGCGACCGATTACTTTCTCAATCTTCATTTTTTACTTGAATTATTGGGTTTTTCTTAAATTTTTCTTAATCTGTTTTTAATGCCTGACGAGACGTTGTCTCGTATTTTTTTAATGCCTGATGAGACAAAGTCTCCTGTGTCTTCGGCGTCGCTGCGTCACGCAGTTTCCTTATCGCCTTGTTTCAGTTGCAAAATTACTAAATTTTTCGCAATCGCGCGTCATATTTTAGACTATTTTATGTTTTTTAAATAAGTGTTGGCACAGGTTGCCGCTTCTACATCTCGATTATAAATAAAAGTTATCGAAAAGTTATCGCCTATGGATTCCCTCGCAATGGAAGTGATGAAGCATCTGCCGTTCGTTCCCAACGAGCAGCAGGCCCTCGTTGTGGCTTCTATGTGCTCCTTCGTGGAGAAGGGAGGGGACCGCGACGCGTTCGTGCTCAATGGCTATGCCGGCACGGGAAAGACCTCCTTGGTCGGGGCGCTGATCAAGACCCTGACGGAACTGAAGAAGCCGGTTGTGCTCCTCGCACCGACAGGCAGGGCTGCCAAGGTGGCCTCGTCGCTTGCTGGATTCCCGGCGTCGACCATCCACCGCAAGATTTTCCGCCCGCTGTCGTCCGACCCGTCGGGAGCCTCATGGTATATCGCTAAGAATGAGCATCGGGACACGCTCTTCATCATTGACGAGGCCTCGCTTATCCAGGATTCAGCCGGAGGCGGCGGAGGACTGCTGGGACAGGTGGTGCGCTACATCTATTCGGCTCCCGGATGCAGGATGATGCTCGTGGGTGACGAGGCACAGCTTCCGCCTGTAGGACAGTCGGAGTCGACGGCCATGAAACCGGAGCGGCTGCGTCAGCTTGGACTCAATCCTCTCTGCGCCGTCCTCGACATCCCCGCGCGTCAGGCTGCAGGAAGCGGAATAGTTCACAACGCCACCATTGTCCGCCAGTTGCTCTTCAATTCGGTACCCGGCCTCCCCGTGGCTCTTGAGATTACGGGATTCCCCGAGGTTGTGCCTGTGTCGTCGGTGGAACTTGCCGAGGTCCTCGCAGACAGTTATGCGGCCGTTGGAGAGGAGGAGACCATCATAGTGACGCGCTCTAACAAGCGGGCCAACAATTTCAACGGAGCCATCCGCCGGATGGTGATGTATGCCGAAGACCCCGTCCAGCGTGGTGAGCGGCTGATAGTGGCGAAGAACGACTACTACTGGATGAAGGTGAACAAGGCTTCGAAACGGAGTCCGCTGATAGCCAACGGCGACACGGCGCTTGTCACCTGGGTTGGCCGTACGCAGAAGATGTACGGCCGCTATTTTACGGAAGTGGAGCTGCAGCTTTCCGACGGCAATGTCATAAACGCGCAGGTGATGCTGCGCAGTCTCGCATGCGATGGGCCGTCGATACCGAGGGAGGAGATGGAGCGTTTCTACAATCATGTGATGGCATCGGCGGAAGGCAGCCTGACCGAGAAGATGGCCGTCGCCCTCGATGACCCCTTCTACAACGCGCTGCAGGTGAAATACGCCTATTGCGTTACCTGCCACAAGGCGCAGGGCGGCCAGTGGCGCCACGTCTACATCGATATGGGAGGCATCACCCCCGACAACTTCAACGGTGACTTCTACCGCTGGCTCTATACTGCCCTTACCCGCGCCACAGAAAAAGTCTTTCTGATAAATCCCACGATTCCCCTCCGCTAAATCCGGTCCATCCAACCCCCCAGTCCATACGGGTTTATAACGACCCGCATGAAAAAACCGTGTCAGAATCCGGAGAGTCTGACACGGTCCATATTTTCAGTACCCCTTGCGGGGAACAGCTCTCTGATTAGTCCTCGTTGAGGTTCACGCGCTTGAAGTCAACGACAACAAGGCCCTTGGTGGTGTTCTCGAGGAACTGGCCGACAGTGATCTTGGCATCCTGTACGTAAGCCTGCTCGAGAAGGCAGTTCTCCTTGAAGAACTTGTTGAGACGGCCGTTGGCGATGTTCTGGATCATGGCCTCGGGAAGGTTGGCGGCCTTGGCCTCACCTGCTTCCTTCATGATCTGGCGGCCCTTCTCAGCCTCTTCGGGAGTGATCCATCCCTTGGTGATGTTGCTTTCGATGTGGTCCTCGGAGTCGAAGTGGTTCGGGTTGAGGCCGGCCTTCTTGAGGGCGGCTTCCTGAGCCTTCACTATCTGCTCCTGTTTGGTCTTCTCGATGGCGACGCTGATCTCCTGGTCGATGGTCTCCTGGGCGACGTTGTCGCGGCAGACAGCCACGGGGTTCATCGAGGCGATCTGCATGCAGACCTCGCGGCCCACCTGGGCGTCGACACCTTCGAGGTTGAAGCCCACGATAGCGGCGAGCTTGTCGTTGAAGTGATTGTAGGAAGCCACGGAGGGAGCCTCGATCCACTCGTAGTCGCCGAGCTCCATCTTCTCGCCGGTCTTGCCGATCTCGTCGGTTATGTGCTCAGCCACCGTGCGGCCGTCGAAGTCGAGACCCTTGAGCTCGTCGAGGCTCTTGGCCTTGGCGTTGAGGGCGATTTCGAGGATCTTCTTGGCGAGTGCGCGGAAAGACTCGTTCTTGGCTACGAAGTCGGTCTCGCACTTGAGGGTTGAGATGGCGGCGAAGTTGCCGTTGACTCCGGCGAACACGCAGCCTTCTGCGGCGTTGCGGTCCTCACGCTTGGCGGCTACAGCCTGACCTTTCTTGCGGATGATCTCGATTGCGGCCTGGATGTCGCCGTCAGTTTCGGCGAGGGCGTTCTTGCAATCCATCATACCTGCGCCGGTCATGTGGCGCAGTTTCTTGATATCTTCTATGCTTACAGCCATTGGATATGGTATTTAAAATTCGTAATAATAAAAAAATGGGCGCGGCTGGGAAGTCGCGCCCGGAGTATGATAATTTTTACTCGGCATCTTTAACTTCCTCGGCTGCAGGAGCGGCCTCGGCTGCGGGAGCCTCGACCTTCTCGGCTGCGGGAGCCTCGTTACGGCGCACGCGGCGGCGCTTGCCGGGAGCGGGAGCCTCTTCGCCTTCGTTCTCCTTATCCTCGGGAGCGTCGATTTTCTCGACCTTGCGCTCCTCGAGACCCTCGGCCATTGCGGAGCATACGGCGTCGAGGATCACGTCGATCGATGTGGAGGCGTCGTCGTTAGCGGGGATCACGAAGTCCACGTCGGCGGGGTTGGAGTTGGTGTCGACGATAGCGAACACGGGGATACCGAGGCTCTTTGCCTCAGCCACGGCGATGTGCTCCTTCATTACGTCAACCACGAAGAGGGCGCTCGGCAGACGGCCGAGGTCGGCGATGGAACCGAGGTTCTTCACCAGCTTGTCGTGCTGACGCTTGATCTGGAGCTTCTCGCGCTTGGAGAGGTTGTCGAAAGTGCCGTCCTTCTCCATCTTCTCGATGGCCGACATTTTCTTCACCGCCTTGCGGATGGTGGGGAAGTTGGTGAGCATACCGCCGGGCCAGCGCTCGATCACGTAAGGCATGTTGATCGCTGCTGCTTTGTTGGCGATAGCTTCCTTGGCCTGTTTCTTTGTAGCCACGAAGAGGACCTTCTTGCCGCTCTTGGCGATCTGGCGCAGAGCGTTGGAAGCCTCTTCGATCTTGGCTGCCGTCTTATATAAGTCGATGATGTGGATACCGTTGCGCTCCATGAAGATGTAGGGAGCCATCGCGGGGTTCCATTTGCGTTTGAGGTGACCGAAGTGGCATCCTGCGGAGAGGAGCTGGTCGAATGTTGGTGTTGCCATTCTTTTCTTGAAATTGTTTACGTTCTTTGATTTGGTCGGGCTGCGGGGAAAACCGCTGCCCGCAATTGCCGGGTAGGGAACGTGTCCATCTCGGCAATTTAGATACTAAACACGATGCGCTGCGCGCAAAATTCGCAAATGTAGCGGAAAGCCTCCGGTTAACGTTTGGAGAATTGGAAGCGCTTGCGGGCCTTGGGACGTCCCGGTTTCTTGCGCTCCACCTCGCGGGAGTCGCGGGTCATGAAGCCTTCTTTGCGGAGAGCCGCCTTGTCTTCGGGGTCAACCTTGACGAGAGCGCGGGCGATGGCGAGACGGAGAGCCTCGGCCTGGCCTTTGTAACCGCCGCCGTCGAGGTGGGCCACGATGTCGTACTTCTCAGCTGCGTCGAGAGTGAGAAGCGGCTGCTTTACCACGTACTGGAGAATCGAAGAGGGGAAGTAAACGTCGAGCGGACGTTTGTCGATTGTGATGTTGCCTGTGCCCTCGGTGAGATATACGCGGGCCACTGCTGCCTTGCGGCGACCAATTGCATTTACTTTTTCCATCTTCTTTATTTCATTTTATTGATGTCCAAAACTACGGGATTCTTGTCGGCGAAGGGATGCTCGGCTCCGTTGAACACGTGGAGGTTGGTGAGCTGTGCTGCGCCGAGCTTTGTCTTGGGGAGCATGCCTTTCACCACCTTGATGAAGAGGGGGTGCTTGCCCTTGACGGTCACGCCGTACGACTTCTTCATGAGGTCGGCGGGTGTGAATGAGCGCTGGCCGCCGGGATAGCCGGTGTAACGGAGATATTCGCGCTTGTTCATCTTGTCGCCGTTGAGGATCACCTTGTCGGCGTTGATCACGATCACGTTGTCGCCGCAATCGAGATTCGGGGTGTAGTCAGGTTTGTTTTTGCCGCGGAGGATCAATGCGATCTTCGAGCAGAGACGGCCGAGCACCTGGTCGGTAGCGTCAATCACCACCCACTTCTTCTCGATTGTCGCCGGGGTGGCGGATATTGTCTTGTAGCTTAAAGTATCCACTTTATTTGTTTGTTTAAAAATGTCATTGCCCTGACAGTCAGCCGGTCAGTCGGCCAAAACTGGTGCCTGCGTACTCTCCGGGCTGTTACTTTGGATATAATCGGCTCGCAAAATTAATAAAATATTCCGACATGACCAAATCCGGCTCAAAATTTAAACAATTTATAGCAATTTAGGCAATTTAGCGTTTTGTCTCCTGTCGGTAGTCGTGCACGTCGGGGCGGACGCGCGCCTTATGTGCGATATATACCGATAGGTTGTCGATACCGAAGTTGTGGATTTTTTTATTAAATATTGTTAATTCAGTTGGTAAATTGATGTATTTGATATAATTTTGTACCGAATACAATAACGTAACTGGTCCGCATGAATCCTGAAGAGAATAGAATCGCATTGCTGAGACAGCTTTCCGATGCAGGCATCAGGCCTTCCGCCCAGAGGCTTGCAGTTCTGGAATACATATCATCTTGTGAATGTCATCCCACGGCTGACGAGATTTATTCCAGGCTGGTGCGTGATTATCCGACGCTTTCCCGCACCACGGTGTTCAGTTGTCTGCGACTGTTTGCGGAGAAGGGGCTTCTGAACGACATCGACATCTCCGCCGATTCTACGAGATATGATTCCGCGCTCAGAAAGCCGCACGCGCATTTTATATGCAGGAAATGCCGGAGGATCTTCGATATTCCGTTCGATATGGAATCGCTGTCAGCTCCTGACAATTTCGAATGCGACAACGTCAATGTATTCTTCAAGGGCTTATGCCCGGAATGTTGTAAAAGATAAAACCAAAAAAATAAAAGACAATGAAAAATCTGAAAGGAACAAAAACAGAAAAGAACCTGATGGATGCGTTTGCCGGCGAATCGATGGCCCGCAACAAATACACCTATTTTGCGTCCAAAGCACGCAAAGACGGTTACGAGCAGATCGCGGCGATCTTCGAGGAGACAGCCAACAACGAGAAAGAGCATGCCAAGCTGTGGTTCAAACTGCTTAACGGCGGCGAGATTTCCGGAACGATGGACAATCTGCGTGCAGCGGCGGAGGGTGAGAACTACGAGTGGACCGACATGTATGCCAAGATGGCGGAGGAAGCCGACGCCGAGGGATTCCCGGAGATAGCAAGACGTTTCCGTGGTGTCGCCGCAATCGAGAAGCACCATGAGGAGCGTTATCGTCGCCTTCTGCAGAACATCGAGGAAGGCATCGTGTTTTCCCGCGAGGGCGACACCGTGTGGATCTGCCGTAATTGCGGTCACCTGCATATCGGCAAGAAGGCTCCCGAGGTATGCCCCGTGTGTCAGCACAGGCAGAGTTTCTTTGAAATCGAGGCAAAGAACTACTGACTGTAGAAAGCCATGGACATCAAAGCTCTTCAGAGCATCACGTACGGAATGTATGTGGTCGGCTGCTGGTCGGAGGGCCATCCCGCGGGTTGCGTGATCAACACCTGTTTTCAGGTGACAAGTGAAAATCCATCGGTGGCGATCTGTCTCAACAAGAAGAACCATACTCTCGCTGCTATAAAAGAGCACAACCGTTTCAGCCTGTCGGTGATCGCCGAGGAAACCGATACGTCGATAATAGGTACATTCGGATTCCGCTCGGCCAGGGACATTGACAAGTACTCCGATTTCGGGTATGAGTTGATAGACGGTACTCCGGCCGTAAAAGGAGAATTCTGCGCTCGCCTGGTTATCGATGCCTTTGAATTTATCGATGCGGGGACGCATGAGATAGTGCTGGGTCGCCTTGTTGATTCCTATGCCGGAACGGGCAAGCCCATGACGTACGCATATTATCACGACGTGGTGAAAGGACGTGCGCCGAAAAATGCTCCGACCTACGTGGCCGGGGAGAATTCCGCTGCCGCATCCTCCAAAGAGCGCTACCGGTGCGATATATGTGGCTATGTGGTCGAGACCGAAACCGGTTTGCCGGATGACTACATCTGTCCTGTATGCGGAGCCGACCGCTCGCATTTCAAGAAAATCAGTTGACATACAGCCCGCAAAGCGAAACCTTAAACACGATAAAGCATCGGCTACAACATTTTTGAATTGTAGCCGATGCTTTATATGTTGTACCTCAAGGCACCTTGACATTTTTTTAAGTACCAATAGGCTATCTCTTGCACATTGTCATCTGCACATTACCTTTATAGATTTATTGCCGGAACGTACGATGTAGACGCCGCTTTGCGCCAAGTCAAATGTCAAGGAATCGGAATAGGCCATATCCTGACATATCACAATGCCATGAAGGTTGCATACATAGAATGTCTCTCCAACAACTGCAGAGTCGATTATAATCTTACAACCACGTGTCCTTGCCGTCCAGTCGGAGCCATCCTCGATAGCATGCTTGACACCGGCAAGAATATCACTGTTGTCGGGAGTGTCCGTGCAAACCACTTTTGATGCAGACTCTTTCATGTTTCCGAACCTGTCGGTAAACCGAGCAGTCACAATCGCCTCTCCGTATGCCAGGGTGTTGACCACACCATTGCCGTCGACTGTAGCGATCTCGGGATGGTCACTCGACCATTCTACCGATTCGTAGTCAGCGGCAAAAGGACGCGGCACTGCGACGAATGCAAACCTGCTGTCAGGCATAGCCTCAAATTTCCATGGTTCCACAACGACCTCTTCCAGACTTGCACAGGAATTACCCTCCGAAACTACAAAGCCTTTGGCGATTCCGGAACCGGAGCCAAAATTGGAATGGAACTTGCGCCCCCATCCGGTTACCTCGCCGCTGATGTCGAGCACCAATGAGGACCCGGGTCCTGCGGAGACTGCCGAAACATGGTCGGATACCAATGTCGGACTCGACAGTTCAGCCTCGACATCTCCTATCTGACCATGTGTGTTCGATCCCCAGCCGTAAAGCTCGTGTGTTTCAGAGACCGCAAAGGCGTGGCTGGCCCCGAAAGATGCATCGGCCACATTGCTGAGTACCTTGGCCGGGACAGCGGAGAATCGATTTTTCTCACGTCCAAGCTGTGATGAGCCGTTGTCTCCCCATGTCAGGAGATCCCCGTCGGTTGTGATACAACCACCGAACCATCCGCATGATGAAGCGAATACACGCTCCACACCGTCCAGAACCTTAACCGGAGTCCGGCGATCAATGGTAGTTCCGTCTCCAAGCTGTCCGAGATGGTTGCGGCCAACAGCCCACATCTCATGGGAATCATTCACAAAAAGGGTGAAGCCGTTGCCTGGAGCCACATCAATCACATTTTCAGCAACCTTTATAAAAGATGCGGATGTGGTGCCGCTACCGTCGCCAAGCTGATAGAAGTCATTGCGCCCGCACATCCAGAGGGAATTGTCCTCTCCGATAATCGCGGATGTCTGGAATCCTGCCTTCATCATCCGTACGCCGCCGATGGTGGCGATGCTTGCCGCAGTTCCGGTCTCTCCACAGAAAGCCAAACCGATTCCCTCGACAGCCGTCCCCTTGCGTACAAGACTATGTGTGTATCCGCATGACATGTCGTCCACTCCGGATCCGCATTCAGTCAAGGCATCGCGGTCGTCAAAGGTAAATCCGCCGGTAGCCGGCGTTACATCCGAATAGTGCATGCCTCTCATTTTCAGAGATCCTTTCTCGTCAAGGATATAAACCGATGCGTCACCCTGCATTTCGGCACTAACCGGCATGACCGGAGTGGCAAACGACCATTTGAACCCGGCGAACACCTCCCCGTTGATGGTTTTGACGGCATCGCGGGGAATGTCAAGAGTATAAACCGTAGCATTCAGAAGAGGTTCGGAGGGCACGAAAACAATCATGTAGTCTGTCAACAACGCCTCTCCATCCACGCGCTTTCCGTCACCGTCGGTAAGCGTGATCCGTCGGAAATTATTTGACTTCTCTACGCTTCCGCTCAATTTGAGATGCGGACAAACCGGCCCATAATTGAAAAGCGGAGATGCATCGTTGGGAAAATATCCCATAACCTCGCTCTGGCTCCTGAAGAACTGTGCCACCGCAACGTCGCTGTCCCGATATCCCTCTCTTATTGCTACAGCCTTCACTATCACGTCGGAGGAAATGGTGAACGGCTTTTCATAAACAGGGCTTGAAGCCGACGGCTCCGAATTGTCAAGAGTATAGTGTATGTCTGCATCAGACGGTTCTGCAGTGATGGTCACAGTATCATCTTTTGTGAGATACGTCCCGGAGACAGGGGATATCTTCAGATTTGCCTTCTCGAAATCCGCTGTAGTGAAAGACACAGCGATATCGCTTTTGGCAGGACTGCCCCATTTGTTTTTCACGGCATTCCGGGGGACATACAGAGTATATTTGGCAAGAGGGGATAGATGTTTCGCCGGTAAAAATCTCAATGATTTTCCTGAAAACTCGAGTGTACCCTCCGTATCTCCATTGGGTCCGCTCAATCTTATGTTTCCGAATCCATCCCCACGAGATACCTCATGTGAGAACGTGACTCCCGGATTGACGAATACCGACACTCCGGTTGATCCGGTTTCAGGAGCAAATGCAGACCCAGTCAGCGCCGGCTCGGTAACAACCACATCGGCATCGTTGCTGCGAACAGAACCATTCACCAGACAGTAAATCTTGGCAGTACCCGGATTCAGTCCGGTGAGCCTTGATCCCGAGATGCTCACCACATCGCTACCCTCTTTCACATGCCAGCTTCGGTTCTTGACAGTGGCATTGGATGGAGAAACATTTACACTCAGATCCACGCTTTGGTCGGCAAGCAACCTCACGTCGCTTACAGAAGCTCCGGTAGGTTCTATATCCTTGACCGTGACATAACAACTTGGGGCGTTTGCAGCACTGGAAACCTTCGAATATACAGTCACATAACCGGAACCGGGTTTCAAGGCCGTAACAAGTCCGGATGACGATACCGAGAAACTGGAATTGCCCCCTGAGAAATAGGCGTTAGCCGCGCCTACATACTGATTGTCGTAAGCATGACGGTAACCGAGCTGATATGTCTCGCCCGAAGAAAGGGTAACGCTCGTGGGATGGATCGAGACTGGATTTTCACGACACTCTATCGTCACGCTTACCTTCTGGTGCTTCATTTTATCGCCGTAATAAAGGGTATAATCCCATTCAGCTGTAACCGTTGCGGTACCCGAAAAATACTGCGTCGGAGTTATTTTCCTGTAGAACCCAGAGCCTGTTACGGATAGGTAACCTCCGTTGACACTTACATTCATGTTGTAGGTGGAACCCATTACAGATCCTCCGAAGTCCCATGTGTATGACTCGCCTACCCATAGTGATATTGCATCAGCGTTCAGACATCCCAATACAATGGACATTACCGTCAGCAGAATCCCTGCTTTTTTTCTAATGTATTCCTTCATAATCACTCGAATGTTACTGATACACATTTGGATTCATCGTAAGTCTCGCGGTTGCCGAAGCTGTCCCGTCCCGTAACCGTGAAAACATAACAACTCCCGCGCTTACCATTGAAGACGGCCGATGTCTTCTTGGTGTCCGGAAGCCAGAGCTGGAAAGGTCCGCCGTCCTGAGAGAAGTAGACGTTATAGTCTCCCATCTGGTCGCCCGATGATTCTGCCCATGAGAGCGTGACGGACGACGATGCCACATAGCTGTCGGCATCAATGTCGGTGACGGGGGCATCGCTGTCGGGGTATTCCACATTTGAGCGTAGAAATGCGGAGCGCCCTCGGCTGTCAGTGACCATAATGTTCAAAGTAGCGGTATAGTGTCCCGCATAATTGGTGCGGGCCTCTTGAGGAACGGCAAGTTCCTCATCGAGCACGAATGAAGCTGCAGGCTCCTCAAGAATACGGGTGACGGCTTTGTCGGCAAGGTCGTTCCACCAGTATGTCCAGCACACTATCATGGCGGCATCCTCCGCATTGCCTTTGTAGAAATAGTGACTGCGACAGTCCGACCATCTTCCTGCATCATCCTTTACGCGGTATTTCAGGCTGTGAAGTCCATAGGGGAGGGCATCGGTGGAGAGTACGAACTCTTCGGCAGTATATGGTACGGTTACAGCGTTTTGGTGCATGTCATCCCACCAATACTGAAGATTGTCGACCTTAGAGGCTGACGTGGCCGACGGCAATTTCAAGAAGCCGTGTTCATAAAGCGGGGAATATTTCCCGGCAATGTCGGATATACGGTAGTGCAGCGTGTGGAGGCCCGGTGACAATGCGGCACAGTCAATGTCGAACTCCATTACGGAACTGACGGCGCAGGCGGCATGATTGCCGTCAATCCAGTACTGGAGATATGAGACCTGCGGACTGTCCTCCGCAAAAGCCGGGACAGCGAGTGACACCACCGCAATCAAAAAGGATACTATTTTTTTCATGATTGCGAAACGGAATTATGGTCAGTCACGGGCTGCAGCCTCGATTTTCACATGCAACTTACCTTCGGCATCGGTCTGGGTATCAATCTCCGCCTTCGTCACCGCAGGAACAGCTGGATACTCCTTATGGTCGGCGGGGCCGTAAGAGGTGTCCAGATATTTATAGGGAATGAGACTGCTGTATCTCAAGACTTTATCTCTGCTTTTTATTCCATAAGCATAATCATAATTATTACCATTTTCAACACATGATCCGAAAATTACTGTCCATAATTTTAAGTTTCTTGATCCGGAAGTTTCATAATAACTTTTTAAAAAGAGATTATTGTGGAACTCGCTTGGAGAATAAACGTAAAGTTTTGGTGTTGAATTGTCCGTGGTATTGGCATACAATCCTAATAAACAATTTCTATATATGGCATATGGCTGCTTGTAATAATAAGTTCCGCCTGAAAGATAGGAATATTCTGCAAACACGGGTATATTGCAGTTCTCAATTAATGCAGGGTTGGAAGACTCGTTGCAATCATAAAAACTGTTGATGCAGCAATTACGGAGCACCGTGTTCTTGGAGAAGGACATCGCTTTATATTGCGGTATCATACAGTCCGTGAAGGTGCTGTTGTCATGATACTTATTCTCATCATTCTCAAGGTCTTCAGTCAAGGAGATATAGCAACGTGAGACATTGAGATTGTTTGTTGCCTTGATTTTCAGCGTATAGATAAAACGCAAGCCCTGCAAGGCAACATTGTCCGCACTTACTGTTATGTCTCCGTTGACTAATGTTGCCTTTGAAGTATCCTTACTGAACGCGTATGAGCCTATTACGGTAATTGATTTGGCTATTTCGGGCACATTATTGAAACTGCCCGGAGACAAGGTAATGATGTCGCCATCGGCGGAAGCGGAATAGGCATCCGCAAAGGCGTTGTTTCCATAGAAGGGTGTAACTTTGTCGCCGCTCTGGAGGGTAGCGGTCAGCTGCGCGGCGAAGCCGGCAATGGAAAATGGCACAAGCAAGAGTACCAAAAGAATTCTTCTGAACATAGTGGAATCCTGTTTTCGCCGCCGGACCCTCCTCATTGGCGTTTGAAACGTTAAAAAAGAGAAAGCGTGAGAGCCGTACCTGCCGCCCGTTCTACTCATCGAGGCTCTGGTATTGCCCATCTTCGTAGAACAGGCAAACGATGCAGAAGCCTCACGCAGAATATGCGGCACACCCCCGGGACACCGCGTGCCCGAGACAATGGTACATACATATCCACAAGGCATCTACCGTCTGCCCCATTCCTGACGAAGATTGAAATTTACCAGATTTCTTTGATTGAAAAGTCAAGATAAGTCAAATGAGCTAATTATACTTGTTATCAATGCAATAGCAATTATCAATATTGCGGTGATTTTCCTGCGTTTGACCCGATTTTCTTAAAAAGTACACCTTTTGTACCCTTGATTATGGACTGTGGTCAGAGGGAAAATGTTAAGGTCTGTAAACGGCGATTTTCAGATTATTATGCCTCGGATTAAGTACATGACAAAAATTTGAAAACATCGAATTTTGGGGTATAAGTCGGAC
>CAJUBC010000017.1 GCA_910584545.1 uncultured Muribaculaceae bacterium | reverse complement strand
TCAACATCTCGGAGGGAATCATCTATCCGGAAACAGGAGAGGGCTTCCCCATGGAGATACCAGAGGCTCTCCTTTCCGGAGAGCCTCTTTATATTGAGAGTCAGCGATTTACAATACGAATTTGAATCGATATTATGCCGCGGGAAATACAGGTTTTGCCGTTTTCTTCACTGGGATATCACTATATTTCACTGATTTCTGATACAAATATGTTACACGTGGTGATACACTTCGAAATATGAAAAACAGTCCGTCTTTGAAGGTCGTTTTCGACCGCAGGAAACGCAGCGGGAAAACCGGCAGGGGCACCGTGGAGATCGTGGTCTCTTACGCCGGATCCAGAAAGTGGATATCCACCGGAATCCAGTGCGCTCCGGAGAACTGGAAGGGGGAGAAGGGCGTGGTCAACAGTCCGGACGCGTTCTTGTCAAATCAGACCATCTTCGGCCTGAAGAAGAGAATCACAGACTACATCCTGCGCTCGATCGCGGATGGAGAGGCGTTCTCGTTCGAGGGACTTGACAGCCATCTGCACAAGGCCGACTATTCCGGATCGTTCATCACGTTCATGGAGGAGTATATCGAGGAGCGATCCGACATCAAGCCGAGGACAAAGATCAATCACCGTAACGCGCTCTCCATGCTGGAGAAATTCGGCAAGATCCATTCCTTCGGCGACCTCACCCGCCGCAATATCCTCGATTTCGACCAGTTCATGCACTCGAGGGATCTGAAACAGTCGACGGTCCATTCATACCACAAGATCGTCAAGGCTTATATCCATTTAGCCATCGCCAGGGAAATGGTGGATTCGGATCCATACTTCGACATGCGGATCGAGAGCGGACGTTCGAACGTGCCCAAATTCCTCACGGAGCGGGAGATCGGCCTGATGAGGGACTGCAGGATACTTCCGGCCGCTCTTGATAAAGTCCGCGACATGTTCATGTTTCAGTTCTACACCGGACTGTCACACAACGACATGAACAAATTCGACTACCGGAAAGTGGTGGAGCGGGACGGCAAGCATGTCCTCGTGGACCGCCGACAGAAAACCGACACGGAGTTCTACATCGTGCTCCTCTCTCCGGCCATGGATATCCTCAGGAAATATGACTTCGAGCTGCCGCAGATGACCAACCAGCAATACAACTCCCGGCTGAAGGCGGTGGCCGACTGCAGCGGGATAGAGAAGAAAGTCACCAGCCACATGGCGCGGCATTCCTACGCCGTACACGCCCTCAATTCCGGCGTCCCGATCGAGGTGGTGTCCAAGACGATGGGACATACCAACATCAGCACCACCCAGATCTATGCAAAAGTGCTCGACAAGACCGTAGAGAACGCCTTCGACATGCTGGAGTCGAAAATCAAGTCACCTGATAAAACTCCCCCTCGATGAGACGGGACATGCCGCGCTCGGAGAAAGTCGCCTTCAGTTTCTCGCACAGATACCTCTTGCCGTGGATCAGGAACACGCTCCTCGGGTCCGGAATCCGGTCCGAAAGGAACCGGAACGAGTATTTGATACCGGTCCGGATCCGCGGCATCGCCGAGACCTTCCTGATGGAGGAGTCTTCTGTCAGGGAGAGGGAATATCCGGTGGCCATCCATTCCGGCTCGTCGCCCCTCCAGTCGATCAACCTCGAGACCACAGCAGGGAAGGAACCGGGAACCATGGTGCCGTTTCCGGCCCAGAACCCGATGTAGATCCGGTCGTAGTATTCAGGAACGCCTCCTTTCTCGTCGGCCTCGGCCAACATCTGGAAACGGGTCTTCAGAGGAACGGTCGAAAGCACGTCCTCGCCCGCCGGATCCTGCTCCTCTTCCCTGCCGTCATCCTTGTCCATGGATATCGGGAGGAACATCCTGCGCATCAGCCCGACGGTATAATCCACGCACACCGGAACGAACTCTATCTCCACAGATGATCCGGAGCCGTCGTCCGCTCCCTCCGGTCCCAGCTCGTTGACCGAGGTGAGGTCCCGGAATATCACCGAGCGGCAGATCTCCTCCCGGATAGAATAGAATGTGGTGCGGTACACCGCCCGCAGCCCGTACCAGATATCCTCGTCGGCGGCATGGTTTATCTCCGGATGCAGACCGGCCTTATCCATGGCCGTGACAGCACGGATCCCGGCGTGCAGCGTCTGATAGTTCCACAGCGCGGTCGCCGTGGTGAATTCCTTTTTCGGGAAGAAGGAGTCCCCGGCCACCGCTCCGGGATTGGAATAATAGGGCTGCATCTGATGGTCGCACTCCTTGTACCGGATATTTTTCGAATAGAGATAGGGGCACTGCTTCTCCCCGTCGTCGATCTCCACGGAATGCTCGTCGACCACGGTCTCCACCGGTTCCTCCGGAAGGGCCTCGGCCACCGCCGCATGGGACTCGAATCCGATGTGCCGCAGCTCATGGTCGACCTTGAAGTCACCTCCGAAGAGCAGCCCCAACTTCTCGAAGAATTCCGCGACGGTCCAGTGCGGAAGGATATGTGCGATGGAGAGGTCTCCCCAGC
Organism: uncultured Muribaculaceae bacterium; assembly: GCA_910584545.1. Classification (GTDB taxonomy): domain Bacteria; phylum Bacteroidota; class Bacteroidia; order Bacteroidales; family Muribaculaceae; genus Lepagella. The sequence continues at coordinate 34,467 of CAJUBC010000017.1, read as the reverse complement.
TTGCGGGAAGAGCGTTGCATACAAGCAGCTGATCCGCTTTCGGACAGCGCGTCTTGAGCGTCTGAACGTCGAGTGTGTACCCCACGGCCGAGCAGATCGATTCGACCAGCGACAGCAGGTAGATCTGCCGGGAGACGCCTTCGACTCCATCCTCCCACTTCGAATCGTCGGAGACGTGGTATTTCGGGCGGTCGCTCTCTCCGAACCCGAGACCGCTCGCAAGTATGAAGTCCTCCGGAGAGGGAATCTCGTACTTACACGCGTTCTGCTCCTCGGCTGTGGATGATGCCACCCAGGGGAGGGCCGTGAACCGGCGGCCTCCGGAGGTGGTGACGGTCCTCGCCTCAGCCGGAGTCGCCGGTTTGCCGGAGGGAAACGCTCCGAGATTGATGGAGTTGACATAGGTCGAATCCCACACCTTCGAGGCATTGGCGATGCTGCGTCCGGACAGGAACTGACCCGTGACCTCGGTCTCGGAGACTCCGGTTATCTTCAGCGCTCCGGAGAAAGATGCCGGCGGAGCCTGGATCTCGCACCGGGGCATCGGCTCGAGGTCCTCGATCTGCGCGTCGAGCCGCCCGATGAAACCGAATATCGCGCGGTTCTGCGGGCAGTCGAGCGGAAAGGAGATGTTGAATGAATATCCGTCGGCTCCGGAGAACATGGGATTTTCAAGCACTATCTCTAACGATGTGCCCTTCTTAGGGATGGCTTCCATGCCATTTATGGTGATTCTCATCTTGCGGTCTTGGGTGATTTGTTACGGATGAATCTGTCGTAATTGTCGTATGCCTTCTTGATGCCGGCGTCTCCGGTGACGGTGTTCACCGTGACGAACGGCTGCTCGAGACGGCTGTTGAGCCTGTCGATGGCCTCGGTCAGGGCCGGCGATTCCGGAACGGTCACGCTGACGGGAGCCGTAGAGGCAACATCGCGCACCGATTCGGAGACGCTCGCCGCGGCCCTGACGGGAGCCGTGACAGCCATCGACACGTCCTCCATGCGGAGCGAGCCGACGGTGTTGTGACGCTGCGCGTACTCCAGCATGTCGATGATGGGACGCGTGCGGGGATTGTTGACCAGCTGCTGCGAGGCCACCCACTCTCCGGCATGGACCACGCCGGCCGGCTCGAGCCGTCGTCCCGGGCGGGTGAATCCACCCTCGGCGTAACCGGTGGCCGCGGCGGCCTGCTGCTGTTTCTTGAGCAGGGCGATCTGCACCGCTCCCTGGGCCACGGCCATCGCGGCTGCGATAGGAGCCAGGACCAGACCTGCGGGACCCGTCTCGAGCGCGGCGCCGTAAGCGGCCACCGCATTTGCGGCCGTCTGGGCCACGGTGGAGATCACCTGCATGGCGAAGGACTTCTGCGAGGCCTCCTCCTTGAGTCTGGCGAGCTCGCGGTCACGCTGCTTCTCCAGCTGCTTCGTCTTGTAGGAGTTCCCCTCGGCGAGCTTCAGCTCCTTGTCGTACCGTTGCTTCACTGCGTCGGACTGGACCTGCGTCTCGGCCTCGACGAACTGCGTGACTGTCTGCATCACTGAGTTCATCACCGCGGCCGTGGCCTGGATCGCGCCGGAGAGGGCCGCGAACGGGTCTCCCTCCGGATCCTTCAGGGCCTCGGCGAAGTCTTTCCATGCGCCGTACATCGAGGCCAGCATGTCGACCCACTCCGATCCGGTCTGTCTCAGCGGGGCGATCAGCGCGTCCTCCAGTCCGGCCTTGATGCGGGCGAGTCTCTCGCCGTAAACAGTCTCATCGATGATGCCGCCGGCGAGGGCCGCGTCGAGTTTCCTCTTCTCGCTGTCGAAATTCTTCTGCGCAGCCTTCGATTTCGTGCGGTTGTTCTCCGGATCCGCGCCCGGGAGGGACTTCACGGCCTCCTCCTCGAACTTCCGGCTCCATTCCTGATACTGCTCCTCCGAGATGTATTTCTGGCGGTATATCTCATCGAGGGCGGCCAGCTCGATCTTGAGCTTGTCGACGGCCTCCATCTCGTTGAACTTCTCCTCGAACTTCCGCGCGGTCTCGGCCAGCTTCTTCTGCCGGGCCAGTTTCTCCTCCTCCTGGGCGTCATCCATCTTGCGGGTGATATCCTCGTATTCCTTGGAGCCGGCGTCATAGAGCGAGCGCTCATCCTCCCACGCCTTGGTGCGGATCTTCAGCAGCTCCTCCTCGAGAGCGAGCTCGTCGGCGAGGGTCGTCGAGCGTTTGGCGGCGAACCGCGCCTTGGCATCGCGCTCCTCCACCTGTGCTACGCGCCTGATCGTGTCGCGCGACAAAGCCAGCCGGGTGGCGTTCCATTTCTGGTCAGCCTCCTCCTTCTTCTTCATCAGCGCGGCGTAATCGGCGTCCTCCTCCAGCCCGTTCTTTTTGTAATAGGCCTCGGTGTCGGCGTAATACTTCACCTCGGCCGCCCGGCGGGCGTCGAGATACTGCTGGTATGTGGTAAGGCCGACCTTTCTCGAGGCCATGGCCTCGGTCTCGGCGCGGTCGCGCTCGGCCTTGATGTTGTCCAGACCCTCCTTGAACTCCTTGCGGGCCTTTGTCTCGGCGCGGCGGCTGTCGGCCTCGGCCTTGCGCGCGGCGCGCTCACGCGCCTTGCGCTCCTTCTCCGACTCCGGCGCGGTGCGCGGCGAGTTCCCTCCTCCTGCGGAAGGAGTGGATTCGGGGACTGTCGCATTCAGGACCGAGAGGTTCGAGGCGGCATGGACCCCGGCCTTGGCGGCCTCGTCGGAGAGTCTCTTCGCCTCGGCCTCGAGCGCTGCGGCCTCCTGCTCGGCCTCGTACTCGAGATTGCCCTTGGCCAGCTTCTTCGCCTCGCTCCAGCTGTGGAAGAGACCTTTCTTCATATCGAAGGTCGTCATCTGGTCGAAGGTCTGGTACCATTTCGGCTCCGCCTCCTTCCCCTCGGCACGTCTCCGCGCGGCCATTGCTATCAGCTGCCGTGCCGCCTCTAATTTTCCCTCGGCCTCGATCTGGCGGTAGACGGAGTCGCAGTATTCGTCGCCGCGCTTCCGGAGCACCGTCAGCCAGTCGCGCACGCTCTTGTAGGTGCCGAGCACGGGACCGTATTTGGAGTTGAGCTGCATCACGAGCCGCTGCTCCTCGGTCTTGGTGCCGTTGAAGTCCTTCAGCCTGATGATCACCGCCTCGATCTCCTGCCTTTCGGCCTCCCGTTTTTTTGTGGCGTTCTCCACCACGTCGCCCATCATGCGCGTCTGCTCGGTGGAGTCGCCGGCGGCCGCGGTGTAGAGTCCGAACGCGGCGGCCGCGGAGAGCAGCGCGATGGCGACGGCCCCGACGGGATTGGAGGCGCACGCTGCGTTGAAGGCCGTCATGGCGGCGGTCGCGCCGGCGGTGTTGCCGGTGACGGTCATCACTCCGGCGGCCATCAGGTGATAGGCGGCCGTGAGGGTCGCGACCACGGCCTTGTATCCTGCCATCAGCACGGCCTTCCCCTTCATCAGGGCAGTGTGGATGGTCTCCTGGATCACCGCGGCCTTGGTGGCCAGGGTGTATCCGGCGACGGCGGCTCCCAGGGTCACCAGCGCGCGGCCGTTGTTTCCGGCGAAGGAGATCAGCGTGCCGAATATTCTCACAAGCAGCCCTGTCACCGTGATCGCGCCGCGCGCCGCCGGCACAAGTTGCTCGCCGAGACCGACCACGAGTTCGTGGAGACGGCTCCTCGACTTCTCCAGCTCGGCCTGCAGGGTGGTGTTCTGCACCTCGAATTCCTTGTCGATGGATGTTCCCTCGATGAAGGCGGCGTTCGCCGCGGTCTGCTGGTTCTTCAGCTCGTCGATGTGTCCGGCGAGCGCGGAGAGCACCGGGACGGCCCGGGCTCCGTCGGTGCCCATCCCCTCGAACACCTTGGCGAGGTTGTCCATGCCGCCGAACTGATTCAGGTGCTCGAGCAGGGAGATCAGCGCGGCGTTCATGTCGGTCTTGACCAGCTTGGAGAACTCGCCGACATCCATTCCGGCGGCCTTGGCGATCTTCGCCGTGTCGGTGTACATCGACGTGATCAGCTGGCCGACCGCCGTGGCCGAGGCCTCCACGTTCAGGTTGTTGGAGTCGAGCACGGCGCCGAACGCCATCACGTCGGTCACCGCGATCTTCGACTGGGCGGCGATGCCGCCGAGGCGGGAGGCGAACTCGGCGAGGTACGGTGCCGACGCCGAGCAGTTCTGCGAGAGGTCGTTGATCACCGAGCCGACCTTCAGCAGGGATTTCTCCGTGCCGTACTCCTTCTCGATGCCGAAAATGCCGGTCAGCTTCGACAGCGTCAGTGTCGCGCCCTCCCCGAGGTCGTCGAGGGCGACGTTGATCTTGTCGGCTGCCTTCACGAACCCGAGCACATCCTCCTGCGACGTCTTGCCGAGTCGTCCCGCCTCCTGGGCGAGCCGGTTCAGTTCCTCGCGTCCGGTGCGCGTGTCGATCTTCTTGAACTCTTCATTGAGGGCCTTCACCTGACCCTCGTCCATACCGGTGTATTTCCGGACGTTGGCCATCTCCTGGTCCATGTCGGCGTATGCCGTCACCGCCTTCTTAGAAGTCTCCAGTGCGGCCGTCACTGAGGCTACACCGCCGAGTATGCCGCCGAAACCAATTGATGCGGCCCGTTTCAGCTTGTCCCACACGGTGGTCTGAGAGTTGAGAGCTGTGTTCACCTTGTGGATCTCGGCCTGAACCTTGCGGATTTTCTCGGCCTGTTCATCCCACAGTTTCGTGCCGCGCTCCATGCCGTTGAGCTGATGCTGAAGCTTGGAGAGGGTTTTATTCAGATTCTTGAGAGAGGCCTTGTCGAGATGGTCCAGCACTCCTTCTACGGTGGCCGTCGATTCATTCAGCTGTTTCATCAAGCCTTTCACTCCACGCAGCTCGCGGGTCAGCTTCTGCATGGTGGCCTTGTCGCCGACCTTTCCGGCGGCCTCGATCTGCTTCTTGAGGCGCTCGGCATCCTTCTCCAGGGTGGAGAGCATGTCGCGGGCCTGCCGCCCGTTAACGGTCACCGTAACGCCCGCCGTTGTATTGTAATTCGCCATTTCTGCAATAAATTTCCTCAAAGATAGCACGCCCCGGGAAGAGAGAAAAAGACGTGCGGAGCGGTGCGCGACAAATCAGGGTCGAACGGGCTGGAATTTAGCCTGAAACATGCCTTTACGGGCCGTAATCCATTCGTTAAAAGTCGCGTTTGTAAGGAGTTGGAAAAGTCAACAGGCTATTTTGCAGCGAAATAGCTGCGGAAAATCAAAAATCGAGGGTTTATTCCTCGAGATCGACTCCGTCACCCGCCCTGTCGGACGGTGTGTGATTCTGCCTGTCAAAGAAGCGGTATATGCAGGGGTATGGACGTGTAACCGCCTGATAATCCCGAACATTACAAAGAAAGCGCCTCCGGCGGTGTCGTCGGAGGCGCGGAAGTATGGTTCGGGGACCCGGTCAGTCGCCGGATTCGGGTTCGGATTCGGGTTCGGGTTCGGATCCGGTGTCGGGTTCGGATCCGGTTTCGGATTGCTCCGGATCCGGTGCGTACTCTTCATCATCGAGGTCTTCCTCTTCGTCCTCATACCCCATCGTGAGGTCCTGGTAATCGTCGTCGTCGAATTCGGGGTCGTTGTATCCGCAGACAAGCTCCAGGTCGGAGCGGAGGATCACGAGGTCGCGCAGCATGAGGACTGTCTCCTGATGGTTGTCCGGCAGTTCCGTTCCGCCGGCGACGATCATGCGCATGGCATGGTCGATGACATCGAGAGTGGCACAGGCGTCCATCTGCAGCGAGTCAAGGCCCTCGGCCACGCGGCCCGTGATCACCGCGCCATCCATCATGATTTTCATAGCTCACCTCCTTTCTCCGTCTGAAGGGCGAGGCGGACGAAGCCGAGGGCTGCGAAGGCTGCCGAGCAGGTGAAGAGTTCGGATCCGAGAGCGATGCCGGCGTATAGGGCGACGGCGCTCATGACGGCGAGGGTTACTGACTTGCGGCGTGCGAGTGAGATAGCACGGGCGCACATTTTCCGTACGTTGATGGCACGGAGGGCGCGGGAGGCGCGGACTGCGGGCGCATAGCCCTGGAGTGTTAATGCGTTTTGCATACTGTGAATGTTAAGCTGTTAAACAAAAGAACGGCTGTCACCGTTGCTTAACATCCACAGTAGTTCACTCCTAAGAGCGCATTCAATGAATCGGTGACAGCCGCGTATAGCTGTTATGTACGGGCATAAAAAAAGCCCGGTGATGTGTCGAGCATTAACCGCGCTCGTGCGGGGTGAACTAATCACCGTGAATGTTAAGCACTGCAAAAGTAATACAAATTTCGGACTCTGCAAAACTTTATCGCAGTTTTTCGCAATTTTTCGCAAATTGCGATAAACGGAGGCACCAATGGTCCTCCCGTCAGTCAACTTCGGCAACAGCGTCAATTTCGGACGCCAGGGCCGTTAAGCGCCGGGCGATGTCGCGGAAGGCACCGGCGAGTTGATGCGCTTCCGCGGCGTTGAACTCACTTTTTTCATTGTTGACCATGCTTCCGTTCAGGCGTTGCGAGAACCAGCTGTGCGAACGGTCGAAATACTGCGCGGCCAGCTGTGTCTTGTTTATTATGTCCTCCAGTTCGATGAACGAATTGAAGATTGCTCCGCTACGACATGATATGACTTCGGCACGGGTTTCCTCATGTTTCTGAGGATTGAGTATTTTTCTTTTGCCCTGATACATATTTTTAGTAAATTTGCCCCCGGACTTCTCCGAGGGCTTTTGTTTTACAATCTGTTTCTCAACTCATAAAGCAAACCTCGAATCTGGTTCACTATAGGTTGATTGCTTTCCGTTTCAATTATTTCCAGAAGATTGAGGATTCGGGCAATCAACCTTTTTCTGTCTCTCATTTCATGTTCACACCTCCTTTCTGATTGGCATTACAAAATTAATAATAATTTCGTTATTTTAAAAATTTTCCGGCACTTTTTTCAAAAAAAATCTCCGATGCCCTCTAATAAAATATTTAATTTTTTTCGCTGGAAAATTTGTTTAATTCACAAAAGTGTATTAATTTTGTAGTGTCAAACAAAAGCGATACCATAATGGACAAACAAGCGTTATTGAAACAATGGGCCGGAGAGCTCATCAGAGTGAAATCAGAACTTCTTCAGGTAAGCTGGCTCCTCCAGCAAGGAGTGACGCTGACAAAGAGACAGGAGGAGGAACTCGACAGCCTTCTGCTGCAAAGGGATCACCTGATGAAACTGATAGAGGAGTTTGAAAAGAAAAAGTAAATCCATCGAGAGGGAGGGCGTTCCCTCCCTCTCGAAAAAACCAGACAGATATGAAAGAGAGAATTGACAGATGGAAAAAGATGGTGGATGCCGGGGATCCGGACGCCATGGCGTATCTCAAGGAAATCACAGCCCAGGCCAAGGAGGAGGGGAAGGTCGAGGAGATGAACGCGGCCGCAGACTATCTCATGAGCTCGGCATCGAGACGCATGGATAAGGTTCAGTCCGAGATAGCCGAATACACTGTCCTCGAGCAGATGGGTTCGCTGGCGGAGGTGATCAATCTCGCATTCATAGCACGCCATTATTTCGGCAAGACGCGCCAATGGCTGTATCAGCGCATCAAGGGACTGAATGTGAACGGCAAGCCGGCATCGTTCACTTCCGATGAAAAAATAATATTCAGGAACGCCCTCGATGACATCGGGCTGCAGATTTCCGCATTCACGGGAAGGATATAGGCGTGTCCTTATGTCGCTTTTGTTTGACGGCACGGCATAAAGACGCCAATCCCCGGTTCCATCGAGAGCCGGGGATATTTTTTTTGAACGATATGTCCGCCATGAAAAAAACGCCTCCGGCGCAGAACGTCGGAGGCGCGAAGTCAGCGGGAACAATGTCGCGGTGTAATCAAACGAGTTGCAGCTGACTTAACTCGTTGCCGAAAGAATGGAGGGCATTCTGGATCTTCAGTGTCGTCTTGGGCGATGGGTTACGATATCCGGAGATATACTGCGACAGCTGGGCCGGAGCAATCCCCGTGAGCTTCGACAATCCTTTGTAGGATATCAGGTCGGCGTAATAGACCAGAAACGAGGGGAGGTCGTAGGAGAAGGCGAAATCGACTTCCTCGAATGGACGGCCCTCTTTCTGAAAGGATGCCTTCATATCCTCGTACACCGCCCTGAAATCAGCGATAGCGGCCGCCGCTGTATCGCCGTCACCGATCACTCCGTATGAGAGACCGTTATCATCCGGCATATAGGCTCCGTATGAACCATCCTTGCCGCGTTCGATAAATACTCTGACTGTTTTCATTGTCGTGATGCTTTATTATTGTTTAACAAACTTATCTTAGCCGGAGTTGGAAAGGGAGGGGCCAAGGTCTGTCCCTTACTTGACTCCGGCGTCACGGAGTATGGATCTCAGAGTTCCGTTCTTGACTTCCTGAGCTTCGTGATTGCTTGTGGTGAATCTCCTGCCCGTCAGAGGCGAGTACCACTCAGGATGACCGGCCCGGGATTCTCCGGTGGGATAACATCCGGCACGCCGGAGTTTCCTGTGTAGTTCGTTGTACTTCATTGTTCTCTCGATTGATTACACTGCAAAGTTAATGCTAAATTTTGATTTAGCAAAATAATTTGACAGAAAAATAGCGCCTCCGGCGGTGTCGTCGGAGGCGCGGAAAGTCGGTTCGGGGACTCGGTCAGTCGCCGGATTCGGGTTCGGGTTCGGATTCGGGTTCGGATCCGGTGTCGGGTTCGGATCCGGTGTCGGATTGCTCCGGATCCGGTGCGTACTCTTCATCATCGAGGTCTTCCTCTTCGTCCTCATACCCCATCGTGAGGTCCTGGTAATCGTCGTCGTCGAATTCGGGGTCGTTGTATCCGCAGACAAGCTCCAGGTCGGAGCGGAGGATCACGAGGTCGCGCAGCATGAGGACTGTCTCCTGATGGTTGTCCGGCAGTTCCGTTCCGCCGGCGACGATCATGCGCATGGCATGGTCGATGACATCGAGAGTGGCACAGGCGTCCATCTGCAGCGAGTCAAGGCCCTCGGCCACGCGGCCCGTGATCACCGCGCCATCCATCATGATTTTCATAGCTCACCTCCTTTCTCCGTCTGAAGGGCGAGGCGGACGAAGCCGAGGGCTGCGAAGGCTGCCGAGCAGGTGAAGAGTTCGGATCCGAGAGCGATGCCGGCGTATAGGGCGACGGCGCTCATGACGGCGAGGGTTACCGCATTGCGGCGGATGATGGAGATTGTCCGGATGCACGCCTTGCGTACATCGATACTGGTTAGCGCGCGACTGGCGCGGACTGCGGGCGCATGGCCCAATGTGATTGTGGTTTGCATACTATCGTGAGTTTTGCAGTTAATAAAAGAGCGGCTGTCACCGTTGCAAAACTCACGATAGTCGTCTCCTAAGAGCGCATATAATGAATCGGTGACAACCGCGTATGGCTGGTATGTCCGGGCATAAAAAAAGCCCGCTTGATATGTCGAGCATTAACCGCGCTCTGCGGGAACGACTAACGTCCGTGAGTTTTGCACTGCAAATTTACGACAAATAATTCACACTGCCAAATAAATCAGCGAAATAAATTTGATATATCACCATTCATCATCTTGAATGCATCCATTGATGCCCTTTATTATATTGCAAGGTGCTTCAGAGTGTCGTTTTATTACCTCATTTATTCTCTCTTCACCACTAGTGTCGGTGTACCACGGCTGAGTTTCGATTTCTGTTTTTAACTCACCTCCAAGTCTGGCGATGAGTTCGCTGTAGAATAGAATGTCGCTAATTGTCCAACGGTAGCGCCCATCCTTGATTTCAAAAACAACGCGAGCGATGTGATCAGATTTTGAAGTAGGCAGGAATCCTTCAAATACTATAGTTGAAGGCATGTCGGATTTAATTACGGTTTTAGGATCATTATAGCTCAATGAAATCCATTTGATAATGGCATCATGGATTGTAGTTGCTGATACGGAATCTACTTTTACAACTCCTTTCAATACTATATGATCATTTTCTACAGAAACGTTTTCTCCGGTTATGCAGCTTTGTGCATACATACACACTGATAATGCAGAGAAAATAATCAATATCAAAAATTTCTTCATGATGTAAAATTTTGGTTAATAACTGCAAGTTTACGACAAATAACTCATACTGCCAAATAAATTTCGAGGATTTGTCCTGCAAATATACAGAAAGCAAACGACATATCCCAATCCAATGAACTATAATTTCCATTCCGGCATTAACACCGGAATGAAAAGCACACTGGAGAGATATCGCAGCTTTTCGCAATTTTTCGCAAATTGCGATAAACTGCACTTAATGACTGCCTGATTACAGAGACCCCGGTTTAAGGAAAATGACTATCTCAAGCCCGTAAAGGCCATCGCCGGGAGAAGGCTTGATGACATAGCTCTTGTCGAATTTATCCATGCACTTATATGCATAGATTACGTTGGAATACTCGGCCGGCACATATCCGATGCAATTATATTTCGCCATCACCTTTACCGCGGTGTCGTCATGCTCGTTGTCCGGATCAAGTTTCAGAGATACCGGATCACCGACATCCAGAGTACAGTATATCCCTTTCGCAGTGGGGGTACGATACCTTGCCCCAACGACATTGACCAAAATCCCGGTCAGCGATTTTGTCCTCTTAGTCGCAGGATTCGCGGCGAATAAAGCCTCGCGCTGCGATTCAGAGATGGCCATGAACTGTACATCCTCATCTTTAATCCGGCAACCGGATCCATTCTCGGATTCCGAAGGCTCGTCATCCACATCCGATGATCTCCCGAACTTCCGGTTCAGCCGTTGGTTCAGCCGCCGGGTCTCCCGCTTCCTCTCGAGTTCCCGTCTCTTTTCCTCGAGGATGTCCTCCACGCTCACGCCGCGTCTGTCGGCTTCCTTCTTGTCTTTGATGAGACTCACCACGATCGGCACCACGACCACTAAAAGAACCGTCAGGGCCAGCCATCCCATTCCCTGTCCGCCAGGTTTATCCTCGATGCAGGAACTCATCAGCAGCGCCATTGCGGCGCACGGTATCATCAATCTCTTCATATCATCAATCAGGTTATATCGTTCCCTTCAGCAGAGGGACAGTCAATGTTTCCACCGGGATAGCGCCTCCGGCGCAGAAAGCCGGAGGCGCGGACCTCTCTCGAAATGGAAAGCATCGGTAATCAAACAAGACGAAGAGAGGCAAGTTCGGAGCCGAGACGGTGGATGCCCGACTCTATTTTTTCAAGTTGTCTGTCGGAGATGGGGGTGTCTCCTTTGCGGTATTGGCGCATCAGGGAGTCATTGATGCCGAGGTAACGTCCCAAAGCACTTACGTTGAGCATGGAGTAATATTCAAACAGAGAAGAGATATCGAAGCGGAATTCAATGTCCTCAGAGAGACATTCGGGCATTGTGTCGCCGAGTTCGACATAACTTTCCTTGACTTCCTCGATGGAGTTGAAGAAATCCTCTTTTGCTTCCCTGACGGTATCGCCGGTGCCGATGAGCGTGACATGATCGCCGGTGGTGTTGTAGGCGATGTACGAGCCGTCAGACTGTTTTTCAATACTTACTTTCATATCGAGCAGATGTTTAGATGACCTTAGATGTCCTGTTTTGATTACCGATACAAAATTATAACATTTTCGTGATATAAACAAATTTTCGGGCAAAAAAATATTTCGTAATCGTTATATTTTTTTATCAAGTCAAACACACAAAAGCGGCGCGGCCACCTGTCACAGGCGACCGCGCGGCCAATCTAATCTAACTAAAACAAACAATAACAACTATGGCTTTCCAAGTCTTGTCCTGCGTCGGATCCATGCGCGGAGCGCCGCGATGGCGACAGCAGCGACGGCTGCGGCTCCGGTCCATATCAGCGCGGTCTGCCACCAGCCGAGGGGTTTCTCCACCTCCCTGACCTCGGTGCGGACCACGGGATAAGGGACACGCTCGCGCACCGTGTCGGTTCTCGCCTTCCGGAGGGAATCTATCTCGGCGCGCATCCGGGCCATCTCCCGCTCATCCATTTTCGTGAGCTCACGAAAATGATACCGGTCCCAGCCGATCACGCGGTTGAGCGAGTCGAGGATGGGAGCGATGGAGTCGTAACGGGTGTCGGACTCATAGACGCGCTCGGTGACAAATACCGAGTCCGTCAGGGAGATATACTCCGTGACGGTGTCGGTGCGCAACGCGACGCGTTCCTGAGGGAGATGCACGGTTCTGGGCGAGCAGCCGCCGAGAATGATGCAGCCGAGCGCGATCAGCGTGAGCGAGGCCGCCAGCAGCATGCCTCCGGCGAGCCTCGCGATGAAATCTTTTGTTTCCGTCTTCATTTCTTCAGATGTTTCGGTATTCGGTCCTGGCGTCGAAGCAGGGGCATGCCTTGTGGACACCCTTGATATCGCGGTGGCCGAGTACACGGGTGATGGATGGATATCGCCCCTTGAGGGTGCGTATGAGCGTCACCAGGGTGCGTTTCTGCGCCGGGGTGCGGGTATCCTTCGGGGTCTTGCCGTCGGCGGCACAGCCGCCGATGTAGACGATACCGATGCTCCGGCGGTTCATGCCCTCCTCCGGACAGTGCGCGCCCGGGACGGAGAGGCTGCGGCCAAGATGATAGCTGCCGTCGCGGTAGACCACGTAATTGTAGCCGATGCCGTTCCAGCCCTTGGCGCGGTGCCAGCGGTCGATGTCGGCCACGGTGAAATCCTTCCCCTCGGGAGTGGCCGAGCAATGGATCAGGATGGTGTCGGGCTCCCTCATGGCTCCTCCGGAAGCTTAGGCATGGCGGCCTCCTGGATCTTCCGGATCCGTTCGGCCTCCTCGGCGGTTATCTCCTTGTAGTTCTCCGGAGCATCGTTGACGGCCAGATAGACCGTTTTTGCGATGAGTCTCCTCTCGTCGGGCACGTCGGCCGACTCGGTGATGAAATGATCTTCTGCGGCATTAAGCACCCGCATTGTGTAATCCGATTGTGTCATGATGAAATTAATTACCTGATGATACCGTGAATCCTTTGGCCGACACGGCAGCTTTATCTTCTGTTGAAAGATAATAATTATGTTGTATATACAGCTTGCAAGGAGCGTAACCTGCCGCTGCCCTGTCGAAGCTATGATCCTTCAGGATATACCTCAATGAGGACGATGAAATGTGAGACCCAATGAATGTCTTTGGATCTGTCGCATCTGGATTCTTACCAAATCCGACCATTTTCAAATCATTTATGGTGCAATCTATAAACATCATGGACATGTCTTTCACGCTCGACAGATCAAACATAGACAAGTCAAGGACCCTGATAAGCGCGCAACCGTTGAACATACTTGTCATGTCTTTTACTCTTGATGTATCAAAATTCGAGACATCCAAAGACGATATCCTTTTGCAATGAGAAAACATCCATCGCATGCTTTCCACTTCCGAAGTATCAAGCTCAGACAAGTCTATGCTTGTCAAGTCTTCGCTGGCAAACATCTTTTCCGTGTTTGTCGGCTTAGGCTTTACCGGGATAAGAATCTTGCCATTGTCAACATTATAATTTTTGTTATTGATTTTCAATATATCGACCCCGGCTCTTACCGAGCATTCTATAAGAATTGTCGGTATGATGTCCACTCCCGTTACGGCAATTTCGTCATTTCCATCGGAAATCACGAGCCACTGTCTGTCCTTGTTATACCTTACGATAGGCCATTTAGCCTCCATGCTGTTGACATCGGACTGGACCTTATCCACGCTGTTTCGGACTTTGTCTACATTCCCCTGGACCTTGTCGACGGCGGAGCGGACGCGGTCGATGGCATCGACCATCTTGCGGAGGAGGCTGCGCATCCACCAGGCGGGGATTCGCAGGAGTCCCTTGCCGGAAATGATCCGGTCAATCGAGTCTTTTACCTGCCGTGTCATATCAAGCTGTCGTTACGCTTCCATCGGAGGCGAGGGTTACTGTTCCGGAAAACGACATAAGCACGACCGCCCCTTCGGAAAGCATCATGCCCATGGGCACCATGTACTGTCCGGCGGTGTCTCCGCCGGTGGCCACCATGAGGACGCTCACTCCGAGTCCGGCCGAAAGGGTACCGTAGATTCTCTCGTATGTCTCCGCGTTGGCGGCCAGCTCGGCCGGGGTGAGGGCGATGTCCCCGCCGGGCACCTTCACCACCTCCGTGCTTCCGGAACCCATCGCGTCCACTATCGCCTTGAGGGCGAGGTTGAGTGCCTCGCCGGTGATCTCTCCCTTGCCGTTGGTGGCGATCGTGGAGTCGATCATCTGTTTTAATTCATCTTTCGTCATGGTCTGAAATCATTTAATCAGTTATTGAAATCATTGCCGAAGCCGGCGTCGAAGTCCCGCCCGTAGATGGCGCGCACCGCGCCGGCAGCTATCGCCCGCTCGGTCTCTTCCCTGGTGTAATGCTCCTCCGGAACAAATCCGCCGTTCACCACCGGAAGCGGAACCGTGGCGTCGGCGGCCGTCGGCACGTCGCCCGGGCCGGCCACAAGCTCTATCTCCAGCTCGAGGGGCGTCACCACGTGCTGCGTGCCGTCGGGATAATCCGGATCCGGGATGTAGGAATGGAAATCGGCCCGGATCCGTCCGGGGCCCAGCTGGTGGTTGTCGAACACCGCCATCACCCTGTCGCCGTCCCTCCGGCAGTTGACCGGCGTCCCGTCCATGCAGCCGACGCGGTAGGCGTTGCTGCGGCTTCCGGTATAGAAGAACGCCTCCCAGTCGTAGCCGGGCCAGCCTATCTCCGTACCGCTGTGGTCAGTCAGCTTCAGTCTCGTCTTGAAGTCTGACCTGTAATTGATTTTTTTCATTGCTCTCCGGTTTTGAATTGTCATTATCGATGGTTTCCGCGCCGGTTTCCCGGCTTTTTATCCTGAGGGAGAACTGCGACGCCCTCGCCGTGGCCTCCTCCATCTCCGGAGGAGGAGTGTAAGGGACCGGCACATCCTGCTGGGGGAGACGACGGTCGCATCCGGACTTGCGTCCGTTCTGCTCGCGCCGGCAGTGCCAGATCAGGAGCCAGTCGATAAACCGGTCCTTGGCGGCCAGATAGCGCTCGTAGTTGAGGTTCTTCACCTGCTCCTCCATCAGCATCGCGTTCAGTTTCCGGATCTGGCGCGTCTTGTCGGCGCTCTCCTGGTTGGCGGTCTTCAGCTGCTCGCTCATCGAGGCCACCAGCGCGTTGAGGTCGCGGTTTGCCTCACGCTGCTCGAGGAGACGGTCGTGCCACATCCGGTTCTCCTCCGCGCCGGCCGAGGCCTCGGCCTTGCGCCGCTCAGTGCGGAAGAGCAGCCGCATCACGATGTCGCCGATCACGGTCAGGCCGAGAACCGATGAGACTACTATGCTCCAGATATTTTCCATTTCTGATCCGATTTTGTCGTCATCCCTTTGCGGGATAGGAAATTATTGTTAACTTTGCATGTCCGGAAGCGCGATGGCGCATCCGGCGACCGGTCCGGAAGCGCGACGGCGCATCCGGCAATGTCCGGGAGCGCGATGGCGCACCCGGCTTTTTTTTATACCCCGTACTTGAAGAGGAACGGCCGCGTCCTGTCCAGAATCGACCCTCCACCCGCCGTCTGCAGGAGGTTCGGCACCGGATACACGTAGAAATAGACCGGATCCGTCACCGACATGGACAGCGTCAGCCGGTTGCGTTTCCCCTGCGACGCAAGCTCCGAGCGGCGGATGAAAGCGACGGCGCACTGCAGCCTCACATCCTTTCTCAGCTTCGAGAACCGGTTCTGCCCCGCGTTCTTCCGCGCGATCCAGATGTTTCTGCCGCCCCATGGAACCGTATAGAGGGTGCCGACGGTGGTCGAGTCCTTGAGAGGAATTTCCCTGACCCTGCAGAACGTGGGTCTCTCCACATACTCCGAATCAGCGAACTGAGTGTCGTCGGCGAGCGAGCTGAGCTGCGGCTCGCCGTTCTGATCCGTAACATCCACTCCGCTCTCCCAGTCGGCGAACGTGAGGATATACCTGATGGCCGGAGAGAGGTCGTCGTCGGCCGTTGCCTTCCTGATTCTCGCGTAATTCTCGAGGGTGGAATACCTCCGGTAGCATTTTTCCTTCGCCTTGTCGCGGTCCGACATTTCCATCTGTATGAATGTCGCTGTCCGCGTATGCTTCGTCAGTCTGAAAAGCACCGGCACGCAGTCGGCCGGAATCTCTTCCGGGCACATAAGGCCGAGGCATGACTCCCGCGGATATCCGTTCCGCGCCGGTCCGTCCACCGGCACCGGCTGCATCCTGATGCCCGGCTTTGCGGTATTCTTCCCGGTATCGAACAGCACGTCGGGAATCTGCGACTCGTCGAGTTTACCGTCCTCATCGAGGGTGGCCGATCCGAACGGTTCTCCTGGAACGCATCCGAGAGCCTCGAGACTGCTTCCGGTCCATCTGTACGGGACTCCGGTCCCGGTCTCGACATAGAGCTTGCGGTCGTATGGATGTCCGGATACGTTGTAATGGTCCGCGTCCGGAAACGCCTGATAGCAGCGCAGCCCCTGCGCTGCGAGAAACATCCTGCGGGCGGTGTCGTAGACCACCGAATGGTCTCCGACCACGCCTCCGGACTCCAGCGTCGCGTTGTGGCAGAACCCGCTGAAGAAGCAGACGGAAAGCGAGACCTTGGGCGCGGTGCTGTCGGGAAGCATTCCGGAAGAGTTGAGCGTGGCCACGTTCGAAGGCAGCTGCGCTGCCGGGAGATGGCCGGCGGCATCGAGCGTGGCCAGTCCTCGGGCCTTTCCCTTCGATTCCTCAAGCGAGCCGACGCTTCCCTCGACGGCGATGACCCGGTTCCTGATCACTGTCAGGCTGGCGGTGATTCCTCCGGACTCGGAGTCTCCCTGCTCCACGCAGGAGAGCAGCTCGCGCAGCAGCGACGCCACGTTGGCCGGAGAGATGGAGTCCGGCGTGCTCTGCGAGGCGAACGAGTCGATCAATGCGTTTATGTTGGTGTAATCCATAATCCGTATCGTTTTATATCGCGAATTTACTTCTTTATCCCCTTCCGCGAAAAGACGCGGAAAGGACTCAGCTCTCCATGATCCGGGAGATGACTCCGCAGAATTCCTTTCCGAGCGAGTCGGTGAAAAACTCCTTGAGCCTGTGGACCGAGCTCCAGTATTTCCGTGAGAACCATGGCTTGGCCCTGCGCACCACCGGGCGGCCGATGTCGCCGGGATTCCCCCTGGCGAACTCGCGGCCGGTGCCACGATCCACGTAGAGGCCGTACTCGAGGAAGCTCTGTCTCAATGTCACCGAGGAGACGCGGTCGTCGGCCTTCACCTCCACTTCCATCACCGAATTGTAGAGGGCTCCGGTCTCGATGGCCCCGAGGAGCACGATCCGCTCCTTCCAGATCTCGATCATGGTGCGGTTCCATCCCTCCACGTAAGCCCGGCGGATCCCCGCCTGGTCCTGTTCCGTCGTGACCATCACTCATCCTCCCATTCCTCCGCGTTGTAGCGGAGGTCGGTGGCCGTGTCGACGGCCACCTGGAAATAGGCGCACGCGCCGCCGGAGAAGGCGTAGCGGTCCACCTCGGTGAACGATATGCGGGTGTCGATGTAGATCTTCTTCTGCTGCAGACGGGTGCGCTCCATCACCAGCACCGACATGAACTGGCGGAAAATCTCGCGCATGATGCCGAGACAGCGGTCGCGCACCTCCATGTCCTGCGCTCCATGGCGCATGAAGAGGAACACGGTGGTGACGCGCCGCGTCTTGGGCGAGTTCACCAGCTCCACGTATCCCGGAGAATCGAGGTCGACGGCCACGAATGCAGTCTCCCTCGTCATTCCCTTCACAGCCTCCTGCATTCCCTCCAGTCCGGTGACGCGGTGGAACGCGAACCCCCTGGCGCGTGCAAGGCGGTTGCGACCGGTCAGTCCCCTGAAGAACGATGACGCGTCCCAGGAGAAGGATTCCCGAGGCTCTATGTTGTTTTTCTCTGTCTCTTCCATATCGAATCTATTTTTTGAGTTGGCGGCGCATCTCCTCGTATTCGCGCGCCTGGGCGTTGAGCTCGGTCAGAGCGCGCAGCGTGTCGATGCCCAGGATCTCCCGCTCCTTGGTGACGTCCCCCTTGGTGAGGGCGCGGATCATCGCGTCGACCGAATCGCGCAGCGACCCGCCTCCGGATTCCCCCGCGCCGGCGGGACGGAAGAAGTGGGTGAACCTGCGGGAGAGCCAGTCCTTGAGGGAGGTGAACCACATCATCACGCCGAACCGTTCTCCCGGAGTGAGCCTGATGTCGGGAGCGTCATAGAGCACGGTGGCCATCTGCCGGAGGAACCCGTCATCCCTGCGCTGCAGATAACCTTGGTAAAGATTGTCGCAGACGATGAACTTCTCGAGGGGCACTCCGTCGAAATCAGCGGCCACGGCCTGATGGCCGTCGATGACCGACACGCGGACCGGCCTCTCCGGAGGCAGGCCCATCCAGTCGAGCGCGGAGAGCGCCTCGGCTATGGCCAGAGGCGGGATGCGCGTGTCGGAAGAAATTTTGCCCCAGCGGAAGAAACAGTAAGCGCGCAGCTCGTCGAAGTCCACTCCGGCAGCCATGAGGTCGAACGCATAGAGCAGCTGCCGGTCGTCGAGCTGATGCCATGCCACGGGAAGCGTCACGTCGACCGTGCGGGAGGCACCGTCACGGGAAGAAGTATCCTGACGCATTTCTGTCATTCCTGAATGATGGCTGATGGAACTCTCGGGCGGTGTCGCTGTCGAACCATTCGCGGTAATCGCCCGGGAAGCGGCGGATACGGTCCACTGTGCGGAGCATCCGGGCCTCGTCGCACGGTTTGCCGGCGATCATGGAAGCGACCTCGTTCTGTACGGTCCGGAGGAGCTTCCGGAGCGAATCGCGGCGCCGTTCCGGCTCTTCGGTCACGCCGGCTTCGGAGAGTATGGCCGCGCGGATCAGCTCCGGCGAGAGCCATCGGTCGGCGATGTAATCCTGCGCCGCCGCGATGGCGGCCTCGGCCCCATGAAGCGTCTCCATCCGGTTCTCGGTGATGCCGAGGACCGCCGCGTCACGGTTCCTGAAGAACACGGTGGCGAGCGCCGCGCGGCCCTGTCGGCACGCAGCCCATCCATCAGCTCCGGAGGCGAGGTGCGTCTTGAGGTCGTCCATCGCGAGGTCGCGGCAATCGGTCAGCTGCTTCCTCAATTCTGCGGTGCGGGCGGCCGACGCCGGAACCAGTTCCTGCGTGCCGGCCGTGGCCAGCCCGTTCGGGGTCAGCGTGACGTTGAGCGACGCCAGAGCGTGAAGAAGCGCGTCGTTGGCCACCACCGCGCGGGCCGCGGCGAACGCCGGACAGTCCGGCCCGTCGTTGAGGCTGTCCACGTAATCCTCCCCTATCACTTCCCGGACGAGGCGCTCCTCGCTCTCGATCACGAACCCGAGCGTCCTCGAGTAAAGGTCTGTCTCTCCCTCGCACACCGGAATCACGTTGGGAATCGCGCCCAGAAGGTCGGCGTCGCCGGTGACGAACCGCCGGGCTCTTGAATTGTCCTGAATCATTTCTGTCATGTTTCTGATTAATCCATGGTAACTTTTTTCGCGTCCCGGTGCTCGTCGAGCGTGGAGAGCTGTATGAACGGTATCTCGGGGCGGTAGCCCTTCCATCCGTTGAAGGCGATCACCAGCCGGTGGAGCGTGAAGAGGATGTCGCGGTACGGTTTCTGCAGGGCCTGGGCTATGGTGTAGAGCTCACGCTTGTCGCTGCCTGAATTGTTGCTCTGCGACTTTCCCGGGACGGATCCTACGAGGTTGGAGTGGACCCGCATGGTGAAACAGATCATGTTGATGGCCTCCTGGATGTCGGTGGCCCAGTCTCCGCCCTCCTTGCTCGCGTCGATCTTGTGGATGACCACGTCGTGCTGCTCCTGGCCGTCGGGAGTGACGTAGAAGGTGGAGAACCAGACCTTGCCGGAATTCTCCGCACCGGTCAGGAACTCGATGATCTCCTTCTTGGCGCTCTCCACGCGCCGGCGTTTATCCTCCCTCGAGGTGATGCCCTCGGCCTTGAATATGCTCTCCCAGTATTTGCCGGAGATCTCGATCTGGTACTTGATCGGCGCGGAGTTCTTCAGCTTTGCCTCCTTGGCCAGCCCGATCAGCTGCTTGATGTTGTACCACCGGCCGCGGAAGAGCGCGGCGTAATAGGGAATCGGGTAATAGGTTGAGTCTACCGTCGGAATGCGGGTGAGCATGGCGAACTTGCGTCCGCAGCCGGGATGCGCGGTCCGCTCCCGGAGATCGGAGAGCGGCGCGTGGATGTCGAGCAGCGGAATGCGCTCCACCTCCTCCGGCGACGGGTTGAGCCTCCAGTTGGCGAAGAACACGTAAGGGATGTTTCCCTGTCCGTCGGCCTCGGAAAACCTGCAGTACATCGCCCCCTTGCGCCGGATGCCGAGGATGCGGCTGTGCTCGTCGTCGAGCACCAATAGAGTCACGGCGAACCCGAAATACTTGAAGTCCTGTGCGGTGCCGAGGAAGTAGCCGGCCATGTCGTTGTCGATGAAAAACGTCTCCACCTCGTCGCCGTAGAAGCGCGCCGCGCGCTCGTCGTCGGTCACGTACCGGAGGCCGCTGCCGTAGAGCACCTCGGCGTTGAACTGCTGACAGGTGCTGATGGTCTCGTCCTTCTCGATGAGGTCGAGGATGTCGTATGGGAGAGAGTCGTCATGTCCCCAGGGAATGTAGCTTCCCTTGTCGCCGACGGGAACCGGCACCACGTCGACATCCTCGCGGAACACCTCCGTGCTCGAGGGCATGAAGGCCGCCGCGGACTCGAATCCGGGAATCCTCTCCACCGATGCGAAACAGAGCGGTTCCTGTGTGTTGTCTTTCATTTCCATATCGGATGTCTGTATTGATGTCATAGATATACCTCCATGCCGTTGACCATGAATATCAGGCGGAGACGGACCTTGCGGATCTGGCCGTTGGCGAGGATCTTGAAGTTCTGCACACCCTTGTGGAGCACATTGCCCTTATAAGGGAGAGCCACGGCATCCTCGAGGGTCACGACCTCGCCGTTCTGCTTCCAGAAGGAGACCGTAACGGGATCTCCCTTGCGGATGATGTCGATCATCTTTGTGAAATGTATCTGCGTCATTGGAACGGGTCTTTGAATTGTTCGGTGAATATTCCTGAAGAGGAGATGTCGATGCGGCGTCCCGGCTTCTCCGCCTTGATGGTGAGCTTGAGGGTGGAGAGTGCGTTGTGCCGGTCGTCGAAGCTGTAGCTGTCGACAAGCACGCGCTCGGTCTGGGGCTGACCGGTGCCGATGCCGGAGACATAGACCCTGACCTCCGGAGAGGCCAAGAGTCCGCGGATCTGAGCGGCCATGAGGGGATGGATGTTCTTCGCCTCCAGTTCCCAGCCGATGTCGCTGCGCTCGTCGTACTGAACCCGACGGCCTCCGGACACAGCGGTCTCCCTGGCAGTCTCCACATCGCTCTTCACGTCGAAGGAAATGGCCAGATCCTCGAAGAATCCGAAGGCGTTCCGGAAGCGGAACCGCACCCACTGTTCCTCTGGTCTCTGAGGAATCAGGGTCAGTCTCCTCCCGCCATAGACCACGTCGATCGAGATGAGCCGGTCGAAGTATCTTCCGGCCTCCTCGTCGGTGGACTCCATCCCCAGCTCCAGAGGATTTATCGTGAAGGTCTGGTCGAGTGCCTCATAGTGCTGCACACCCTGTTCGGAAGATACCGCAAGGGTGAATACGCCGGTATGGAGGCTGCCGTCCTTCATCAGGGAATGGACCATGGCCTTCCCCTCCATCGGATCGGAGGGGAACATGACCAGATGGAGGTTGATGTCGGTATCCTCCGGCACCACCATCAGCGGAGATTCGGTGAGGAACCGGCGCTCCATGAAGGCACGGTCCACCGGCACATCCGATTTCAGAACCTGGAATCGGCGCTCGGCTCCGGAGGCCGTTACGATTATCCGGTTGCCGCAGCCGGGACTGCAGACGGAGGTCACGATCTCCGATATGTCGTGGAGCACGGCCTTCCCTGATCTCGGAATCAGATCAGTGCGGTAGAGGATTTGGTCCGCGGTGCCGTACATGACCTCGAATTCCACGATGGATCCGTCGGTCGTGACGGTGATGTCTCCTATATCGCGGCTCCCGCAGATGGAATCCGGAGCCTTGGTTATCGATGTCGACATGTTGCTGATGATTTCCGGTTACTATATGATTCCGTCTGTCGGGATCGGTTCGCACACGGTCTGCGGGAATTTCTCGCAGCCGATATAGAGGGTGTCGAAAGCGTCCGTGCCGTCGGTGCGGTGCTCGAGCAGGTTCTCCTCGGACTCCTGGAGCTTCTCTCCGCTCTTGTTCTTGCGGAAACCGAGACGGCCGTGCGAGATGCCGGCGCTCTGGACGGCGAGTATCAGGTCCGGGTTGTTGTACTGGTTGAAGAAGGGCATGAGGCGCTGCTTGCCGGAGAACGCCTGGTTGATGAGCAGGTATTTCTCGTTGTGCTTCATCGGATGGCCGAGATACACGTCCTCGACCCTCCATCCGTGACGCTCGAACTCATGGATCACCACCCAGCGGAAGTCCTGCTCATTGACGGCGAAGTTGCTTCCGAGCGCCGTGGAATCGTAGTAGAATATCACGGTCTTGTTGCGGTGCCATGCGTAATACTCACAGAAATCCTCGATCAATCCGGGAATTTTCCTCTCGAATTTCACGAAGAAAGATTTCAGCACGTTGAGCCTCCGGCCATCGGGCTGTCCGGCCACGATCCAGTTGATGTTGGCGTTGTAGTCCATGCCGATGCAGATCGGAGCGTCGGGATTGAGGTCGGCGTCGGCGCGGCAGTCGAATCCGGTGCCGCGCGATTCTCCGGAGGCGGCGAAGTCGGTCCATGCCCCGTCGAGCACCGCGCAGTTGTCGGCGGTGTATTTGTGTCGCTCCTTCATCGAGGAGTAGAATCCGTCTCTGGTCAGTCCCACTCTCTTCGACAGGATCGAGGTGCGGAACGTGAGCGGTGTCAGGTCGCGTTTCATCTGCTTTATGTAGTTTTCCCCCAGAAGCTGGAGATTCTCTATTGTCGAATATTCCTTGTAGAAGACGGCCACGGAGCGCATCTGGTTGAGCTTGCGGTCGAGCGTGCGGAGCGTGGTCCTCAGGTATGGTTTCGGCTCCTCTCCGCGGGCGCGGTTCTGGCGGATCTGGTCCTTGATGCGCCAGATCTCGTAGACAGTCCCCTTGATGGCCTCGATGAGCTCCGGGTCCATCTTCTCGCGGTAGCTGAGGAACCAGCTGCCTTTGTTGGACTGCGGCATGTCGGAGAGGATCATGATGGAGTGGTTGCAGCTGTGCTTCCCGAAATGGGTCTTGATGCCGCCGTTGGCGGGGAGGGTCTCCTCCTTGAGCTTTCGGTAGTCGATGAACCTCGCCTCGTCGATGAGCAGCCAGGAGAGGGTGAGGCCGTTGGAGCTTCCTGCGCGGTCCTGCGATATGACCACGGCCACGCTGCCGTTGCGGAAGGATATCACATGTTCGTAATCGAACGGCTCGGTGATCGGCCGCCTGAAATGCTTGGGAGGCTGTCTGCCCACCACGAAATCCCGCCCGATCACGTAGCCCCACCGCTTCCACGCCCCGAGGAGGCCGGGGAGGGTGTTGGTAAGCCCGTGCTTGAAGGTGGGGACCACGATCCCTCCGGTGGATCCGGGCATGCGCTGCACGTTGCGCAGCACGAACGGCGCGGCGATGGAGTCGGTCTTGCCGGTGCGCCGGCCTCCCACAATCACCGTGGTGTTCGCCGCGATCAGCTGGGTCAGCAGCTGCGGGTCGTTGAAATATACCTTCCTGCGTTCAGTCACCGGCATTGTCGTTCCCGTATAAAGTGAGAGGCGGGAAGAGGTCGTCCTCCTCGAGGTCGGCTTCCTCGTATTCCACATCCTCGATATCGATCGTATCCTTGCTGTATTTCTCGATGAGCTCGTTGATCCGCTCCCTGAGGTTCGGTATCGGCTCGATACCGAGCACGCGCGGATCGCTGGAGGGTATGAACGGCTGCGGAACTTCGGCCACCGCCATCAGGTCAGGATCATCCTCCTTCTCTATGTCGTTGTATCGGGCATAATCGGCGGCAGCACGCACCATCGCCTTCAGGTCCTTCTTCTCCTTGGCCATCCTGTAGATGTCAAGCTCCATCTCATTCCACCGCCAGCGGTGGAACTCGCGGGAAGCCTTCCCTATCATCGGGAGCAGCCTCCGGACGGTGGTCAGGTCCTCGTAGGCCGTGACGCGCGACAACCTGAACCGGTCCCTATGCTCGCGGATGAACTCCTTGTCGGGCATCTCCGGATTGGAGAGCATCCACGTGTACATCTCGCGCACGCGCAGCACCCTCGCAACGGTGTCGGGGGTGTAGCTCTTCTCCAGCTCCTCCTTGTCCGTATAGAGGTCCTTGACGCATATCTCCAGAGTGGACTTGTTCATAGCTTATCTTCCGTAGGTGTCGTATCTCTCCCAATTGTCACCGTACTCCTTGTCGAGAGCGATGATTTCCTTCAGGAAGGGGAAACGCTCGGAGTCGGGACAGGGATGGTCGGTGAGGGTAAGGGTGCGCAGCCTGAGCTGCAGCTGCTGCATCCGGCGCATGATATCGCGGTTCTTCTCGGGAATCGCCTTCAGCTCGTCGGGGAGAGAGTCATGGTCGGGCCGCATGCCGAGCCTTGACGGAGCCGACACCGGATCCTCCGGGGTCTCCCGCTCCGAAAGGTTGTGCTTTTCCTCGATTTCATCGACTTTTTTCTGCATGGCCACGACCTGCTCATGCGTGAGGTCGCGTACGCGGAAGTCGTGGAATTTCCGAAGCTCGTATTCGATGTTGGCCGCGAATTTCGCCGGATTCCGCATGATGTTGGCGTACATGATCCGGTTGCCGTTAAGCTGCAGCACCATCAGCGCGCCCTCCTCGAGATTCCTTTCTTCCGGAGCGGTGTCGAGCCATTGTCTTATCTTGGCCGTGAATGTATGGTCCATGTCTGATCTGATTGTGAATTGAAACACTGCGGGCCGCCGGCGGGAGAGGCGCGTCGGCGTTCTCCCGGCCTGCGGCCCGCTTCTCAAGGTTTTTTCGGTCTGTATGCGGCTCAGGCGGCCGTGCCGTTGATGTCGCCGTCCTCGGCGGGGATCACGCCGGTGTAGAAAGGCGACGCCACCTCATCGGGGGCCTCCACCGAGATGGTGGTGCCGGCGGTTCCTGTGGCACCCTGGCCGTTGTCCTGGGCGACGGTGGTCTTGGTGGGCCACTTCTCGCAGCCCGTCACGCGCCAGTTGCCGTCCATGTCCTGCCAGATGAACACGTTGTCGTTGTTGTTCAGGTAGGCGCAGGCATCGCTCGCCTCGGCGCCGACACCGGGATATACAAGCGTCAGCTTGTTGAGCTGGGTCTGTGAGGGACGGTCGCCCTGCGGGTCGCTGGTGTGCTGCGAGCGCTCGGGCACGATGTCGATGTAATGGAACTTCGCATCGGCCTTGAGCGCGAAATCACCGGAATACACCGATGATGTCGGCTGGCGGGTCTTCTCGTTGCGCGGCAGCGTGGGCCATTTCACGATCTGACCCTTCGAGATGTAATATACCCGGCGGCGCATGCCGGCGTAGACGGAGGTGCCCTCGCACCACTCCAGCGATTTCTGGAGACTTACGCAGCCGGTGGTTGTTGTTGTAGCCATTTTCTTACGGTTTTATCGGTGAATATCATCCTTTGTCGGAAGGATCCGTGCCTGTGTCCGAAGTCCCGGGATTCGTGGCCGCAGGCTTCTCGTAGAGCTTCACGACATTGAGCATGCGGCGGTCGATGCTGTAGAACTGCGTGCCGAACCACATGGCGGCGGCGAGGGTGAGCATCCAGGAGGAGAAGCGGTTCACCTCGATACGGGAGGCGTTGCTGAGGTTGTCGTATCCGTATAGCATGTTGAGCTTTGGAGTGACGAACATCTCCTTGACCCCGGCCAGACAGTCGAGGGCGACGATGGTGGTCTTGCGGTTGGAGCCTTCGAGCACGGGCTGCTCGTACTGCTTGTTGTAGTTCACGCCGTTGTGCGTCAGCAGGTAGGCGTCGCAGTATGCGTCATAGAACTCCGGCGCGCAGAAAAGGAACTTGTCGGTGCGGCGGAGCACCGGGTCGCAGCTGCGCTCGATCTCCTTGGCGATGTCGACGGCGTTGACCGAGGTGATGGCCTCGTCGAGCTCGAAAAGGTTGCCTTTGGCCTTGGAGATGTTTCCGGCGGCCATCTCGGCCTCGGCGATCGTGGCCCATCCGTCGAAGAGGTCGGCGGTGGTGTCGCCGTTGGCGTTGCGCTTCGCGGTGAAGAGGCTGTCGTGGAGATGCTTTCCGATGGATTTCATCACGCTGCCGAGCACCAGCTTGGTGCTGGGAACGTTCTTCACGCCGTCGCCGAGCGAGGGTGTGTTGCGGCCGATCAAAAGGGTGGCCACGGTCTGCGGGTCGAATTCCTCGGACACGTTGCCCTCGAAGGTCTCGAGCTGGCGGAACACGAGGTCGGTGCTGGCTGCGCTCGAACGGTTGCTCTTGTAAGGGGCAAGCTGGGCGTTGCTCTCGGCGGCGGGAAGCTTGACCTTTCCGGTGATGCCGGGCATGCCGGTCATGTACTGGAGTGTAGACTTGCACTCGAGCACGGGCATCAGCAGGAACTCGGGGAGCCACCTGATGGCGGCGTCCTTGTACTGCTGGTCGGTGTACTGGATCTGATGGGTTGACATTGTGTGTGGTATGTAGTTATTAAATCAAGATTACAGGTTCCGGTCCTCCGGAAATCAGCCGAGTATCGACATGAGGTCCTCAGCTCCTTTCAGGCTCTGGGCATAGCGCTGCTCCCAGCTGTCGGTCGCGGGCTTGCTCTTGCGCGAGGTCTCCATAACGGTGACTGTGGCAGGGGTTTCGGATGATTCTGAGGGGGACTCAGCCTCCGGAACCTCCGCGGAGCTTTCCGAAACCGGAGTCTCCGTAGTCTCGACCGCGGCTCCTGCTTCGGAGGTTCCGGTTTCGGGAGCCGCGTCGGGGAGGCGGTTCTCTATCATTGCGAGGTGGGAGGCGGGCACCACCACCGATGCGTTCTGCTCCAGCTCGAGCTCCTCTATGCCGAGAAGCGAGCAGATTTTGGGAAATTTGATCTTTGCCATTTTTCTTTCGGATTTGAATTTGCTTAAAAATGATGCGAACCGGTCGCAGCGGTTGCGGAATTCCTCAAGGAAGCTCCGGCTCTCGGTCGGGAATTTGTTCCGGTCGGGCACCGGTATGCCGGCTGACTCGAGGTCGGCGACGAGCGACTTGGTGACCTGTGCCGGAGCATCGTCGACAAGTTCCGTCACCTCATCCACAAGACCCCATTCCACGGTCTCCTCCGCGGTGAGCCATGTCTCCTCGCCCATGAGCTGCAGGAGCTCGTCGGGAGTCTTCTTGCAACGGGCGGCGTACATCGAGGCCACCGAATAGTCGATCTTGTCGAGATTGGCCTTCGATTTCTCCAGCCGGGCGATGAACTCGCTCATGTCGTCGGAGTTCATGCGGTCCCAGAGAAGTATTTCGTTCCCGGCCTTGTGGATCAGATATGCCGCGCCGCGGTCGATGGAGATGTGTTTCGCTCCCATCGAGGCGATGGTGGCGGCCGATGCCGACATCCCGGAGAAATGGACCGACACGTTGCCGTGGCGGGCGAACGCAGCGGCGATGGAGATTCCGGTGTCGGTACGACCGCCGAGCGAGTTGATCAGCACGGTCACTTCCTTCTCCGGATTCTTCTCCAGAACGTATTCAACATAGCCGAGGTCGAAGTCTTCGTCTCCGACATAGCCTTTGAGATAGAGGTCGTATTTCTTCATCGTCGTTGTTGTTTGATGCGAATTTACTATGAATCCCTGAGGTTTTAAAAGACGTGCCGATGCGCATCGACCTATTTTTTCGCGCTTTTTTCGGGGAAAAAGCATGGCACGGTGACACGCAGGGAGGTGTAAGTCACCTTCACCTCGTAGGCTCTGGCGTCGCCTCCGGGCGTTCCTGTCACCATGGTGACTTCCGTAATCGGGCGTGGCCATTCGCGGGCTCCGAGGAGAGTGTGGTTCCCCGCCGCGTCGGTCAGTATATATGCGAGCGAGTATCCCGCCAGAGGAGACCGTGTGGCCGTGAACGTCAGTACGGCCTCCTCCTGAGGGCTGCCCGCGTCGCTACCGGACGTAATCTTGCACTCGGGAATGTCGATGAGTGCTATCTCGGCGGCTGTGGCCAGCACCGGAATCAGGTTGACGTTGTCGGCGAGGAGGGGAATGCCCTGCGGGAGGTCGGCGCATCGCACCGCACGCACCTTCACTATGCCGGGGACCGTGGTCTTGATGTCTTCTGTCATGTCTGGTGATATTTAGACGTTGATGTCTTCTATGAGGTTGCAGTCGTATGTTTCGGAAATGTCGCTGTTGTCGGAAATGTCGCTGCCGCCGGAAAGGCCCTGGGCCCGTAACGATTTTCCCTGTTTTTTCGACCTCCTCCTGCGGGCGCACGCCACTACGTTGCGAATCCGGTCAAGACGTTTCTTCACGGCGTTCTCGTTGATTTCGGTATATTCTATCCCCTTCTGCTCCATCCACGCGATCACCATGTAGGAAATCCGCAGCCCCTTGATGTAGCCCCGGAGGTAGAAGTCATAGAGCTCGGTGTCGAAAAGATCCAGAAGGGTCTCCTCGACCGCCCGACGACCTTTGTCGGATATGTACCAATATGTGCGGGGATCTTTCCCGGAGTAATAGGGAATCTCCACCGGAGTCCATCCATCGGGAGCACGGGACGGCACGTAGTCGGCCGGAGGCACGTCGATGAGCAGCCGGAGGCGGCGCCACTCCACGCAGCCACGGGTCATCGAGACCGCAGTGCCGCGCGGTCCGGCGCCGTGACGGTGCCGGAACCACTGCTCCAGATAGGGAGCAAGTTCGAGATAAATCAGATTTTTCATATCGATGCTGCTGTTTTTGAGGATTTTCACGCCCGTTCTCACGGCTTTGAGGAGAAGAGCGATTTTTTTCGTGATATATACAGGGGGGCATGGTACGTTTGTCACCCTTGTCACGCGACATCGGCTCTGAGCCTATATATCTAATTATCTTTATTTTAAGTAAAATTACATATAGTAATTTAGGTGACAAAACACCCGATTTAGGTGACAAAAGGTGACAAAACGGAGTTTAGGTGACAAAAGGTGACAAACGGGTGACAAACTTTTGAACACCTAACTGCCTGAAATTCGTGGAGGGTGACAAAGGTGACAAAGGTGACAAATGATTCTCTATCACGCGCGCGGGAAAAATTTTTCAAAAAATTCGTCAGAACGGAGCGTCACCTCCTGTCCCCTCCGGATCCGGCGGACCGAATAAGGAGTCGACATTGCGGCTGTATGTCGGATCGTCGTCATTGCTGTAGGCGGTCTGCTCCTCGCCATGGAGGTTGATGCCGTAGCGGGACTTCACCATCCGGTAGTCGAACACATAGCTGCGCTCGAGATCGAGGAGCTTCGCCCCTCTGGTCACTCCGCCCGCTGTCTCGATCTGCCTGTACTGCACGCGGCCGTCGATGATGCGGTCGAACTTCAGTCTCGCCTTGCCCAGACATTCCTTCGAGGAACCGAGATAAAGGCGCATGTTGGATTTCGACATCAGGATGGCGTTCTGCCTGTCGCCCTGCTGCTGATAGAGGCTCATGAGCCTCGAGGGCCGCAGGAAGAGCAATTCCTTAGGCTCGGCGAACTCCGTGGGCTCGTCGGTGCCCTCCAGACGCACCTTCTTTGTCGGGACTATCTTGTAGTCGCCGTTCTCCCATATCTTCCCTTCCTGGAAACATACATAGACGAATTCCCAGAAGTTGGCCACCTCGTTGTTGGTCTTCATGATCACCGTCTGCTCCTTCACGCCCGTCGCGCTCGCCTCGAGCAGGTCGTCGACAGTGTACGGGAGATCCAGGGAGTCCGACACGCACATCGTCACGGCCAGCGGCACCGCCCAGCATTTCGCCATCCTCGTCTCGGTGACATCCTCGCCGATGGCCGTGAGGAGTTTCCTGTAGGCGATCTTGTAGCAGCTCGCAAACATCTCCTTGACATCCTTACGCAGCCGCATCACCTCATGGGTGAGATGGGACAGCCCCTTCAGCCGGCATGCCACCAGCTCGTTGAACCTCGCGTCCTCGGCGGCCGAGAACTCTGTCTGATTGTACGTGAGATTGATCACACGGGAGAAAAGAGCGATATCGAACGTTGGAAGCTCCTGACCGGAGAGTATCACGGCGCAGTGGATGGGGGTGACCTCCACCTCGTTGTTGTTTATCTTCTCGCGGCCGACACCGTCATAGACCCTCTTCAGCATTCCGATCTTCGAGATGCCGATCGAGTTCTTGTATTCATCGAAATGTATCACGGCGTTCGAGCATGATGCCATCAGCTTGCTGCACGCCGGGAACGTGGCCTGGTCGATGTCGGTGGGCTTGTTGTCGGCCACGAAGAATGAGCGCAGCGCGATTCCCAGATTGGATTTTCCGGTTCCCTTCTGGCCGAATATGTTCAGCAGCGGAAAGAAATGAAGCTCTCGGAAAATGATGTCGCGGAACATGGCCGCGATAGTGAAGGAGAGTCCGATCATCCCGCCATCGCCGAACACTCCGCGCAGCATCTCCGCATATCTCCGGAACGTAACCGGATTGCTCTCGGTATGGATGAACTGTTTCTCGGCCACGAACTTCGTGTCCTTATCGCGGTACATCACCGAGAACGCCGGGAGATAGAACGTACCGGCCCCCGGAACGGTGGCCATCCCGATCTCATTGACCGGATAAAACGTGTTGTAGTCATGAACGCCGTTTCCCCAGGCATAGACCTCCTCCTTCTGGTGGCCGAGATATTCCACCAGCCGGGCGGTCTCCGATTCCCGGAAAATGAATTCCTGCACCTTCATCAGCTCATCGATCTTGGCCAGCCAGACGTATCGGCCTGTGTTGTTGAGCTTGCGGCGGAACACGGCCAGATTGACCAGTTCGTCGGGAGAGAACTGTATATAGTCCTCATCGCCGATGTCGTTGCGCAGCCGGAAGAGGCGGCTGATCGACTCGCTGCCGGCTATCTGATAGCATGGAATCAGAATGAAGTTGCTCCACCTCACAGGCTCTCCCTCGCGGTCGCGGCCGTAGTAGCAGCCTCCGGCAATCCAGAAACCTGCCGATTTAGGAGGTTGCTCGATGTCGGGCGTGTCATCCTTGCTCTTCTCCTGCTCCTTCTCCTGTTTCTCCTCGAGGGCCGCGCGATAGGCGCGCCTCCATGTGCTTGTGGTTCCGTACTTCTTGCGGGCGAACTGCTCGATGAATATGCCGGCGGAGATTCCGTCGCAGCTGTTGGCCAGGATATCGCAGAATTCCCGGATCAGTCCGTTGAGCCGGGAACTGTCAGGATCCTCGCCGAAGCGTTCCCGGGCATACCAGAGGAGGAAGTCCTGCTCCGGGACTCCGCTCATCACGTCGAGACTGGTGAAGTAACTGTCGGCGTCGGCCTTCAGCTGCCTGTCATCCTCGAACTGCGGCGGGATCTCCTTGATCTTGACAGTCATTCCGGACTTAATGGCGGCGAGTCCGTTCTTGATGGCCGCAGCCTTCCCGGGCGGGATACCGCCCTCTTCTTTCGGAGGATCGCTGTCGGGAATGATGACCAAAGTGTCGGTGCTGCGCCGGATGCGGTCCAGCTGTGTGTCTGTCAAGGCCGTCCCTAACGGAGCCACGGAGTTTTTCACTCCGAGGATTCGCAACCTCATTGCATCGGGCGCGCCCTCCACAAGATACATCTTGTCGGCCACGCGTCCGGCGCTGATGGCGGCGTCCTCTCCGAAGAGATGGTCTCGCTTCCGGTAGATGGGGGTGTCCGGACAGTTCATGTATTTCGGGACGTTCTTCTTGTCAACCAATGCCCGTCCGGTGAAGTTGACCACCTTCCTCGCCGTGTTCCGGTCCGGAATCATCACTCGGTGCCGGAAGAATGCGTACAGGTGCCCGTCATCGCTGTCGGCCTTTACCAGACCGAGAGTGACGAGATCCTCCACAGCCACGCCGAGCTTCTGCATTCCATCGAGGAACAACTGTGATGAGCGCGGAGCGTAACCGATACCGAATTCCCTGCAGAAATCCTCACCCCATCTACCAAAGGCGTATGCGCGGGCCTCGGCTGCATCCGGAGTGTCGGACTGCAGCTGCTCCTCGAAGAACATCGCGGCACGCTCCATCGCATCCTTGAGCGTGGAGCGGATATGGGCCTCGCGGCGCTCCTCCTCGGTCATCTCGCGGCGCTCCTCCTCGATTTCTATGTTGTGACGGATAGCCAGCGCGCGGATCGCGTCCGGAAACGAATAACCCTTGCGTTCCATCACGTATTTCACCGCGTCTCCGTGAGCACCGCAGCTGAAGCAATGATATGTCCCCCGTGCCGGGGACACGGTGAAGCCTCCGATGGTCTTCTCCTGATGGAAGGGACATCTGCCGACGTACTTCGATCCCTTCGGAGAAAGTTCCACGCCGTCGTCTGCGACCACCGATACAATATCGGCGGCCTCCAGCACCTTGTCGACCGTTATCTGTTTAATCATGTCATCGTTGAATTTTATCGCGTTGTGTTCATGAAGTTATCTTCACGAACACTCTTAATTGCAGACAGTCCCTTCAGCCGGAGAGTATCCGGGACAGTCGTGATATCTTGAAAACACGAGGTTGCAGAAACCCTGACGCTCGCCGTCTTTATAGCACAGCAGCGAGCCTTTGCTGTGACGGCAATCCTGCGGCCGCCGATCATTATTTGCTTGCATGATTAAGGTTTTATTTCGTATTTGTGTGTGATTGGATACGCTCTCACGAAAGAAATTCAACTCGACTTCTTATCATATCCGGGTCGCGCCATTAAAAAAGGAGAATTCAGGTGTTATGTCCGGCGGTGTGAGCCGTGAGGGCTTTTTCCCAGAGGTCATATCGGACCATGAAATCATCGATTGCCGACATCAGGCGTGAGAACTCTTCCGCCGGTTCAGGTGCCGATGACATCAGCACAGTGTCGGTCCGCACTTCGTCGGCCAACTCCGCCATCCGGCGAATCCTGTTTTTTATAGACTGTATCATTTTCATATCTGTTTAATATCAATCGGTTAGTCTTATGTCCTCCTTTTTCCCCGACCACTCAGAATCTTGTTTTCAATCGCTTTTCTGGAAAAATAGAGTTTCTTTCCCCATTTCCAACCTCCCAGGACATCCTTCTGGTTGTAGACCGTCCTCACGCTCCATCCCAGCAGCTCGGCGGCTTTCTGCGCCGTCAATATCTCATCGGTAAGATCCACAGCCATCCGGGCGATCATCATGGCCAGATCCTTTATCTCCTTGCGGGTCATTTTGCAATAGTATTTCCGGTATGAAATTATATGAGGCGCGTAACCGTCATTAAGCCCAACTTCGTAGATGTCGCAAACCTCAGGCCCTCCTTTTTCAGATCCGAGCATGCACGCCGCACACTCACCGGGTTCATTTCCTCACCGACCCGCCGCGTCTCGCCGACAGACATATTGCGTAGCAACTGAGGAAGTGTATGGGCCACAAGCACGGGAATTTCACTATCTTTTCTGCTTTGCATACTGTTTTTTTTGTTCGAATTTGTTATTATTGTAGAAATTTGTAACTTTATGGCACAAAGGTAATATATTTTACTACGGCTAATATATTATATTATGTTAATAATTGTTAATATTTTAGTGTATTATGGTCAATTTACAATTAATCAAAACATTAGCTGAAAAGAGAAATATTAGTATTGTTTCATTGGCTCAGGAGGTTGGTGTCAGTGAGCAGCATATACATCAGATGTGCCGCACTAATTCGACAAAGATTGCCACGCTGGAGAAAATCGCGTCTGTATTAGGTGTCCCTATCACATATTTTTTCGATGACTCCGGAGCCGCGATGAAGTTCATCACTGCGAACGGAGACCATGCAAAAGCAGGAGAGCGTTTCGAGGATATTTATCTGGACTCGTCCTCGGCTTCCGGAGACTCAACCGCAGACCTCGCGGCCGAAAACGAGTCACTCCGCCGCCAGCTGATAGCCGCGCAGCAGAAAATAATCAGTCTCCTCGAAAACAATATTAAATAATTGATTAATAATACATTAAACAAATATCACCATTTGTAAAATTGTTACAAAAACGGTACAAAAACGATACCACAGAATAAGAATTCACATCGCATTGCATTGACAATCATCAATATACCATCATAGTAATAAATCCCTATGGAAATGGAATACGGCAGACACTCTGACAGCAGATCGAACCTGCTGGACTACA
>CAJUBC010000016.1 GCA_910584545.1 uncultured Muribaculaceae bacterium | reverse complement strand
AAAAGTGTCCCAGTCCGCTCCGGCGCACTGTCCCAGTCTGCTCCGGTTTTTCCACTCCACCACTTCCGATTCCTTATGCTGAATCAAAGAGGGAAAAACTGCCTATATGTCGTGTTGTCGGTTGTCTTAATCTTCTATTCAGTAGTATTCTCAGATATCTTGGGATGATGTATTCAACTTAAAATTGGTGCAGAAACTCGTGTATGAGTTACCGATTGAAGCCTTCCGGTCGAGACCTCCGGCTCGATTCACAAAAGTGCGCCGACGGTGTCGCAACGCCCTATTATTTGTTTATTCTGTCAAGAAGATTATGAAATACATTGTAATGGCCATTATCGTCAAACTCTGCCTCATGAGTATCAATGATATTGAAGTGGGAGTGCTCTTTCAATAAACGAATATTTATGCCCATATCATGGA
This sequence comes from uncultured Muribaculaceae bacterium, assembly GCA_910584545.1. Taxonomy (GTDB): domain Bacteria; phylum Bacteroidota; class Bacteroidia; order Bacteroidales; family Muribaculaceae; genus Lepagella. Next base: position 38,135 of record CAJUBC010000016.1, on the reverse strand, counting down.
TATTCTTGTTAATGGAAGAAATCATTTTTTCTCCTTTGGTGAGAATGCTGATATACTTCTTAGATGTAGAAATTGGAGAGGACTCAATGGCCTTAAAGAAACTTTGAAAATATTCAAAATCAATTTTTCCCATAGATAGACCATAGAATATTATTTCATCACAAGAAGCCATGTCAACAGCTAAATCACCGGCATCAGCATAAGGATTGTTAATCTTTTGCAAAAATGAATACTCTTGAGGTAGAGAGAAGTCTGTGTTTATACCCAGAACTATTTTAGGCAAAGATTCTGATGAGGTTTCAAGAGAGCCATGTACATATGTGATAGGTGGTATAGATTCAGCGTCGAATTCGCCATATTTAATAAGGCGTGCTCTCAAATCGGTATAATTAAAAGTGTAAGCGCTTTTAAAATTTTTTGCATTTCTTAATGCCTGAAGCAATTTGATGACACACTTGTCTTCACCTGTTGGAGGAATATGCTTATATTTAAGTTCTTCATGCCGATTCAGATATAGGTATAAAGCTTTTACGAGCATAAAAAAACTGAATTTATCATACGAAACGAGTCCGTCAGATATATCCGATCCTTGTTTTGAGGAAACATAGTTATACAATTCACCCTCTATGTCAATCCATTTGATATTGCCGCGGTCGTCTAAATGTGTCTTGAAAAAGTTGTAAAAATGCTGATGCAGAGACTCAGACTTAAATTCAGAATCATCAGGCATTTTGAAAGGCCAAAAATAATGTTGGATACTACCAGCAAATGTATTTATAAAATGCGTATATGCGGAATCGTAGCCAAGTGCAAGGTCAAAACCATTTCCGACAATTAAAACAATAGACATTCAAATAGATAGGTGTATATTATTGATAATGTTATTTAATGTGGTAAAATAAGGTGTATACCGTTGTTGACCTTTGCGTTCTAGCTTGTAGTCATTGGGGGCTATGCCAGGAACTGGCTTGAAATCTTTTATCTCGAACCCAAGATAAAAGTCACCCGAGGGTGTAAATCCCAGGGCTTCAAGTGCGGGTTTCGGGTAGAACTTCGGTCCATCGCCTTTGAGACGAACAAGGATGCGGTTTTGATCGTGATGCAGTAAGAGATACTTGGTTTTCTCGAAGCCGGAAACAAGATTGATAGAACCTTTTCCGAGTGCTGCCGGAACATAGTAAAGGCGATTGTTGACAATAGCCTCCCATTGCTCCGTCTTGTAGTAGCCAACGAGGACGAGGTCTTCGGGCGTTGGCTGCTCCGAAGGAAGGTATTGCATCCCTTTCTGAGGTATCGCGTCCTTGATATGGTCGATGGCGAGGGGTGCCGTAAGAATTTTGGTAAGAAATTCGTAAAGCAATGTCCCCTCGTTGGAAGGGTCGGAAGCATCAGGTAACAAAGGGAAAGCACCAATGTTGACGGTTTCTATACTCTTATAGAAGAAACGCTGACGCACACTTTCATTGTCGCCTCGACCGGGGAACAGGATATAGCCTCCGATAATTTCTTTTGCGGCATTGGTCTGCCTATCCGAGCCGTAATAAATCGCATCGCGGTAGCGGTGCATCTGATTTATGGCATCGGCAGGTGGTGTATCGGCACCGTGTGCTTCGTTTAGTTCCTCGCGGTCTTCCTGATTGAGACGTCTGTCATCGAGCAAGCGATACTTTGCATCGAACAGATATGTCAGCTCGAAGCCATCGGGTTTGACGATGGTAAGTACAATATCGGGGCGGTTCTCGGTAGTTGCCGTATGTACTTCACCTGTGCGGCGGCTGTAAGTATGCTGATAATGGAGCCGGGCTTTTGATCCATCGGCGCAATTATAAAAAACAGTGTGCTCCTGATTGTTATCCTCAAATGGCTTGACCATCGGCATTGGATTTTCGGTAATCTCATCGGGATTGTCAAAGTGAAGACCGAGAATGTCGGCAACCATCTGACGCATTTTAAGGAAACACCAAAGTTCGTAAAGTTCCCAGATTGGACGAACACCGATAGCATTGGCTCCCTCGAAAAGCTCAATACCCTTTTGGAGCAAGAGCCAATATTTGTAGACTTGCGCGTAGCCCGTGCGTTTTTGGAGCACCATACTCTCCGACCTAAGCGGCTCGCCCCGCAGGTTTCTGAGCAGAGAAGAATAGGCGAGTCTGCGGATAGAAGCTACATAGCCATCGAGTTCGGCAAGTTCGCTTTCGGCGACTTTCTCTGTCTCTTTCGCACGCTCGTTCTTTGCTTTGATTGTGGCGACAATCGTAGCAAGACGTTTGCCGATGCGGTCGAGTGTAAACTTGACAAAACGGTTTTCGCGAGTATTGTGCGTGTGAATAATTTCCTCATGCCGGAAATATTCTCGTTCCAGTCGGCCTTCGGCTTGGACTTCGGCAAATTTTTCAGCCATTAAAGGCGACCAGCGTTTTATGCGGTCGGCGCGGTCATAGCGAACTTCTCGGCTTTGGCGCAGGTGCGGTTTGTTTACGATATAACGCACCCACTTCTCGTAATCTTTCGCAATATTGCGGAAGATGGAGAGCCACACGACATCATTGTTCGACTTACCTCCGCGTTGCAGATTTTGCAACGTCATGGTAAGATACTGATATATGATTTCGTTGTACTGGGCGTTTATCTCGGCGAGGATATGGTTGTAGTCGTCTTTTGTGTCGAGTTTCGGAGACACGACACGGAAAGTAAACGTATCAGTGCGTTCCGCACCATCGTTTGGCTTATATCTGAAAGTAAGATCGAAAATGCCCGGTTCGTTGACAAATGAAAGTGGAGCCGAAAGCAACCACTTATGTTCGCCGACTTTTATCACCGAGAAAAGTTCGGTAACTTCTTTTAGCTTATGTAGTATGCCGGGAGCGGTGTCAACATTTGTGAAGTAAATGCTGACGTTATATGTGGCGGTTTCGTAAAATACGGGAGCCTGATTGAGCCATTCACGGCTGTCAGGTTCACCTACCCGGCGCAGCGCGAACATGTCGGAATACAGCGCAAGTTCAAGACTGCCGGGCAAAGTTGAACGGTAATCACAATAAGTTTCGGCTTTGCCTCCCACACGCGCACGAAAACGGTGCCAGCAGTTCGCCATATTGGCGGCGGTGTTGGCTGTGATTTCTACATTGGCGCTTTTGAAGGAGAAGACTTCCATTAATCTATTGAATATTAATACCTAATCTATTGATTTTTTCCAACAAGTCATAATAACCTTGTAACTTGATCCCATCTTTAACTTGTAAATACAATTCCAAGATGTGCTCCCTATTTTTAGTAGTCACTTTTATATTCTCGGGATGTCTTATGATTTCATTTAAACCTCTAATTATGGCCTCACACATTCCTCGGTCTCCCTATTTGAAGCATGAAAAAGTTCTGATACGCGATAATAAATGAGATAGTATTCATTGGAAAATGGAGACTCTCCCACAACAATACTATAATAGTAGTCGGCTATAGCATGGCACGTAATAGTTGAGTTGCGTTCGCTTTCCAATAAAGAGTGCAATTTGGTCGCTTGTAGCTCTTTTTGAATTTTCCGGAGATCTATCAATGTATAAATTTGCCAACCGATAAGTGCACAAATTAGAGCAGATAAAATTGTGACTAAGAAGGTTGCCCAATCCATTGACATAGGTTCGCAACGCATTATTGATATCGCCAATGCTGTTACTGAGACGATTACTGATAAAAGAATACCTATTTTCCAATGTTTCATAGCGAACATAGTATATTACGGCCAGAACGATGTAAAGCGAGACTGACCGAGGCGTTCGTTCATCTCTTTGATTTTCTTCTTAGCACTGACAAATTGTTCGCCGAACACGGCAAGCCGTTCAAGCGGCTTTTGCAAAAGTTCTTCATCGCCCGCTATTCGAGGAAGAACTTTCATCATAAGGATTTGGTCGCAAGCAGTATTAAGAATGGTTTCCCATTCAAGGCTCTTATCTTCAAGCCACAGCTGATAGAAGTACAGCATAAGCTCGTTTTGAACTCGGTAGGCTACTTTGAAGGGAGTACCATCAAGGGCCGTATTTAATGCAGTCAGGAATGAGGCCACTTCACCTTTAAGCCAGTCGGTCTTTTCGGCATTGCCTTCAGCAAGAGCCTTAACAACGTCCGAGGCTTTTGTCTCGGTAGAGAGATATAGCGACGGTGATGTGGGCTCGGAACGGTAAACAAGTTCGGAACCATTATCGAAAAAGTCCATGAACGGGTCGCCGTCAGGCAGGTTCATCTCGATAGTCATTGCGCGATCGATAACCTTACGCGAGAACTGATGAGTGGTTTCATCCATATTGACCGTGCCAATGACTATGACATTTTCCGGAATGCGTAAACCATATTTCTCCAGAAAGTCGTAGACTTTCGCTTCCTTCCCGTATGTAGGTTCAGGCTCAACAGTTCCCTGAGCTTGACTATACTCCGATTTTTCTTTCTCGGCAGAGAAAAGAGCCGTGCGAAGATTGTATTTTTTGAAAACATCGGCTTTTATAAGAGGCTCGGAAACGATGTGTCCGTCTATTTTAGTACGGCTTTCAAGTACGCTCAAAAATTCGGCGAAGTATTGCTCCACCGGGGCAAGGTTCATTTCATCGAGACAGATGAAGAAAGGAACGGTCGGATAAAGCGTGGCCTTTGCGAGGAACTTAACAAAAGGGGTAAGCTGGTAGTGAGGAGTACCGATGTTGCTTTCATAGCCGAGAAGTTCGGTTGAGTCGTGCCAGTTCGGTTTGACCTCGATTAGGCAGTAATTGCCGGGAGCAGTCAGATCCGAGCGTAGCAAGTTGTTGTCTGGGCAGCTATCGAATGCCATCTGTTTCACGATGCGGCTCTTGCCGGTGCCTGAGATACCTGCAAGCAATAAAAACGGCTTAGTGCGCATCGCACGGAGATACATTAAATAATTATCTTCTATTTCGCTCAATTCAGATTTCCCTAACATAACCTTGTTTGGCTTGATAGAAATGGCTATCTGTTTGAAAGATTTGAGAAGTTCAAGGAACACTTTATAATGACGCAGCATAGTCCACGGTTCGTAATAAAGTGTTTGTTCTTCTTTGTTCTGAGGCCATTTATCAAGTAACAGTATTGAGAGATTTGGGAGTTCTTCTTTGGCCTTATATAGAAAATCATTTAGTGAAACGATGTCATCAAAATCAAAGATAGAATGAAATTCAGGAAATTTCTCTTTGAGAGGCGTTTCAATGAAACGGACATAGTAATTGAAATATTGCTCAATCTTACTATCGTCGCATTTACCAGTACTAAGACGAAGATAATTGGAAAAATAGACAATAAATCCATTTTTTAATTCATCGGCCAATTTTTCTTTATCGTAGATGGGCGATAGCGCATCGTCAGGATAAGCCGGGGGAATTTCGGAATAACCTATTTCTTCTAAATCTAAGTTTGATTTAGGTTTAGAAGGAATCCATACAAGAGCTGTAGCCGTACCTTTGCGAACTGTATAGAACTCACGAGTATGTGCTAAGATGGTTTCGAGCACAGGACGGAAAGAACCTTTGTTATTGAGAAGTCCACTTAGGTTAAATGGGACATTCTCTATAATCTTTGGAGCAAGTTCACTAAGATAAGTCGGAGCCCAAGACTTAGGTTCATTAGTTGGGGTCTCAGAATTTATACGTTGTCCTTGAATATCAACGTCTATAAATCGACATGTATCAGTTCCTCGAACGTAGTTCAAGGTGGAGTTATTCGGTAACTCTGCAACGAGATTGAGAAGATGAGAGAGTTCCATTATTAATTGTGCGAAGAAATGTAATCGATAATATTTTTAGCTATTCCTAATGCGGCCATAAACGGGACGCCGTTACCGATGGTCTTAAAAGCATCGGTTAAGGTCATGGTAGTTGGCAATTCGAATTCTTTTGGAAGCGATTGTAATGCAAGCGCTTCAGCAACTGAAATTCGGCGGGGTTTATAGGGATGTATATGCACTTCGTTGTTGCCATAGGCAACAGTAGGAGAATATCTCCAGCGGTGAAGTCTTTTGTAGCACTTTTTTTCATCGTCGCCCTCGTCTTTTGATTGAAAACGATAAAGACCGGCGCGTGGCTGAAAATACATATTAGCATTGGGATGATTAAGAACATCGTTCTTTTCCCACCAATACTCAACCGTAAGTTCCTTAATTATACCATCAGGAGCATCAGTTGACACATTTTCTTTATATGGAGATGTTTTAGGCCAAGGTAGAGAAAGTGCATCCCTTGAATAAAGCTTATTCTTTTCCCAATCAAATTCAAGAAGCTCAGACTTCATGAATGGTAAATGAAGGCGTTTAGCCACATCTTTCCTAAAACCAATAAGGATAATGCGATCACGGTCTTGTGGTGCGCCAAATTCGATGGAATTAATTAGTTGTTCAGTTAAGACATATCCGTTTTTTATAAGGAGGGATTTTAAGTGTTCAAAAAACTCACGATGTTTTGCTGTACGATAAAGACCCTTGACATTTTCAAAAAGGAAGAAGTCTGGCAATGTTTCGCAAATAAGAGACACATAAGTTCCCGAAAGCTTGCCGTTTTCACCCTCTTTACCTCTGTTACGTCCTGCGACGGAAAAATCAGGGCATGGAGGACCACCGATAATTCCTGTTAGAGTTGTTGCTTTGGACTCAGAAACTTGTGCTTTTAATTCTTCAAGTTCTGATGAGCCTATTATTTGGGTTATGTCTTCTACATGATGACCGTATTTAGGCTGCTCGATACCCATTTTCGAACGGGCATACCTATAGACATCATTAAATGCTTTATGGAACTCGTTAACATATACGACATTAAAATGCCCGGATAACTCGAAACCTAAATCCAAGAAGCCCGCGCCAGAAAAGAATGAAAAGATGTTTATCTTTTGTTCCATAAAATGCGAAGAACTTCCTTGTAGGCTGACAGGCGACCAAACCTTTATGCTGCTACAAGGAAGTTCCGTAATATGTTGTATAAGAAATGTTTCTTACATGAGTGGTCTTCGTCAGCGCGAGCGCAGATTAGATTGCAAAGTTAACAAATTTTTTCAAGACATCCAGCATCCGAAGCAAAGATAGTTATTGACATGGGCGCGCAGATTTTTTCAATAGTTTTCGATTGCTACGATGAACGGCAGGTTCTCCGGCTCAAAGGAACGAAGTGGATAACGCTCGACGGGGCCGCGCTCATCTTTGCCGTAGCCGATGCCTGCACAATATGCGAGGGCTTCAGCCTCTGTGTCGAATGTTTCCGGTTCGTTTAAGTAAATAGTGTCATCGGAGTCGAGGTATTCTTTGAAACCTTCGATGTCGCCGTCCTGAGCGAAGTCGATAAGAATGGGGTCTGTGAGGACGCAAACTTTGATTGACATACCAGTTGGTATTTAAGGTGTTATATATTTAACGGTGGCATGGAGTCGATGGCGGCTTGTTTGAGGGAATCGACGGCGCGAGTATATTTCTCAGTGTGGGCGAGACCGCTGTGGCCGAGGATGCTGGCAACGGTCTTGATGTTGGCTCCGTTGCTGAGGAGGTTGGTGCCGCAGCTGTGACGAGCGCAGTGCCATGTGATATGTTTCTGGATACCGGCACGGGCGACCCAGTGGCGCAAGGCCTTCAGGCACATGGTATGCGACGGTAATGGGAAGATGATTTGATTGCGGTTGCCGTCTTTCGGCTGACCGATGAGAGCTAAAAGTCCGTCGTTGAGTGGGATGACAACTCCACTGGCTGCGCTATGAGCTTTGGTTTTGCTCTGTTCGAACTTCAGCAGCTTGTTTGAATAATCGACATTAGCATAGGTAAGGTCTTTGACATCGCACCAACGAAGACCGCAATACAGGTAAAAAATGAACGCGCGGTGAATGTCGGGATTCTCCTTGTCATAGTGCGTGGCAACAAGCCTCCACGCCTCTATCCGTTTCCGCAGTGTTTTCCACTAAATTCCATTGAGATTTTTCTCCTGACTGATTTTTTGCTTGTTTATATTCCAAAAACACTGTAAATTTGCAGTAAATTCGGAATGAATAATGAGCAAGACAAGTTACATACAACGAAACTCGTATCTTAACAAGCTGATTATAAGACGTGATAATGGAGAAGTCAAAATTATTACCGGCCCGCGCAGGTGCGGTAAATCTTGGTTGTTAAACCCTATCTATAAAGACTACCTATTGCAACAGGGGGTGGCATCCGACAATATCATCACATTGGATTTTGACAAGGATGATGAGAAATATGATTTTGACATTCTTGATCCAAAGGCCGTCAAGGAACATATATATTCTCTTATAAACAATGATCAGGAGAACTATTATATCTTTCTTGACGAAATTCAGGAACTGGATAATTTCGAGAGACTTGTGAACGGCTTGAACAGTCACGAGAATATTGATGTATATGTGACGGGCAGCAACTCTCGTTTCTTATCCAAAGACATACGTACAATATTCCGTGGACGAGGAGACGAGATAAGGGTGTTTCCGTTGTCATTCAGGGAGTTCTATATGGCCATGGGTAGCGATGTGCACGAGGCGTGGAAAATATATTCCACATTCGGCGGAATGCCTCGGCTTATCCACTATCAGTATAACGAACAAAAAATAAATTACCTCCAATCTTTATGGGATAAGACTTATATTGATGATGTCGTGGAGCGTAACAAAGTGAAAAACGAACTTGCTCTGTCTCGTCTGGCAACTTCATTATGCAGCACAATCGGCTCACTTACCAATCCGTCACGGATTGCCAACACCCTTGAATCCGTGCAAAAGATGAAAATTGACTCAAAGACCGTGGCGTCCTATATCGACTATCTCGAAAATTCTTTCCTGTTTGAAAGTGCCGAAAGATATGACATCAAAGGACGACGCTACTATGAGACCAATAAAAAATATTACTGCATAGATGTCGGCTTGAGAAACGCGCGGTTAAACTTCAGACAACAGGAGCTTACGCATATCATGGAAAATGTATTATATAACCATCTTCGCGTTCTTGGTTATCTTGTAGATGTCGGAATTGTGGAATCCCGCGAGATGAAGAATGGTAAAACCTCATACTCGCAACGTGAAATAGACTTCGTGGTCAACAAGGGTAGCCAACGGTATTATATCCAGTCTGCATATTCAATTCCCACCGAAGAAAAGCGTGAGCAGGAACTCGCGTCATTGCTGAAGATTTCCGATTCATTCAGAAAGATTGTTGTGGTAGGTGAGGAGATAATGCCTTATACCGATGATAACGGCATATATTTCACAGGCTTGTTTGATTTCCTGCTAAATGATGACTGGGAATAACAAAAGGCCACGTCATTTAGATTGTTTATCTGTCTTTCCTCCGTACAATGTTTATCAGGAGGTTTTCTGTTGGAAGCTCCGCGAACAACCTGCATGGGTTCTTTCTCTCTTCGACAGTCTACAACTGCGATACGATGCACACCACTACAGCCTAATAGAAAATACCTGACGTTTCTTTACGTTATTACAAGAGAGTGTTTTTTGATAATTGAGCTTTATACGCGTTATGGTCAGCTATTTGCAGATTGAGAAACTTACCAAGTCGTTTGGCGACAGGATTCTTTTCGAGGATATCACGCTCGGGGTGTATCAGGGGGATAAGATCGGAATCGTGGCCCGCAACGGCGACGGTAAGTCCACGTTCCTCAACATCCTGTGCGGCCGCGAGGATTATGACTCGGGCAACGTGGTGTACCGCAACGGTCTGCGCGTGGGCTACCTCGAGCAGCAGCCTCCCATGCCGGCAGGGATGAGCGCTCTCGATTATGCCACTCCCGCTCCCCGTCCCGGCCGCGAGGATGAATGGAACGGCCCCGACATGGCCCGGCAGATGCTGACCCAGTTCCGAATCTCCGATGTCGACATGCCTGTCGACAAGCTCTCGGGAGGTCAGGCCAAGCGTGTGGCCCTCGCAAAGGTACTTCTCGACGAACCGGACATGCTCATACTCGACGAGCCTACCAACCACCTCGACGTGGAGATGATCGAATGGCTCGAGAATTATCTGACGCGGTCCAAGACAACCCTGCTGATGGTGACGCACGACCGCTACTTCCTCGACAAAGTCTGCTCTCGCATAATTGAGATAGACCGCTGTCAGCTATACTCCTACGACGGCAACTACGACTACTATCTCCGCAAGCGCTCGGAGCGCATGGAGAACCTCAGCGCGGAACTCGCCAAGGTGAAGAACCTGCTCCGCACCGAGTTGGAGTGGATGCGCCGCCAGCCGCAGGCCCGGGGATCGAAGGCAAAGTACCGTATCGACAATTTCCATCAGCTCGAGGACCGCAGCCACGTGAACCTCTCACGCCGCGACGTGGCTCTCGATGTGAAGGCGGGTTATATAGGCTCCAAGATATTCGAGGCGAAGAACGTGTCGAAATCATTCGGCGACAAGGTGATTCTCCGCGACTGGAGCTACACGTTCGCCCGCTATGAGAAGGTGGGCATCGTGGGAGACAACGGCGCGGGAAAATCCACCTTCATCAAGCTTCTGCTCGGCGAACTGCAGCCGGACTCCGGATGCTTCGACATCGGCGAGACCGTGCGCTGGGGATATTATTCGCAAGAGGGCATGACGGGCTTCGACGATTCGAAACGGGTGATCGACGCCGTGCGTGAGATCGCCGAGGATGTCCGCATCGACGACAAGACCCGCATCTCCGCCTCCGCTTTTCTCTCCCGCTTCCTCTTCACTCCCGACACCCAGCAGAAGTATATCAGCAAGCTCTCCGGCGGCGAACGCCGCAGGCTCTATCTCGCCACCGTGCTTATGAGGAATCCCAACTTCCTCGTGCTTGACGAGCCTACCAACGACCTCGACATAATGACTCTCGCCGTGCTCGAGGACTACCTTGCCTCGTTCAAGGGCTGCGTGATTGTGGTGAGCCACGACCGCTTCTTCCTCGACCGTATAGCCGACCACCTCTTCGTTTTCAAAGGTAACGGCGAGGTCAAGGACTTTCCCGGCGACTACTCCACCTACCGACACTGCGTCGCCATGCAGGAGAAGGAGGAGAAGGCCCGCGCCCGCGAGCTTGAGGAACAGGAACGCAGAAAGAACGCCGGGAATATTGCGGAGACTGTATCCGGCAACTCCCGAAGGAAAGAGGTAAAAAGAAAACTCACCTTCAAGGAGAAGCGCGAGATGGAACAGCTCGAGCAGGAGATTGCACAGCTCACCGGGGAAAAGACACAGCTCGAAAACCTCCTGTCCGGAGGGACAGCCGACACCACAGCCATCACCGAAGCGAGCCGTCGTCTCGGAGAGATACTTCCCCGCATCGACGAGGCTGAGTTCCGGCTCCTCGAACTCATGGACATAAAGTAGCCACAAAGCATATCGACAGCCGCAAAGCCGTGCAATCGGCCACAATAAAGAAAAGCCGCGTCTCCTTTCGGGAAACGCAGCTTCATTGAAATATTTCTCTATGTCACTCGCCAAGTAAGTCGGGGCGAAGACGGCGTGTGCGCTCCAGAGCCTGCTCATAACGCCATTCGGCGATCTTTGCCTCATGTCCGGAGAGAAGGATGTCGGGCACGCGCCAGCCGTTGTATTCCGCAGGCCTCGAATAGACCGGGGGTGCGAGAAGATTGTCCTGGAATGAATCTGAAAGAGCCGACTGTTCGTCGCCTATCACGCCGGGAATGATCCTGACCACAGCGTCGGCGATCACTGCGGCAGGGAGCTCTCCGCCGGTGAGGACATAGTCGCCTATCGAGATCTCGCGGGTGACGAGATGCTCGCGCACGCGCCAGTCCACTCCCTTGTAATGTCCGCAGAGGATAATGATGTTGTTCAGAAGTGAGAGGTTGTTGGCCATGGGCTGGTCGAACTTCTCTCCATCGGGCGACGTGAAGATCACCTCGTCGTAGTCGCGCTCCTTCTTCAGGGCCGAGATGCAGGCGTCGATGGGCTGGATCTGCATCACCATGCCCGCTTCCCCGCCGAAGGGATAATCATCCACCTTGCGGTGCCGATTAGTGGTGTAGTCGCGCAGGTTGTGGACAGCGATCTCCACGAGCCCCTTGTCACGCGCCCGTTTCAGTATCGAGCAGTCGATGAAAGGCTCGAGCATCTCGGGCACAACCGTCAGCAGGTCTATTCTCATCCTCTGTCAGTCTATTTCCTCGTCGGCCTCGAAACCGCCCATCTCGCGGATGGCGTTCTTGAGCATGGTGTACTGCTGGAAGAGATGGTTCACGGGCACCTCGTCGCGCGTGTAGTCGTGCATCGGACTCTTGAGGAAGAAGCTGAGGAATCGCTGCGTGCCGTAGCGTCCGGCGCGCTTCGCGAGGTCGCTCAGCAACACGAGGTCGAGGCAGAGGGGCGCCGCGAGGATGGAGTCGCGGCAGAGGAAGTTGATCTTGATCTGCATCGGATAGCCCATCCAGCCGAAGATGTCTATGTTGTCCCATCCCTCCTTGTTGTCGTTGCGCGGAGGATAATAGTTGATGCGCACCTTATGGTAGTAGCCCTGATGGCCACCCGGTTCGGCGCCTCCGCAGTTTGCTCCATAGAGATCGGGCTGGTCCTCGGGAACGAGGATGCTCTCGAGAGTGGAGAGTTTCGATACCTCTTTGGTTCGGAAATTGGCCGGTTCATCAAGCACGAGACCGTCGCGGTTGCCGAGGATGTTGGTCGAGAACCATCCGTTGAGGCCGAGGCAGCGGGTGCCGATGATCGGGGCGAAACCGGATTTCACCAGTGTCTGGCCTGTCTTGAAGTCCTTGCCGGCGATAGGCACGCGCATCTTCTCGGCGAGTTCCCACATAGCGGGGATGTCGACCGTGGTGTTGGGCGCTCCCATGATGAAGGGCGCTCCCTCGCTGAGGGCAGCGTATGCGTAGCACATCGAGGGAGACACATGCTCCCTGTCGTCGGCCTTCATGGCCTTCTCGAGATCCTCCAGGCGATAATGCACCTTCTCCTCGACCGGCACGTAAATCTCGGTGGAAGCGGCCCAGAGCACCACTACGCGCTCAACGCCGGTCTCCTCCTTGAAGCGGCGGATATCCTCACGGATCTGGCAGGCCATGTCCCAGCGGTCCTTCACCTCCTTGACATTGTCTCCCTCCAGACGGCGGGCGTAATTGTGGTCGAAAGCGGCCTTCATCGGCTTGATGGCCTCGAGTTCATCCCTGACAGGCTCTATATCCTTCTCCTGAAGGACCTGCGCGTTCATCGCCGACTCGTAGGCGTTGGCCGGATAGAGGTCCCAGGCTCCGAACACGATGTCGTCGAGCTTGGCTAAGGGAACTATATCCTTGTAATGAAGATATTTCTTGTCGGCTCCCTTACCGACACGGATCCTGTCATACTGGGTCATGGAGCCCACCGGCTTCGCAAGTCTCTTGCGGGCCATGAGCACTCCGGTCATAAATGTGGTGCTGACTGCTCCGAGTCCCACCACCATCACTCCGAGCTTGCCGTTCGGAGCCGCTGCTATATTTGCTGACATAAGCTGGTTTATATGCTGATGTGATAATATATTGCCCTTTCCATATTGCCGCACGGAAGCATCGGGCTTATTATCCGTAAAATTATCATCTATTTCCCATACCACAAAATAAATCAGCCATAATTTGCATTAGTTGTTGTTAATATTTGTTATCAACATGATTATTCAGCCAATATATGTTAATAATAACCCGATATTGATTGAATTAGTTAATATATGTTAATTCAGCTCACTCCTTCAACAAGCCGAGAACATCTTCGAGACTCCCAATCACAGCAGGATCAGTCACGGCATCCTCGTCGGCCGTCCATCCGCGTCCCTTGAGCCAGAGCGCGCGGCATCCTGCCTCGCGAGCGGGGAGGATATCCTTTCTGTAAGAGTCCCCTATCACCAGCACTTCGTCGGGACGGAGACAGAGAGCCTCCACTCCTTTCAGGAAAATCCTCGGGTCGGGTTTGCGGATACCGACCACCGCGCTCTCGATCACGGCCTTGAAATACCTGCCGATCCCGAAGTCCTCGAGTACGCGGGAGATATTCCCGTAAAAATTGGACACGAGCACAAGCGGATATTTTTCCGAGAGTCTGCTCAGCACCGGCTCCGCATTGGCCACATTGGCGCGGGCTCGGTCATAGCAGCCAGCGGCTATCTCCTTTGCCTTGCCGCCTACGTCCTGCGGAGCGAAGAGGCCGTTCCGGACAAGCCACTCGAGCTCTATCTTTATCTTTATGTCAAGAAGGTCGTGGAAGTCATGCTCCGGAAGTATATGGCACTCGCGGGCAAGCTCACGCTCCGCATAGACGTATGCCTCGCGAAACGCTGCATGGTCGACGGCTACTCCCGCCTTGGCGTAAGCCTCCTCGATCAGATGGCTCCAATGGTCGCCGCCGGTGTCGAGCGTACCGCCGTAATCGAAGATGATTCCCCTGATGTCCTTTAACTTCCCGCGCATCATCCCGGCATCCCTTTCCCCTTTATTTTGTGTGGTCATTTCAGTACACGTTTGATTCTATCTTATCAACAAACCTGCAGCAGATACGTTCGTGACGCACCATCATGTATACAAGCATTATGTTGAGCACCACCAATTCGAACGCGAAATAGAGCCAGGGCATCCTGAAGATAAGCAGCGCGGCGAACAGAGCCCATGTCCGGACATTGAACGAGAGCATGTTGGTGTACTTCATGAGTGGCAGACTCGCCTTGCGGAAATCCTCGCGCAGCGAAGCGGGGATGCTGTCGCCGTAGCGTTCGCGCAGCAATCGCCTGAACCGCCCCATCCAGGGGGTGCGCTTCTCCTGCCCGATGCTGTACTGCAAATAGACTCCGAGCACTACCTTGGCCACGAAATCCCTGCGCCAGCTCAGGGCGCGATAGCGGGCACGGAGGTCGTCGGTATTTTCTAATTCGCTGCCATCCTTACCCTTCACGAAAAAGAGATGGAACTGACGGTAATAGTCGGCCTGGGCTGCCTGCACGCCATGACAGACACCTGTCACCACTCCCATCGTCCATATCACCCACTTATGGTCCATGAAGAATGGTGAGGTGACGTTCTCTCGCAGACAGATGGCTATGTAGATGGCGGCAAACCAGAGGTCGCCGCTGAGTCCGTCAAGAATCCGGCCGATGCGGGAATATTTCCCGGTGAGTCTCGCGAGCTGGCCGTCGGCGCTGTCGAACGAATCGGCCCACACAAGCAGGAACACTCCCAAGATATTTATAGCCAGACTGTCGAAATAGAAGCATACGCCGGCACCGACACCGAGGAAAATGGAAGCCACGGTGACGGCGTTGGGAGGAATGCCGAGCCTACGGGCCAGCAGCACCCATCCGTAACCGAGCGGACGGTAGAAATTCAGGTCGAACCATTCCTCGGTATCCATCGACTTCAGCGATGACCTATATTCCTCCGATTGCTTGAACTTACCAAACATAGCTTCCTTTCATTACAGTTTTCCTGACTCCAATCATTTCAGTTTTCTATGCCGTTTTATTTCCTTGAGCACACAGGAGGCTATGGCTGAAGCCGCCTCCTTGCGGCAGGGTGCGAAACTCGGCCAGTCGTTGAAATCTATGATCCGTACAGCACCGTCGGAATCTATTATGCAGTCGCCTCCATATATCTTCACGCCGAGGATATCAGCCGCGCGGCCGCACATCTCCTGCAAGGCAGACACATCGAATCCATAACCCAACGCGCGACCGTTGACAGCCTCGTAACCGTACTTGCTGTGTCCCTCGTCAAAAGGATAGAACCAATAGAAGAAAGGCTCGCCGGCCACGCCGTAGAATTTCACCAGGTCACCCACAAGGTGACGATTTATCACCGCGCGGCGTATGCCACGGTAGAAGTATTCATGAAGCATGTCCTGGGCCTCCTCGGGATGGCGGCAATAGCTCACGTCCTCCTTATGCATGGCGTGGAAATCGCCGCGCTTGATCCAGCACGGGCCTATGCCGGCCTCCGCCAGATCACCCCGCACATCCTCGTTGGTATTCACTATGATGGAGTCGGGATAAGGTATACCGTTGGCCATCAGCAGGCGGGTCATCTTCTCGCGGTTGCAGTTACCGATGCCGAAACCGCTGTTGATCACGATCCGTCCCTCCTCCTCGAGAGCCATCAGACGCTCCACAGAGCGGGTCTCGCGGCACATATTGACTATCACCTCCTCCTGCACGTCGGCCTCGGCGAACTCCGCCTCGCTCATAACGCGCACCTCGCAGCCCCGCTTGTTGAGACGGGCCACCACCTCATTGAAGATCGCGGTGTCGTTCCCCACATGGTTGGGCGAGAACACACCGGCGCGCATCACCCCGGCTATCTTGACTCCAGCCATAGCTCTGCTTTTTTTATGTCGGGCGCATGGTCGATGTCCATCACCCGTCCCATGTCGAACGCCTGGAGACGCTGACCTGCGGCCACTAATGCACGCTGGTAGTTGCGCATGCGCTCCACACCCTGCTCCACGCAGTCATCGAGAACGACGGCCGCCTCGGGACGCAGTCCGTAGATACCGCCGGAAACATACCTCGCCTCGCTCCAGGGGGTGTCGCGGAAAGCCACTATATCCATGCCGTCGCCGGTCTCCACCCACAGGGGCTTCTCGTCATCGACGAATGTAGTCACGGCCATCATGCCGTCGACATCGTCGGCAGCGTTCTCCCACGCCTCGATGTAGCGTCTGAAATCCTCCTCGCGAAAGATGGTGTCGACAGTAGTCACCACATACTTGCCACAGTCGCGCAGACTGCCGCATATCTCATGGAAACTGTGCATGGAAGAGGGTGTGCTCTTCACCGTGACCGAAAGTCGGTCACCGAAGCGCGGCGCCAGCTCCTCGAGATAGCGGGCAACCTCCGGCATCCGCTCGTTGACAATCACAGCTATACGCTCCGCACCGACGCGGTCGAGAATGTCGAGCAACCTCCCGATCATCGGTGTGCCACAAAGCTCCAACAATGGCTTAGGCTTCTCCACTCCCTCGCCTGCAAGGCGGCTGCCGTCGCCGGCCGCTATTATTCCGAAATTCATTCCTCCTCCTTTACTGTCTCATCCTCGGCGAGAACCTCGCCGCCGTTCTTCTTCTCCTTGCCGTGGTTTTCAGAGCCGGACTTACGGTCGCCCTTACCTTTCTCGTTCTTCTCGACCTTGTCAGCCTTCTCCCCCTTATCCGATTTCTCCGCTTTCTCAGCCTTTTCGCCTTTGTCAGACTTCTCGCCTTTGTCAGACTTCTCCGGCTTCATTTTACGAAGAGGATTCTCGGAGGCCTCGAGGAAGGTCCTGCGGCAACGGAAGATGTCGATGGCCTTATAGATAGCCTCGCGCATCGAGACCTCGCTGGCCATATCCTTCCAGGCCTTGTCGTAGGCCGTACCGTGATCGGGCGAGGTACGCACCCAGGGAAGACCGGCGGTGAAATTCACTCCGAATTCTCCGGCGAGCGCCTTGAAGGGAGCGAGTCCCTGGTCGTGGTACATCGCTATCACGCCATCATATTTGTTTCTTGACTCACCTGCGAAGAAGCCGTCGGCCGCGAAAGGACCGAAGGCAAGAAGGCCCTCCTCGGCTGCTTCGGCGATGGCGGGAGCTATCACCTCCTTCTCCTCGCTGCCGAGGAGACCACCGTCACCGCAGTGGGGATTAAGAGCTAGTACCGCGATCTTGGGCCGCGTCACAGCGAAGTCCTTGCGAAGCACCTTGTCGAAAGTACGGATCGAGTCGAGCACGCGCTCCTTGGTGATTGCGGCCGGCACATCGGCTATGGCAAGATGCGTGGTCACGAGCGCCACGCGCAGCCGGTCGTCGAAAAGAATCATCTGGGCCTTGTACTCCTCTCCGGCACGGGCATTGAGAAATTCGGTATGTCCGGGGAAACTGAAGGAGTCGCTCTGCACAGCCTCCTTTGAGATGGGAGCCGTGACTAGTACATCGATGTCATTATCCGAGACGGCCCTGACAGCCTCCTCGAGGGCCTTCACTGCCGCTGCACCCGATGCAGCCGTCGGCTGGCCCGGCGTCAAGTTGACATCCTTGAGGCCGAGGTCCACGATGTTGACCACGCCGTCTACCGCATCCTCTGCCGAGGAAATGGCATTCAGCTTCGGGAACTGCACCCCCGCCTCCTTGCAGGCGCGGTCGAACAGCCGGCGGTCGCAGAAAACCACCGGAGTCATCAGTTCCGTGATTCCGTCGGCGGCAAGGGCCTTGACAATCACCTCATAGCCTATTCCGTTATAGTCGCCGTGGGTGATACCCACGCGTATTTTATCATCCATATAATCTTATTTTTTGTTGGGATTCTCTCCTGGACGCTTGGCACGGGGCTGTCCCGCAGCGAGCATTCCGCAGGCTGCCTCTATATCCTCTCCTCGCGAAGCGCGGATAGTGGCCGTGATTCCATTGGAGTTAAGATAGTTCCTGAACATGATCATCCTTTCCTCGCTCGCCGGACGGAGGTCCACACCAGGGATGGCATGGAAGCGGATGAGATTGACGCGGCACTCGAGATTGCCGATCAGACGCACCAGCATGTCGGCGTGGGCGACATCGTCGTTGACACCGCGCCACATGATATACTCAAGCGAAAGCCGCCGCTGTCCGCTGAAGTCATATCCGGAAAGCACGCGCATCACCGCCGAGATAGGAAACGCCTTCTGCGCCGGCATCATCGACTCGCGCTGCGCAGTGTCGGCCGTATGGACACTCACCGCCACATGCACCTTGGTCCTGTCGAGAAGTTCCTTGAGCTGCGGCAATTTGCCGACAGTCGATACCGTGATTCGCTTCGGACTCCACGCCAGTCCCCACGGAGAGGTGAGTATCTCTATCACCTTGAGAACCTCGGGCAGGTTGTCGAGAGGCTCGCCCATACCCATGAACACCACGTTGGTGAGCGGATTCATCGGAGTCTGTCCCGGTTTCGGTACCGGAGGAATGCTGAGAATCTGATTGATTATCTGCGCAGCCGTGAGGTTCGCCTTGAAACCGAGCTTTCCGGTGGCGCAGAAGTAGCAGTTCATCTTGCACCCCGCCTGCGAGGAGACGCATAGCGTGGCGCGGTCGTGATCGGGGATATAGACCGATTCCACAGCATTGCCGTGTCCAACCTTGAAAAGGTATTTCACTGTCCCGTCGGACGACTTCACGACACTTGCCGGAGCCTCGCGCCCTATCACATAATTGGCCGAAAGCCATTCCTTGTTCTTCTTCGAGATATTGACCATCTGGTCAAAATCAGTGGCTCCTTTTGAATATATCCATTCGGCAAGCTGACGGCCCACGAAGCGGGGCATACCGCCTCGAAAGGCCACATCCTGCAGCTCCTTGAGCCCCATGCCTATCAGCGGCAGTCTCTCTTCATTCTGTTTCATAGGTTATTGTCCTCTCCCCCTTAGATATCCCTTGTTCCTATAAATATGTTCCTACAAAAACGAGCGACCGCATCCGGCCGCTCGCTCTGTGTGAGATCGGAGGCGGCTCATTCGCCGGCCTCGAACTTATAGATATTGTTCTTTAATTTCGAATTGCCGCGGAGCATCCCGTCCAGATCGGGATTCACCAGACGGTAATACTGCTGCTCGTACTGGCTGTCGTTGTAGGGGAACTTCTCCGTGCTCCGTCCCATGACCTGATATACATAGATACCATCCTGACCCTTTACGATATTGACCTTCTTGTCGGCCTTCGCGCCGGCAATGATACCTGTCACCTCGGGATCGTTGACTCCTGACTGGGAGCTGAAACGGAATGTCGGGAGATTGGTCGGGGTCACTTTCATGGCCTGGGCGGCGGCAGCGATGCTCTGAACGTTCTTGCTGTACTTTGCAAGGAGCTTGTCGCCAGCCTTCTCGGCGCGGACCTTGCGCTCAAGCACGGATTTCACATCCTTGTTGGTAACGGGACAGAAATCATCGTATTCGCTGCCGACCGCCGCCACGTAGAGCGCGGGAGCGTTGTGGTCCTTGTATTCGTAAATGTGGCTCACCTCACCCTCTTTGCCGTCGATCATCACCCAGCGCATCACCTGACGGCTTTCAGGATAGTACTGGTTGAAGCCCTGGAAACGCGGGATGGCCGGAGTGGAGGCGGTCACAGTGAAGTTCTGGAGATTATAACCGGCTTTGGCGGCGTTCTCCGCAAACTTCTCGGCATCGGTATTGGCTGCGAGGAATTTCTCGAGTTTCTCGCGCTCTGCGGAGAGCGTCTTAGCGCTGGGCCCGAGCTCGAAGGTGGCCTCGTCATACTCGTAAATGGTCACGGGAGCGTTCTGCTTCACGAGCTGCGCCATCACCATACCCTGCGGGCCGGCCTGGAGGGAGATGAACTTGCCGCCGGCGTTGCGGAGCGAGTCGATGGTAGCGTCGGGAAGCGCGTTGGTGGGACCGTCGGCTGTGTAGAGAGTGATCCACTGGTCGAGCTGCGGAACCACGCTGTCGACGGAGAATGTCGATGTGAGGGAGTCGACGGGGAGACCGCCGTTGAGGCGCGCCATCACGCGGAGACCGAGGTCTTCGGTAGCTGCGCTGACCACGTTGACCTGAATCGAGTCGATTTCAGAAGTGCGTGAACCCATGCGGATGATCTGGAATCCGCGGGCGTTGGAGGAGATAAGCTTCACGCTGTCGGAAGCGGCGGCAAGGAGATAGTCCTTGACGGGTCCCGCTGGAAGGTCGGACGCGCGGAGCGAATGACGCTGCATGTCGACACCCTCCTTCTTGAGGTTCTTGTCGAGCGCACCTGCGTTCGCGGCAAGCGAGTGGGCAGTGGCCTCGGCGAGCTTCTGGGCGGCCGCCTTGTCTTCAGCCGAGGGAGCCACGTTGACTGCGATGAAACTGATTTCCTTTGTGGCCTCCTCTACCTTGAAGAGGTTCTTATCCTTGTCGTAGGCGGCCTTGACCTCAGCCTCGGTCACGGGATACTCCTTTTCGGAAAGTTCGCCGAAAGGGAGATATGCCAGCTCCACGTTGGAGGTGTTGATGTAATTGTCGTAAAGCATCTTCTTGTCGAGATCGTTGGCACGGACCGTACCTGCGAGGAGACGCTGGTAAACCATCGCCGTGATCTGACCCTCCATCTCGCGCTCGGCTGCGATCCATGCGCGCTGGAACGGCTCCATCTGAGCGTCGGTAAGACCGTTACGCTTGGGGTTGAAGATGATTTCGTAAGCCTGCTGGGGAGTCTGCACGCTCAAGCCCGACGCGTTGAGCTGGCGCACGATGTTCATCACCTGCTGGCTCTGGGGATTGTCGAGCATGTAGTGGCGGAGCAGATTGCTCGAAGAACGGATACCCGCCTTGTCGGCTGCGTTCCTCACAAGCGCCTCGGAGATGAGCTGGTCGAGCGCCATCTGGGGAAGCAGCTGCGTGTCGAAATTGGCATACTGCTGCGGATTCTGGCGACGGGCCTGCTCAAGCTGTTCGTTGAGCTGCTCGCGTTTGCGCTGATATTCGGTGTAATCGATTTTAACGCCTCCCACCTTGGCCACCGTAGTGCGGTCGCCGAAGATGTTCTGGCTATTGGTAAGAGCGTCGCCCACGATGAACGCGAGGAGCGCCACGCCAATCACGATGATCAGAAAGACTGATTTACTTCTGATTTTCTCTAATGTTGCCATTCTGTTGTATATAGCTCTGTTTTAATTTCTTAATATCAACTTGCGACCGACTTCCGACGTCACTGCCGTGCGCCGCCGCATGCCCCTCCGCGCGAGGCTTCAGGCCATTAAACGTGCAAAGATAACATTTTTGCCAAACTTTGCCAAATCCGAGCCTCCATTTTTCATAAAAAGCTCTCTTTTTGACCGAAATTCCGGCTTTGAACCGTCAGATTGTCCGTAGATCGCGGCTAATATCCTTAGAGGCCGAATTCGCTACGGATGGTGTCGACCATGTCGAGTTTCTCCCATGTGAAGAGCTCTACCTCGCGGACGATGGGTGCCGCGTCGTAACGTCTCTGGAATGTCTTGACCACAGTCTGCGGCACGCGTCCCATGTGACCGTAGGCGGCAGTCTCCACATAGATGGGGTTGCGGAGCTTGAGGCGTTTCTCGATGGCGAGGGGCCTCATGTCGAACATCCTCCCGATCTTCTCGGCGATCTCGCGATCGGTCATGTTGACCTTTGCCGTACCGAAAGTGTTGACGAAGATGCTGACAGGTTCCGGTTTGCCGATGGCGTATGCCACCTGGACGAGCATCTCGCGGGCCACGCCGGCGGCTACCATGTTCTTGGCGATGTGACGGCATGCGTAGGCGGCGGAACGGTCCACCTTCGAGGGGTCCTTGCCGGAGAAAGCACCGCCGCCGTGAGCGCCGCGGCCACCGTAGGTGTCGACTATTATCTTGCGGCCGGTGAGGCCGGTGTCGCCGTGGGGACCTCCGATCACGAACTTGCCTGTCGGATTGACATGGAGTATGAGTTTGTCGTCGAAGAGGGCGCGGGTCTCCTCGGGCAACGACTCGATCACGCGCGGCAGAAGCACGGTCTCGACATCCTTGCGGATCTGGGCGAGCATCTCGTCGTCGGCTTTCTTTTGGGCCTCCGGCGTGGAGTCGAGAGCCGGAACGAACTCATCGTGCTGCGTCGACACCACTATTGTATGCACGCGCACAGGGCGACCGTCGGCGTCGTATTCCACGGTGACCTGGCTCTTGGCATCGGGACGGAGATAGCTGGTGAGCTTCCCCTTGCGGTAATAGGTCATTTCCTTCCCCTCGCGTCGGATATCGGCGAGCTCGCGGAGGATGCGGTGGGAGAGGCTCAACGTGAGCGGCATGAACTCGGCAGTCTCGTCGACGGCATAACCGAACATCATGCCCTGGTCGCCCGCTCCCTGCAGCTCTTCCTCACTTTTCCCCTCCTCGCGGCGGGAAACACCACGGTTGATGTCGCCGCTCTGCTCATGGATGGTGGAGAGGATGCCGCAGGAGTCGCCGTCGAAGCGGTATGCGCCCCGGTTATAGCCGATGCGGTTGATCAGGTCGCGGGTGGTGTTGAGCACATCGACGTAGGCGTCGGAAGCTACCTCGCCGGCCACCACCACCTGACCGGTGGTGACGAGGGTCTCGATAGCCACATGACTGCGGGGGTCGCGGGCAAGGAACTCGTCAAGAAGAGCGTCGCTTATCTGGTCGGCCACCTTATCGGGATGTCCTTCCGATACGGACTCGGAAGTAAATAGATAATTATCTGTCTGTTTCATATCTTTCATATTATATATTGTTTTTTATCTTTCTTAGTCGCTGTTATCTTTCTCAGTCGGTGTCATCATACTCAGTCGGTGTCATCATACTCAGTCGCTGCGGGTTTGTAACCCGCAGCCCCAGCCACCTATCCGAGCGGCGGGTTACAAACCCGCCGAGACTTAAGGTGGGGAGGGCACAAAAAAATTGACAACCGCTTCTTGCGATTGCCATTCATCTGATGCCCGAGCTGTCGTCGCTCCGGAGCCCGCGGGGCAAGCCGAAGCCGACGTTGCAGTTTTAGCATTTTTTAGAGTGGTTGCAAGCAGCCAAATTTTTCCACCTTTAATCCACCGGACAACTTCCCGCCGGATTACAACGCAAAATTACAACTTTTTTCGGTCTCCGCCAAATAATATCATAAAAAAAGCTGCGCCGTGAATTCCGGCGCAGCCTATATTATCTGTCAGAATGGCAATTACAGCAATCCGTCGGTGTCTCTGTTGATTGTCTTGATGTTCAAGGACATGGTAATCTGATAGATACCGAAAGTGAGGAGCGAAAGGCCGAGCCAGAGCCAAACGGTCACGCCGCCGAGCAGAGGATTGATGATAAATATGCAGGCAAGTACGATTGTTGCGATAAGGGCGAGAATCATCCATACGATTGCACCGCCGACATACCTCGACATCACCGCCGCCTCGCATACGGAGTTGATCGCCACCACAATCATCCAGATGCCTACAGCGTAGACAAACGATACGGCGAGGACTGGAGCGGGCAGAAACAACAGCCATACGCCGAGGGCGATCTCAAGCAGTCCCATAGCCAGACGCCATCCCCAGTTGGGATTGATCAGACGGTTGGCGATTGAGAAAGATATGTCGAGTATTCCGGCAAGAAGCATGCCTGCGCAGAAGCAGTAAGCCATAACAGTGATGGAGGAAGCGGGGTTCACAAAGCACCAGATACCGAATGCCACGAAAATCAGTCCCGTGACGAGAGGAATCCACCAATATCTGGTGATTCCCGTGTTGAAAGTATTTCTTGACATAATTATATAGTTTTGTGTGTTTTTCCAGACCTCATGTCTAAACAGACATGTGTCTGACAGTATAACAAAGCGGCGCGCCAAGAGTTTACTATGTCTTGACAATGAAATTTTCTTAAATTGTTTTTTGGAATTTGTAAAAAAATATTAATTTTGCATGTCAATCCACACGGACACACGGCTTTGGTTCATGGAAAATGAAGCAGAAGTCCGCGGGGTCAGCGGGAGGGCAATTTTATGATAAGGCGTTTACAAGACGCTTTGTCCTTGACAGTTTGGAACTTCGCAACTTTCAAAAACTTCGTGGTCAGGGATGAGGCAATTGTAGATGTTCATGGGATGTATATATCCGCATGCCCGCGAGGGCAATGGGAACGGTATACATGTACGCGTGGGCTTCTGCATTTGCTCGTTCAGCTACGAAGGGCAATGCGAAGGCCTCAAACTGTTGGACGGGCCAATTGTACAGTTTCCCACGCTTTATTTATTTCCAGACTTCCACTTTCGCATTCCGGGGAGACAGTGCGGCATAGATGTTGCTCCCGACACGCACATAAGGGAATTATCAATGAAAAAGCTATTACTTGCAACGATTCTGGTATCGGCGATGCTTCCGCTCAACGCAAAGACAGTTAGCGATGAGACATGGAGTTACAGTTCTTCCGAATCACGTATGGTATCCGGCGACGCCACCTTGCTGGTCCGTCCGAAAATCGTGGATGTCACACCCATTACTTCTGAGAGACTCGCGTGGACAAAGACCATCGAAGGCGATGAATACTCTTCCCGTCTATCCTACTTCAGCAACGGCACGGTAAACATCGAAGGCTCGAAACTCAACATGCAGACATACGTGGTCTACCTCGTATCTACCGGTAAATTAGCAGCCGCCAACGGCAAGATGACACCCTGCGACGTGCTTATGGCTCCCCTCTTCGACATGCAGTTCACCGAGAAGGGTTGCGTAGTCAACTTCTCCGGTTACCCTGCAGCATACAGCAAATGGGAGAACGCCACCGGCGCAGATGTCGAGGTGGTCCGCGCGGCAGGCGGTATCCGCAACAGCAAGTCTTCCGCAGTCAACACCAACAATCTCGGTGTAGAGCAGGTTGAGGAGAAAGTGAAAACATTATTCTAACAATACGATAACATGAAACTATTCAAAGCGCTTATGGCGGCTGTGCTTGTGGCAGCATGCGCCGCTCCGGCATCAGCACAGGTCTACGAGAGCAAATCCTACATCAAGAAGACCAGCAAGACCACCACAATCGACAACTCCTACAAGAACTACAGCCGCATCGGTCTCTACTACAACAACATGTCATGGTGGAGCGATTACGGCGACGAGAGCCTCAACGGTCTCGACATCCAGTATGTCTACGGCATCAACCTCACCAAAAGATATCCGATGTACCTCGAGGTCGGCGGAGCGTTTAAGTTCGGTGTCGGCGGAGATGACGGTGAGGACTGGCAGGATTTCATGATTGAGGTACCTGTGAACTACACCTACCGATTCTTCTTCAACAACAGAAAGATCGCCATCTCTCCGTTCGTGGGCCTGAACTTCAACATCCACCTGTCGACCACTGCGAACTTCAACGGCAATGACTGGGATGCATTCGAAGACCTTGACGGCAGACGCTTCCAGATGGGTTGGAAAATAGGTTCGAATTTCGACTTCCGCAAATTCTACATCGGTCTCTCATACGGCACAGACTTCTGGGGAGTATTGGAAGACAGCGGCAGCGGTACATTCAACTTAGGTCTCGGCTTCGTATTCTGACCCGACCGACCATACCATATTCAACAAAAAACGTCCGGCAGGAACCCGCTTCCCGCCGGACGTTTTTCGATATCTAATGAAATCTGGCGCTCCTGACAGATGAAGTGTTTTACCTGATTAGTCTTGGATGTCAGCGGGTCAGGCCGCGTAGTGTGGCGAGAGCTTTCGCGTAGCGGTATTCCAGATCGAGCAGCTCGGCGCGGGCTTCGAGAAAATAGTTTGTTTCCTGAATATATGTGATGAGATTGATCTGTCCTCCGGCAAGAGCCTTTTTCAGAAGCGTGGCGTTGTCGGAATTCTCCACCGCCTCGCGCATAGGAGCTATTTTGCGGTATGCGGCCGCGGCAGATTCGTAGGCTGTCCGCACCTCGGTTTCGAGGCGGCCGTCGAGGGCTTCCTTGTCAAGTCGCGCGGCTGCGGTAGCTGCGTCCGCTCTCTTTTTGCTTCCGCGCCCGGAGAAGAGGGGGATGCTGACTCCGAGAGAAACGCCGTCGAAATGGGTTCCCTCCTCAAAGGCGTGGGCATATCCTATATTGAATCCCGGCAAACCTGCGGCCCTCTCAGCTTTTCCGGCAAGCCGTGCCGCTTCCACCGACATATCGGCGGCACGTGCCGCAGCGGAACCGTGTGCCGCGGCGATCCACACGTCGAGAGGCGCCGGCGCCTCAAGGCGGATTTCGGCACTTCCGAACCGCGCGAGTACCTGCGAAATGTCGCGGCCGGCTATGGCCTCGAGCGCACCCCGGGCCTGCAGAAGACGGTCGGACCAGTCGGCCACGCGTGCCCCGATACGCTCGCGCTCTATGCGCAGCTTGTTCAGGTCGAGACGCCCGGTATTACCCGTGGCCGCAAGACGCCCGGTGAGCCGCAGCAGAGAGTCGTTGTCATGTGCTATGGTCTCGAGTAGGTTAAGGTTGGCACGTGCGTTACGATAGTCGGCAAGAGCCGAAAGAGCCTCCGCCCGCAGAGAACTCCTCAGCACCTCCGCCGTAGCCTCGGCGGCAGCACCCGCCGCGCGGTTGGCCCGTTGCCGCGCTGTGTAGACACCGGGCCATTCGAAGCCCTGCGACACCCCGACGCTCCAGCGCTTCTCGCCCCCGCGCTCCGGAAACAGGAGCTCTCCCTCTATCTCAGGGTCGGGAAGTTTGTTTGACGCGTCAAGCGTAAGGCCGTCGGCATAGACCGTGGCATACGCCGCACGGACTTCCGGATTCGACGCCACTATGGAATCGGCCGCTTCCTCATAACCTGCGGCTTGAATTGCCGGCAACGTCAGTGCGATGGCGGCGGCAAGTAAAAGACTACGGGTGGGATTCTTCATTTTGAAGCTGTTTTTTCAGGTTATCCTTATTTCCCTTGATTTTTTCCGTCAGACTGTAAATCACGGGAACCACATATATATTGAGCAGAGTGGAGGACAAAAGACCTCCGAGAATAACGATGGCCAGAGGCGACTGTATCTCGTTGCCCGGTTCGCTCCCCCTCAGCGCGAGAGGGATCAATGCGAGAGCCGATGTAAGGGCCGTCATCATAATAGGATTGAGACGGTCCTCCGAACCGGTGAGCACCCGTTCGCGCAACGGCGTCCCGGAATCCTTGAGACTGTTGTAACGACTCATCAGCAACATGCCGTTTCGAGTGGATATGCCGATAAGCGATATGAAGCCGATAATGGCCGGGATGTTCAGCTCGCTTCCGGTGAGCCAGAGTATGAGCACGCCGCCGATCATGGCCAGAGGCATGTTTACAAGAATGATCAGGGCCTGCCGGACATTGCGGAATTCCGCGTAAAGGAGCATGAAGATAATCAGCAGAGCGCCGAGCGATGCGAGAGCGAGGGTGCGCGATGCCCGCGCCTCGTTTTCGAACTGGCCGCCGTACGCCACACGGTAACCCGCCGGCACGTCCACATTCCGATCTATGCGCGAGCGGATCTCATCGACAGCCCCGCGGAGGTCACGGCCGTCGGTATTGGCTGAGACCACTATGCGCCGGCTCACATCCTCACGATTGATGGTGTTCGGTCCCGCGGAGTAGACCACGTCAGCCACGCTCCCGAGAGGAATCATCCCGCGGGCGGAGCTTATGGCCATGTTCTCGATGTCCTCTTTGGTCTGACGCCGGGAGTCGTCGAGTTTTACCGTGATATCGCTGGGAATACCCTCCTCGAACACCTGCGAGACAACCTCTCCTCCGAGCATAACCCTTATATATTCACCGAATTCCCCAGCCGGAATCCCGTTCCGCGCGAGAAGTTCCCTGCGCGGACGGATATCGATCTGCGGCCGCGGAGTCTGCTGCTCGATGTTGATGTCGACAATGCCCTCGGTCTGCTCCATCTCTTTCTTTATTTTCAGTCCCGTGGCATAGAGCCGGTCAAGATCGTCGCCGAAAATCTTTACGGCAATCTGGGCCTCGCTGCCGGAGAGCATGGCGTCGATCCGGTGGGAAATCGGCTGCCCTATCTCGACATTCACTCCGGGGAGCTGACGCAGTTTCTCGCGCAGCTCGTTGGCGACCTCACGCCGTGTCCGGCCATGGTCCAGAGAGTACGGCACCTCGAGCTCAGAGACGTTTACACCCAATGAGTGCTCGTCAAGTTCAGCCCGGCCCGTCTTGCGGGCCACCCTCTTTACCTCCGGTACCGACATGATGATGCGCTCCGCCTCGCGGCCTACGGCATCGCTCTGGTCGAGCGATATTCCCGGCAGCGCGCTGAGATTGACGGTAAACGATCCTTCATTGAACGCGGGCAGGAAACTTCGGCCAAGCGTGAAAAAGAGTGCGACGCTGACCGCAAAGAGTCCTCCGGTGCTCCAGAGGATGACTTTCGGATGAGCCAGCGCCGAGCGCAGGGTGCGCGCATAGAAGGCACCGAGTTCACGCGCCAGCCAGGGCTGGCGGTCGAGCTCCCGCTCCCCTTTGCCGGAACCAAGAAGATAGCTGCACAGCACAGGCGTCACCGTCAGCGCCACGATCGTGGAGGCTACCAGCGCCACGATAAAGGAAATGCCGAGCGGCACAAGCATCCTCCCCTCGATTCCGGTGAGGAAGAAGAGAGGCAGGAAACTCGCCATGATGATCAGCGAGGAATTGAAGATGGGCATGCGCACCTCCTTCGAGGCATTATAGACCACCGTAAGCACCGGTTCCCGCAACCCGGCAGGGAGCGCCCTGTTGCCGAGAAGCCGCTTGTGGACATTCTCGACATCGACGATGGCGTCGTCCACCAGCGATCCGATGGCTATGGCTATTCCTCCCAATGTCATGGTGTTGATACTTAATCCCAACAGATTCAGGATCAACACCGTCACGATTATAGACAGCGGGAGCGCCACCACGGATATCAGTGTGGTACGCAGATTCATCAGGAAGAAAAAGAGAACTATTACCACGAACAGCGCTCCTTCGGCGAGCGACACCTGCAGGTTGGTTATCGAGCTTCCTATGAAGTCGCTCTGCCGGAAGATGTCGGTGACAACGTTAACCGATTTTGGCATAGAACCCCGCAGGTCCCCGATGGCAGCGTCGATCTCTTCGGTGAGCCCTATCGATCCGGTGCCTGGCTGCTTGGTGACGGTGAGGAGCACGGCCGGCTTCGTGTCGACGGTGGCGGCTCCGAGGCGCGGTTCTTTCCTGCCGAGACCCACCGAGGCGATGTCGGCCAATGTCACTATGGTGTCGCCCGTGGATCTCACCACTCCGGCCGCGAGAAGCATGGTGTCGGCAGTGGCGATGTCCGCCTTGAGCAGATATTCGTTGCCGTATTCATACAGCACACCTCCCGATGCGTTGTTGTTCAAACCCTTTGAAGCCTCAAGCGCTTCGGAGAGGGTGATCCCATGCATGCGCATCTTGTCGGGGTTGAGGCGTATCTGATATTCCCTGACATCCCCTCCGATCACTGCCACCTGCGACACTCCCTTAACCGAGAGCAGACGCGGGCGGATGGTTCTGTCGGCGAGAGTGCGCAGAGCTTCCTGGCTGATGCTGTCGGAGGTGAGTCCCACAATCATCATCTCTCCCAGGATGGAGGACTGCGGTCCGAGCGTGGGGCGGCCGACACCGGGAGGAAGCGCGTCAGCTACGCCTGCTATTTTCTCCGACACAATCTGCCGGGCGAGGTAAATATCCGTATCCCAGTCGAATTCGACCCATACCACTGAAAATCCGGTGGATGACGACGAACGCACACGGCGCACGCCGGTGGCTCCGTTGACGGCTGTCTCGATCGGGAACGATACCTGACGCTCAACCTCCTCTGGAGCCATTCCCGCCGCCTCGGTCATTACCACCACTGTCGGAGCGTTAAGGTCCGGAAATATATCCACATCCGAACGAATCATGGCCACCGTTCCCGCTATTAGGATAAGACCGGTGACGATCAGGACTATGATCCTGTTGTCGAGCGAGGCATGTATTATCTTGTTAAGCATGGTCTGGAGGTTGCTGTTTAATGGTTATGGGAATGTCCTTCGGGGATATTGCCCGAGCTTTCGGCCATTTTCACTACGGGAGCGCCTCCTGTGACGAGCATGTCCCCTTCCTTGAGACCGGAAAGGATCTCCACACGCCGGCCATCGCTGCCTCCCGTCTGCACACGGTGCTTGAGGTAGGCGTCATCATGGACGCGGGTATATACGTAGAACGCGCCCTGCTGCTCGGTCAGGGCCTCCACCGGCACTGAAATCACATCGCTGCGCACCGGCCCCAGCAGCCACACCTCGGCATAGCTGCCCGGTACCATCGAGCCGTTATTGTTGAAAGAGAAGAATACCGGGATATATCCCGCGGCGGCAGGCGATGTGGAGCCTGAGAGAAGATGGCCTCCGAGGTCCCCTGTATTAACAGCCTCCGCAATGTGCTCCGGGCGGAAATTGGCCGACCTGACCATGGGCAGGAATGCCGCATGGCGCACCGGAAGATCGGCACGGAGCGTCAGCGCGCTGTTGCCGGAGACTACTGCTATCGGTTCGCCTACGGAGACATATTGTCCGGAGCGAGCCTGCAGCCCGGTGATTACGCCCGAGGAGGCAGCAGTGACGGCTCCCGAAGCGGCACGGGGGCTATAGCCGGCCAGCGCGGTTTCGTAGGCGGCGCGCGCGTCATTGTATTCCTTGGCGGAAGCAAGACCTTCTTTATAAAGAGGTGTGATGCGGTCCAGTTCGCGGCGCGCCGACTCCACGGCGACGCGTGCGCCGGCATTGGGGTCTCCGCCGGCCACACCGCGGCTGTCGATGCTGCCGACGCGGGTGCCGGCAGATACCCGCGACCCTATGCTCAGCCCCTTCGTCAGACGGAGGATTCCGGATGTGGGAGCCGAAATCACCGACTGGTCCATCGGCGCCGGCTCTATCTGCCCGGACACCTTCAGAGCCTCGGCAAACTCGCCCCGGCTCACTTTCTCGACAGTGACTCCGAACCGTTTGGCAGACTCCGGCGAAAGCGCTATCTCGTCGCCATGCCCGGCCTCATGCTGATGTCCGTGAGCCTCGGCATGCGCCTCCTGCTCCTCGTCGGCACCATGCGCATGGCCTTCATGACCTCCCTTACCGCACGACAGCAACGCCGCCGAAAACATTAGAAACAATAGACTTTTATGATACTTCATGGCATTGATCCAGATTATGCGTTTGATTATCGCGTTATAATTGCGGCGTAAAATTACAAAAATCTCTCCGCAACCGGGTTGCAAAATATACTGAAGGCTGCGTCCGGCGGGGACGCAGCCTTCGGTATATTTTGTCGGATACGGGTCAATGCCTACCGGTGGATCAGCGCTTCTCGAGGCGGAGGCAGTCGAGAAGCAGGTGGTTGGTGGCGATGTTCATGTTCTCGTCTTCGGGGAGGTAGCGCAGTCCGATGCGGTGGCTTCCTTTCTCCAGGTTGAGCGTGATGTGGTTGCTCATGCCCCAGTCGTTCCAGTTGCCCACACCTCTGTGAGGGAAGACCATCGTGGCGGCATTGGCGCCGTCTACAGTCAGCGTACGGATACCGGCCTTGTTCTCGGTGTTGACCGGTCCGTTGCCGTTGGCATAGCGGAAGGTGATGGTGTAGAGTCCTGTCTCGGGAACATCCACGGTTACTTCGGCGGGAGCCGCCTCGTTCTTGTCAAGCTCGAGGAATCCGGCACCGGTATAGCCGGCCACCTTGCCTCCCTCAGGCACGTTGCATGCCTCGTTCGACCTGATGACGGTGGTCTCGCCTGAATACTGATAGACCTTTGCCGGACGGTTGCTGCGGGGTTCGGAGGCGAACGACTGCGTGCCGTCGCCGGCCACGCCGATCACCTGCCATTCGCCCGGCTCGGTGGCCGCGTACGAGGTCTCGCGGGTCTCGGCGACAGACTTGCCGTCCTTCAGAACGATGTAATGACCGATATACTCGATCGGATTCCACTCCAGATAGTTGTTGGAGGGCACGCCCGCGCCGTCAAGGGCAGGATTGTTGGAGAGCCATGTGACCGGAGTGAGAGGAGCCTTGAGGTTCGGCACATTGTTCACCTTCATGGCCGGGATAGGCTCGCAATCCATCTTAACCACGATCTCGACATTACCCTTGAGCATCTTGGCGGGAATCACTTTCGCAGGATCGAAGCTCTTGCCAGCTACGGTAAGTTCCTTCACGCGGTCGCCGTAGCCCTCGACAGTGATGTTGAGGCGGCCGCCACGATATGGGAAGTTGGAAAGTGTACGCGTACCGGCAAACACCTCAGGCACGAAGGGCCGGATGCTGAGGCCATCCTTCTCGAAATGGACTCCGAACAGCACCTGCTGCGTGATGGCGATGTTTCCGGCGAGACACCAGAGCATGTTGGAGGAGTTAAGCTCGGTGTAGATGTCACCGTTGTCGAGGTTGAAGTTCTCCTTGTTGGTGCAGAAAAGGGCTGCGGGACGGAACACCGAGCCGATACCCTCGAGCACCCCCTTCTCATTGCCGGCCTTGGCCTGCGCGAGGGTCCAGTAGGAGGCCACCCATGGCCAGAGGGCGTTGTTGTGGTAGGCGGGCATGTCGGAGATCTGCGGGTAAAAAATAGCGGGACCGAAGGGCGTGTGGGGATTGTTTTCCGAAATCGACTTCCGACGGTCGGCCGGAGCGATGTCATAGATGATGGAAAGGGCCTCCCCGAGGGTCTCCGCGCGGGGATTTAGGATCTTATTGCCGCGACCGTATGTATACATGCCGTAATATCCCTTGTCGGGCATCCAGAAATACCTGTCGATGTTTGCGGCGAGCTCACCGGCCTTGGCGTTCCATTTCTCGGCATCCTTCTTCTTGCCGAGGATCCCGGCCATATCGGCCACGGCCTTGAGGGTGGCGGCATACATCACGTTGGTGCCCATGGCCTCGCTCTGCGAGATGTCGACGGTCTGCATCCAGCGCGGATAGCTCTGCTCGCGCCAGTCGATGAAGGATGTCTCACCCTTGACCAGACCGCGTTCGCTCATCACTGTCTTCTCATCCTTCTCGAGCGAACGGACCGCGATGGGATATACTGTCTCCAGCCATTTCTTATCGCCGGTCACCTTATAGATCTCATAAGCAGCGAGGGCCCACACCATGCGGTCGGTCGAGATCGGCCATGCGCCGCCCGAACCGGTATCCTGGATGATCTGGCCGCTCGGGTTCACCTTCTTCATCAGCGAGACCATCGAGGCCTCGGGCTGCAGCGCGGCCATGGAGAGGATGATCGAATAGCTTACGTCGCGGGTCCAGACGCCGGACCACTCCTTGCCGGTGCGCAGCGTGGTGTCGGGCTCCACGGCGTTGACCATCTCGTCGAGGGCCATGTTATAGATAGCCTGATGGAGGAGATTGTCTGTGGAGAGCTTCGGATACTGAGAGAGATCGTTCTTTCTGACCCAGCTCTGGGAGATGGGCATGAAATAGCCGGGACGGCACTTGTAGGTCGATTTCAGCTCGTAGGGATTTTCGGCCCATGCCTTGAATTCATTCTGATAGATTGTGTCGCCCTGCCAGCGATAGGCATCGGTCTGGACGATCACGCCGTCCGAGGCCGAGGCAGAAGCCGCGGCGGCCACAGCCGACACAATCATCAATGGTTTGAGTATACGCATATCTTGAATTTTTACGGTTATCGTACTAAAAAGGCCGGTCGGAAGCTCTCCGCGGAGAGAGCCGGGGGCCGCCCGATTGGCAAATTTACTAATTATTCCGCTATTTGCCAACTGACTGTAAAATCCAACCTCTCTGCGGAACTCATAATTGACTTGCGAACAGGCATGTCGTGCTTCCACACTGTCCCCGCCCCGAATATGTGGTCTAATTGTTGAAAGTTGAAAATTTTTTATTAACTTCGCGCCACGAAATCATCGACCGAGTTAGCGTATATCACCGGGATACCAAGCCCCCTTCCCATCAATAATCGGTCATCCCAGCGTTAACGTCATTATGGGAATGGGATAATTATTGTAAGAATCAAAAGGTTATGAAATTTAAAGGCAAACTGGATTTTCATCCGGTTATTATTGATGCGTGTCGCAATTACAGCATGGCGAGCTTTCGCGCCGACCTCACGGCGGGAGTCGTGGTCGGTATAGTGGCCCTTCCGCTGGCCATCGCATTCGCCATCGCGAGCGGTGTCGGCCCTACTGTCGGCCTCATCACCGCGGTAATCGGGGGCTTCATCGTTTCGGCCCTCGGCGGCAACAGCGTACAGATCGGCGGCCCTACGGGGGCGTTTATCGTGATAATCTTCAACATCATCCAGATGTATGGACTCTCGGGGCTGGCTATAGCCACCTTCATGGCCGGATGCATTCTTGTGCTGATGGGTCTATTCAGGCTCGGCACGGTGATCAAGTTCATCCCCTACCCCATCGTGGTAGGCTTCACCGCAGGTATAGCCCTGACGATTTTCTCCACACAGATGCCCGATTTCTTCGGACTTACCATCAATGAGGAGATGCCCGGCGATTTCATCGGCAAATGGGGAGTGTACATCCGTAATTTCGATACCGTCAATATCCCGACGCTTATCGTTGCTCTCATCACATTGTTTATAATCATCCTGACGCCCAAGGTGTCGAAGAAGCTGCCAGGTTCGCTCACCGCCATCATC
The DNA here is from genome assembly GCA_910584545.1 of uncultured Muribaculaceae bacterium. GTDB lineage: Bacteria > Bacteroidota > Bacteroidia > Bacteroidales > Muribaculaceae > Lepagella. The sequence continues at coordinate 3,061 of CAJUBC010000016.1, read as the reverse complement.
CTTGTCACCTTGGTGACATGGGTGTTTCGCGAATATTTCGGGCTGACAGGAATCCAGACCATCGGCGACCGCTTCGGCAATCTTGATTCCTCGCTGCCTCACGCCTCGAATATAGGATTCAACATGGCTTCGGTCAATCTGCTGCTCCCATCGGCGTTTACCATAGCCATGCTCGGCGCGATCGAAAGCCTGCTGAGCGCCACCGTGGCGGACGGACGCACCGGCGACCGAACCAACTGCAATACCGAACTGATGGGTCAAGGCATCGCAAACATGGTAGTCCCCATCTTCGGCGGAATACCGGTGACCGGAGCCATAGCGCGCACCATGACCAACATCACCAACGGGGGCAAGACCCCGGTGGCCGGCATCGTTCATGCAGCCGTGCTGCTCCTGATATTCCTCTTCGCCATGCCGCTTATCAATCTCGTGCCTATGTCGTGTCTGGCAGCTGTGCTCGTCATGGTAAGCTACAACATGAGCGGATTGCGAACCATCAAAGGCATGCTACACAACCCGAAAGGAGACGTGTCGGTGCTTGCTGTGACTTTCCTGCTCACCGTGATTTTCGACCTTACGATCGCTATTGAAATAGGTATGCTCCTTGCGGTGGTGGTCTTCCTGCGCCGGGTGTCGGAAAACACAACCGTGCGCGTGTATGGCGAACAGCTTGACGCCGCTGAGGGTACGGACCTCTCGAAGCATGAGGTGCTCGACCTGCGCCCCGGGGTGTCCGTCTATGAGATCGACGGGCCTTTCTTCTTCGGCGCCGCCACTAAATTCGATGAGATTGTGCGTTTCAGTCTTGAGGAACTCCCCAAAGTGCGTATAATCCGTATGCGCAAGGTTCCCTTCATTGATTCCACCGGTATTCACAACCTTGAGCTGCTCATCGAATCCTCGCATCGCGAAGGTATCCGCATAGTGCTGTCGGGAGTGCGCGACTCAGTGCGGGAATGTCTCCACAAGGCCGGCATCGACCGCCTGATTCCCGACGACTGCATCTGCAACCACATAAGCAAAGCCGTAGTGGTGGCCAACGCCATCGCCGACGAAGCCCAGCCGGCTTTCGCCTAAAGAGAATTACTGATTATAGCCAAGTAGGTTAATGTTAGTCCGGTTTTGCAAATAAATATTTGCAAAACCGGACTAACATCCTTATATTTGCCGCAGATTCCTAACTAACAACAGATTCCATTATGAAACCATCTACGATTCTTTCTGCTGTCGCAATTCTGATGTTTGCCATGATTCCGGCAACGGCCGGGGCGGAAACGATCAATGCCTCGGAATTGACGAGGTCCGATTGTAAAGGACATGACTATCCATCGGATGAAGGTCGAACGAGGGCCGATGAGGATAGCAAGATCTCCTGGTCGCTCAGTTATGACAACGGTGTGCTCACACTGACTTGGTACGATTTCATCGCCAACTGCTGTCCGGACGGATTCGAATCCAAAATAGACGTTGAGGATGGCAAGATCCTTTTCAATGTCCGTGAAATTGGATCCGGTATGTGCGATTGCTACTGTCCTTTCGACATCACATCCACATACGAGGGTGTCGCTCCCGGCCATTATGAGCTATATTTCGACGGAGAGATGGTTGGTGAAGCCGACATCAAGGACGGTTTCAGACGGGATTACAGCGGGTTATCGCAGATAACGAGGGTAAACAATGACGATTCATCCCTTGTGTTTGAAAACGGGATGGTGATGGCGCGCTGCCCCGGCAAGTTCAGGGTAGACGTATACAGCGTCTCAGGCTCGAGGATATACACCCTCGAAGGAACCGACTATCTGGAGATAGGCACCCAGTCGGGCGGTGTCTCGCTGGTAAGACTCACCACCGCAAACGGCATCATCTCCACCATCAAGGTAAGATGAGGTGAATTCCCTCATCGTCGAGTAAGCCGCAGATATTATTGAACTGGTCGCAAATTGTGACCAGTTCATCTCTTTCTGGACCGGCCTTCCTGTAATATTATGGTCGGTCTCAACTCATTCCTTTATTCTTAGTTTTCGCATTGAGCGTCTTGATAGTGTCGAGGTAAGCTCGTTCTACCGGTGACAGTTCTCTTACCTGAAATTTACGATACTCTTCGCGAGCTTTATCCATCGCCTGCTGATCGCTGACAGAACCGGGACCGTTGAGAAAAGCCTCGCCTGAAGAGGACAGAATCGTGTCGAGTTGCCGTACATAGTCATCCATATACATCGGGCGACGTTTCATTGCCTGAATCTCGGCAAAATCGAAGTATCCGGAAACAAGATTGTTGAGAATCTTCAGCTCATTCTCGCTGAGATAATTCTTGGCAATTTGCGCATCTCGGAGTGTAGGGTAATCCCCTTTGAAAGAAGTAAGTCCCATCATTGGAGCATCAGCATCAGCGCGCTTGAAAATGACCTCGGCAGCCGTATTGCCGTGAGCAGCGAAGTGAAGCTTGTTCTGTACAATCTTAAAAAACTCTACAGAAATCTCGGAACGCGGGTCATAGTCAACAGCCGTTGCATACAGATCGAGCACTTGCCGATACATCACTTTCTCCGACGAGCGAATGTCGCGTATCCTGTCAAGCAATTCATGCCAGTAGGCGCCGCCTCCGTTACCCTTCAGCCGTTCATCATCCATAGTGAATCCCTTGATAATATACTCCTTCAGCCGTTCCGTAGCCCACTTGCGGAAGTGCGTCGCAATCACCGACCGGATACGATATCCCAAAGAGATAATCATATCGAGATTATAATAAGTCACGTTGTAGGACTTCCCATCAGTGGCAGTTGTTCGGAATTTCCGAACAACTGACTCATCATCAAGCTCGCCATCCTCAAATATATGCTTGATATGCTCACTCACATTAGCCTTGCTTGTATTGTATAGCTCGCAAAGCTGCTGCTGGGAAAGCCAAACAGTCTCCCCGGTAAACTTTACATCGATGCGGGTTTCGCCATCCTCGCTCTGGTATATGATTATCTCATTGTTGTCGCTCATAACTAATCTATCTTCTATTGAATGCAAAAATAATCATAATTTCTGAAAATAAGTTTATCATGCTTTATAC